>NZ_JADYVS010000099.1:0-751 GCF_020194055.1 Bradyrhizobium sp. NBAIM03 | reverse complement strand
ACCAGCCGGTGTGATATCTCTCGTCATGGCGTTGCTCTCCTTTGTGGAATCAGCACCCCGAGCCTACCGGCTCAAGGTGAGCAACGCCGACCTCTTCAGAAATTCAACAGAACCCGGGACATCCCCCCTACGGCTATCGGCCCGGCCGTTCGGCGCTTGACGCAGTGGGGACAGCGCGAAAGCGTTGCTGGAAATTCGACTGGGTTATCGACCTTGATATCAAGTCGTTCTTCGACTCGATTCCTTGGCGCCTGATCGAAAAGGCCGTCGCCCACCACACGAAACTGAGCTGGATTCGTCTCTACGTAAAGCAGTGGCTGCAAGCTCCCGTGGAGAAAGAAGACGGAATCCTTGTGGAGAGAACACGCGGAACCCCTCAGGGTTCAGTGGTTTCACCGCTGCTCGCAAATTTGGTTCTGCACTATGCATTCGATCACTGGATGCAGCGGACCTTCCCTTGTTTGTGTTTCGAAAGATACGCTGACGATGCGATAGTCCATTGCAGAACTGAAAGAGAGGCTCAAACCGTGATGGAGGCGATCCGGAAACGTCTTGCGGAATGCGGTCTGGAGCTCCACCCGGAGAAAACCCGGATCGTCTACTGCAAGGACAATAAACGGAGAAAGGAATGCGAACACATCTCGTTCGACTTCCTTGGCTACACCTTCCAGCCGCGCAGCGCTCGCGATCGAAAGGGCGAGAAGTTCCTCAACTTCCTCCCGGCAATCAGCAACAAGGCTGCCAAAGGAAT
>NZ_JADYVS010000098.1:0-784 GCF_020194055.1 Bradyrhizobium sp. NBAIM03 | reverse complement strand
GTCCCAGAGATTGGGCAGATGGGTATTCGAATAGCCGGAGACGAACGGCTTGCGCTCGCCGTCTTCCGTATAGACGGAGCGGTGGATGCCGCCGATGTTACCGCCGTAGACGTGGATGCTGATCGACGTGCGGTCGTCAAAGGCGTTGTGCACGCGGTGGATGTCACCCACGCGCGGCGAGACGTGCTCCACCGCGCCGGGCTCCAGGCGGATCGCCGGGCCGTCGGGTTGGGGTTTGCCTTGGGCGTCGAGCTTGAACGGCTGCGAGTATTCGGCGCCGCGCAGCATGCCGATCAGACCCCACGTGGTGTGGTCGTGAATGGGTGTGCGCTGGCCCGGGCCCCAGACAAAGCTGACGATGGAAAAGCGCTCGCCGGAATCGGCATGCAGGAGGAACTGCTGGAAGTGCTCGGGGTGCGGCTGGGCGTATTCAGCGGGCAACCAGTCGTCGCGGGCGACAAGCGCACTGAGCAGGGCGCCGGCGCGCGAGAGGATTTCGGCTTCGGTCGGTTGCTGATCCAGCAGGCGCGACAGCGCCGTCACGAACTCACGCAGCGGCGCGATGGACTGTGTTTGTGCGGGTGCCGCAGAGGAAGCAGCAGCGGAAACAGTGGCGAGTACGGGCGTGCTCATCGACAGGTTCCTGATGTGGGATTTTTGGGCATCTTGCTGGACTTGGTTGGCGGCGTCCAGCTAAACCCCGAGCGCAGTACGGCCGGCTGCCAGCAGGATGGAGTCGTTCTGCGGCGTGTGAATGCGGCTGCACAGCACATCGCGATAGTGG
>NZ_JADYVS010000097.1:0-785 GCF_020194055.1 Bradyrhizobium sp. NBAIM03 | reverse complement strand
CTGAGTTCAAGCGTGCTCGGGAGGCGCTTGACTAGAATAAAGCGTCTAGAGTTGCTGCGATACATTCGACGCATCACCCTGCATTGTTGCTCAGGCGGGCGCATTCACTTGGACAGGGCGCAGACTCTTAAGAGATCACCTTGGCTCGATTACGCGATTGCGGGCGGCGGCCTGTCGTGCATCACCGTTTTGACCGACTCCAGCGTCAACGCACAGGGGCCCGCGAACGGCCCTATGCGCTCAGGGTGCGCGAGCGGCCAAGCGCCTGGATCTTCGACTACTCCTTTCGCTCTGGCGGCGTGCAGATGCACGATGAGCTGTATTAACGGCGATCAGATACCCGAAGTCTGGATATCGTCTCGAAGTGCCGTTATCCAAACCCCTAATGCCCCTCCGACTGAAGCGCCGGAGCCGTCTCCTAACGGCTCTCGATTACTCCAGGAGCGCCGGACGCACACGATCCGAATCACACTTCCACGGACATCCGCTGCTCCCCGTCAGGTGGGAGCCCTCCTGATCAGGCCGTTTATGATCAGCCAAACCTCCCAGGCCGCATTACTCAGCACCAAACGATCCCCCAAGGCTTCCAAAACGAGACTTAGTCCGATTTGCGACATTACGTTCGAACATGACCTTGACTGTCCGATTTCTGACATGCTGTCGGTTTGGTACACTTCCTTGAAAAATTATCCCTTACTGATCAAGCTGTCGCGGTTGGCACAGGATTTGAACAGAGAGGTCCATCTACCGCAGCCGCCACGAAGCGGCGGCTACGCTAACGCTTC
>NZ_JADYVS010000096.1:0-797 GCF_020194055.1 Bradyrhizobium sp. NBAIM03 | reverse complement strand
TGCCGAGCGACAAGCCGAACTCCTTCCCGTGCCATACTTCCACGTCGTCTTCACCTTGCCGGCGCCGGCCAGAGAGATTGCTTTCCAGAACAAGGCGGTGGTCTATGCCATTCTGTTCCGCTGCGCGGCCGAGACGCTCACCACCATCGCGGCCGACCCCAAGCATCTCGGCGCTCAGCTCGGTGTGACCGCCGTCCTCCATACTTGGGGTCAGCCCCTGCAACACCATCCGCATATCCACTGCGTCGTACCTGGTGGTGGACCTTCACTCGACGGCACACACTGGGTCGCTTGCCGGCCCGGCTTCTTCCTGCCGGTGCGCGTCCTCTCCCGGCTGTTCCGCCGCCTGTTTCTGCAAGAGCTGCAAGCTGATTTCGCGGCTGGTCAGCTGGGTTTCTTTGGCGATCTCGTCCATCTCGCCGATCCCGCCGCATTCGCCGAGCGCCTCGCCCAACTTCGACGGACCGACTGGGTCGTCTACGCCAAGCCGCCATTCGGCGGGCCCGAACAGGTGCTGGCTTGTCTCAGCCGCTATACGCATCGCGTCGCCATCGCCAACAGTCGGCTGATCTCGCTTGCCGCCGACGACAAGGTGAGCTTTGCCTGGAAGGACTTTCGGCAGAATCGTAAAGCCAAAGTGATGACCCTTAATGCCGGTGAGTTCATTCGTCGCTTTCTCCTGCACACCCTGCCGGACGGCTTCCATCGCATCCGCCACTATGGCTTCCTCGCCAATGGCGGGCGCAACGATAAAATCGTCCTCTGCCGTCAACTCCTTGCCGTCCGCAACGCTCCGA
>NZ_JADYVS010000095.1:0-843 GCF_020194055.1 Bradyrhizobium sp. NBAIM03 | reverse complement strand
GGACACTAGAACCTATCTCAAAATTGTCGAAACAGGATCAGCAGGCAAGCGAGCTGGACGAAGCCGAGGAAGTTTTGCGGATAGAACTCCCAGCGGACCAGCAGGCGCCGCCGCCACTGTATCCAGGCGAAGAAGCGTTCGACCAGCCAACGCCGAGTATAACGACGGAGCCTGCGGCCGTCCTGGGTGAGCGACCTCACTCGGTTTGAACGATGTGGCGCGATCATCTCGATGCCTTGTGAGCACAGTTCATCATCGAGCGAATCGCTGTCATAGGCGCGGTTGCCGATCAGGTTCTCTGGCTTGGCCTCGATCATGTAGAAGTCGAAGCAGAGCTGTACCAAGCGCACTTCGTGATGGTTCGCGGCATGCGTGCTCACTGAAAGCGGCAAACCGTGGCGATCCACAATCGCCATGATTTTTAAGCCTTTTCCGCGCCTCGTTGGGCCGATCTCTGCACCGCCGCCTTTGGCCATCGCAAAGGTCGCGTCGATGAAACACTCCTCTTCGTCGAGCAAGCCTTTCTCACGAAGTTCGTTGGCTATATCGGTCAGAACGCGCCGCAACACTTCATTGCGACACCAGTTCTGAAAGCGACGGTGTACGGTCTTATAGTTCGGATAGCACTGCGGCAGCATGTGCCACTGCGCGCCCGTGTTCAAAATCCAAAGAGCGGCTTCGAGAACCTGACGTGTCGCAATCGGCTTCCGGCCCGGCCGGCCGTCGGCAATGTGCTCTTCCGGAAAGTGTTTCCGGATGCGCTCCCATTGCTCGTCCGTCAGCCGAATCATCTTTCCTTTATAGCCGATCGACGCTGATCTTCAATTTTGAGATAGGTTCTAG
>NZ_JADYVS010000094.1:0-843 GCF_020194055.1 Bradyrhizobium sp. NBAIM03 | reverse complement strand
CGACGATGCCAAAGGTCTGGCTGCCGACTTGCGTCACCACGATGAAGCCGTTCTCGGGATCGGAGGCCGCGCCGTCGTCGATCTTCAGGAGCTTCTTCAGATGGATCAGCGGCAGCAGCTTGTTGCGGAGCCTAAGGACCGCGGTGTCCTTGATGCGCTCGATGCGGTGCTCGGAGTTGGCGCGGGCGCGGACCAATTCCACCACCGAGAGCTGCGGGATCGCAAAGCGGTCGCCGGCGGCTTCGACGATCAGCGCCGAGACGATGGCGAGCGTCAGCGGGATCTTGATGGTGACGGAGCTTCCTTCGCCGGCCACGCTCTTGATGTCGATGGTGCCGCCGATCTGGTCGATATTGGTGCGGACCACGTCCATGCCGACGCCGCGGCCCGAGACCGAGGTGATGGCAGCGGCAGTGGAGAAGCCCGGCGCGAAGATGAACTTGTGGATCTGGGCTTCGCTCATCTTCTCGAGCTCGGCCTCGGTGACGAGACCGGACGAGAGCGCCTTGGCCTTGATCTTCTCGGTGTTGAGGCCGCGGCCGTTGTCGGCGATGCAGATGATGATGTGGCCGCCCTCGTGATAGGCGGAGAGGCGAATGGTGCCCTGCTCGCCCTTGCCGCTGGCGAGGCGCTCGGCGGGGGTCTCGAGGCCATGATCGGCGGAGTTGCGCACCATGTGGGTGAGCGGGTCCTTGATCAGATCGAGCACCTGGCGATCGAGCTCGGTGTCGGCGCCGTGCATCTCGAGCTCGATCTGCTTGCCGAGTTCGGATGAGAGGTCGCGGACGATGCGGGGCAGCTTCTGCCAGGCATTGCCGATCGGCTGCATGCGCGTCTTCATGA
>NZ_JADYVS010000093.1:0-887 GCF_020194055.1 Bradyrhizobium sp. NBAIM03 | reverse complement strand
CTGAGTTCAAGCGTGCTCGGGAGGCGCTTGACTAGAATAAAGCGTCTAGAGTTGCTGCGATACATTCGACGCATCACCCTGCATTGTTGCTCAGGCGGGCGCATTCACTTGGACAGGGCGCAGACTCCAAGAGATCACCTTGGCTCGATTACGCGATTGCGGGCGGCGGCCTGTCGTGCATCACCGTTTTGACCGACTCCAGCGTCAACGCACAGGGGCCCGCGAACGGCCCTATGCGCTCAGAGTGCGCGAGCGGCCAAGCGCCTGATCTTCGACGACTCCTCTTCGCTCTGGCGGCGTGCAGATGCACGATGAGCTGAATTAGCGGCGATCAGATACCCGAAGTCTGGATATTGTCTCGAAGAGCCGTTATCCAAATCCCCTAATGCCCCTCCGACTGAAGCGCCGGAGCTGTCTCCTAACGACTCCTGATTACTCCAGGAGCGCCGGACGCACACGATCCGAATCACACTTCCACGGACATCCGCTGCTCCCCGTCAGGTGGGAGCCCTCCTTGCTGATTCCGCTCGATGTCGCCCACGATTCCGGAATGATCTCGCCCACCGTTCCGATTTGATGTCGCCCGCCATTCCGAGATGATCTCGCCCACCATTCCGGGATGATGTCGCCCGGGGTGACGAGGCCTCTTCTGGCTCCGATGCGGTCCCGCCTTTCGGCTTTGCGAAGGGGGACCTGGATGCCGACGGAGAGGTTTGCGATGCGCCATGTGCGCGATGTGATCAGATTGAAGTCGGCCTGGATGCCGACCCGCGAGATTGCGCGGCGGTTGGGGACGGCGCCTTCGACGGTGCGGTTGACGATCCGTCGTTTTGAGGCGGCGGGGCTGACCTGGCCGTTGTCTGACGACATCACCGACACTGATCTGG
>NZ_JADYVS010000092.1:0-931 GCF_020194055.1 Bradyrhizobium sp. NBAIM03 | reverse complement strand
CACGCCGTTGGCGATGCCGTCGAGCAGGTTGTTGATGTCGCTGGCGCGGTTGTCGAGCGACTGGGCCGTGAAGAAGTTGGTGGGATTGTCCAGGGCCGAGTTGACGCTCTTGCCGGTCGACAGACGGCTCTGGGTGGTGGCGAGAAGATCGGCGGTGGACTGGAGGGAGAGCAGGTTCTGACGAACCGATGCGGAGAGAACGATACCGGACATTGAGTGTTACCCTTCTGGTACGCAACGCAACAAAACTTCGATTAGGATTAATCGATGGCCGGGACGGTGAACGTTGTGGGCTAACAAAGCATGAAGCGAGTCGCGCCAGGCCCTCCACCGATTCACCATGTGCGCATCCGGAGCCTCAGCGTTCTCACCCATATCGTCATGATAGGACGGTGCTTTTCCGTGCACCGATGAGGCATTTGCGACTTGTCAACCATAACTGAGAGTGAGCAATTGGCTGCATCGAATGCACCGCTGCGACCTTGCCGGGCAGCACTCGCACGCCGGCCCAAAAAGAAAGCGGCGGGGCCGAAGCCCCGCCGCCGGATCTTGCTTGCGATATCGTCCGCGACTTAGCGGAGCAGCTGCAGCACGCTCTGCTGCGACTGGTTGGCCAGCGACAGCGCGGAGACCGCGATCGACTGGCGGGTCGACAGCGCCTGGCTGTTGGCCGCCTCAACATTGGTGTCGGCCAGGGTCAGGTTGGACGAGCCGGTCTGCAGTACGTTGATCAGGCTCTTGTTGAAGTCCTGACGAACCTGCACCACCGAGAGGTTCGAGCCGAGGCTCGAGGCCTGCGAGCGCAGCGTGCTCGAGGCGGCGTTGAGGTTGGTCAGCACCTTGTTGGTGGCAGCGTTATCGATGAAGTCGACACCGCTGGTCAGCGAGGCGAGGCCCAGACCCTTGGAGTTGTAGGTCACGCCGGTGATGC
>NZ_JADYVS010000091.1:0-995 GCF_020194055.1 Bradyrhizobium sp. NBAIM03 | reverse complement strand
GGCAAGGATGCGGCGGAAGTTGTGGCCGACAGCTGAGAGGACGACGTTGGCGGCATCGCCGGCGCGGCCTTTGAGATAGCACCGGCCGAGGTGCCCTTCGGCCTTCAGGTGTCCGATGATGGGCTCAATGGCGGAGCGGCGGCGCAACTCGCGCTTGATGGCGCCGAAGACGCCGCGCTTCTGGCCGGAGATGAAGACGCGGCGGGGATTTTGCGCGTCGTGGCCGCGGTAGCCCTTGTCGACGTAGGCCCGCTCGATCGCACAGCCGGTGAGGGCCTCGGTGCGGTCAATAACGTTCCGCAATGTGTGACCGTCGTAAGGGTTATCGGGCAGCGACCTGGCATGCAGCACGAACAGGCCGCCGGGAGCCCGGCGGTTGTTGGTGACGATGGAGGCCTTCACTCCGAACTCATAAGGCGCGGCGGCCTTGCCCTTGCCGATGCACTCGACCTCCGGGGCATGGAAGGAATACAGCTTCCAGCCGCGTTGTCGCTGCTGCTGCGAGCGGATCTGCGTGGCCCGGCCAAGCGGGAGGGCGAACGCCTCCTCCAGTGTTCCTGGCCCTCGATCTTGCGGCGGACGTCGCGAATGATCCGGCCCAGCCGGCTGCGCAGGATGCGCAGCTGCCGCTGATGCCGGTTGAACTGTTTGGCATGAGCGTAACGGCCCGCCATCATCGCCGCGCTTTTTGCCACTCGAGAATAGGATTGCCGCAGCCTGACCCCGTGCTTCCTCGCCAGGCGGTTCAACCCCCGGATCGCTGCATGCAGCAGTTTGGCGTCGGTCGGGAAGCTGATGGCCTTCGGCTGCACGGTGGTGTCGACCGTGACCCGCTTAAGGTCTTGGCTGCGCAACGCACCAGCCTCGTGCGCCACCCGGAGGCTCTCGGCCAACAATCGCTCCAGCTTGTCGCCGAGCCGCTTGCGCCAATGGCTCAGGTCCGAGCGCTCGTGCGGGAAAACGTGCTGGAAAAACTCTTCGCCGGTGAAGAACTG
>NZ_JADYVS010000090.1:0-1050 GCF_020194055.1 Bradyrhizobium sp. NBAIM03 | reverse complement strand
TGTCGGTTTGGTACACTTCCTTGAAAAATTATCCCTTACTGATCAAGCTGTCGCGGTTGGCACAGGATTTGAACAGAGAGGTCCATCTACCGCAGCCGCCACGAAGCGGCGGCTACGCTAACGCTTCTTCGACTGTGGCCTTTTGACGCAATGACACGAGCTGCCACATGGAGTCGGTCTCAATAGCACGTCACAAAAACTGCCCTCAATGTGGCTCTGCATTGGTCCACCTCGAGTGGCATGAACGCATCGGTGCGCGGGGGGGTCCAAGATCTCTGGCGCTGCTGGAACTGCAGGAATGAATTCATGACCGTTTGCACTTCTGACGATACGGATCCTCCTGCCGCTGAGATCACGAAGCTCTTCTTTACCAGCCTGTTAGTCTGATCATGACGCCTGACCCGCTAACACTTGCATCCGAGCGGCACCGGACTTGGCAATCAAAAGCCGCGGAGGGTCGCTTAGGCGAAAACGATTGGGCCGTAGCTGCTCAGTAATACGCTGCGCGACCCTCCCGTCATAAATGCAGTCGGGAGTTATGAGGCTCGTACGTGCAATCGTCGGCTTGGCCCTGTTGGCAGTGGGATTGTACGTTATTATCGGTGAGCACCACGCTGGAACATCGGCGGATGCTACACTCAATGCGCGGCTCTACATCGTTCGCGCCCCGATCGAAGGAAAGGTAACCCTTGCCGTAAAGAGCATCGGCGCGCGCATTAGTCCCGGCGAGCTCATAGCAGAAATCAACGACCAACGCTTCGATACCGCGAGGCTTCTTGAGCTTGATCGCGATCGCACGAACCAGCAGATCGAGCTCAACCGTCTCGTTGGCCAGCGAGAGGCCTTGTCCGCATCCAGGTCTCGCTTCGATGTTCAATCAACTGATTACCAGCGCGGAAGGGTTCGGCAGATTGAGGCTCGAATTGCCGAAACGAAAGCAGCTCAGGACGCTGCGGCCACACGCCTTCGTCAAGCGGACGCAGAATTCAAGCGAGCAAACGAACTAAGCACGCGTGGTGTACAGACGGCGGCGAATTTGGATCGCGCTCG
>NZ_JADYVS010000009.1:0-290281 GCF_020194055.1 Bradyrhizobium sp. NBAIM03 | reverse complement strand
CCAAAGCCCCAAGGTCCCCAAACAATCCCCGGTGGCGCTACCTGAGTCCATCATACAGGCGTATGTTTCTACACACGGCCGTCATAAAAATGGTATCCGGGCGAATACAGATCGTCCACAGATACTTGCTGCAGTGCTCCCAAAAAACACGCAAAATATGGCGTGGAAACAACAACTTATGGTTCCCTGCACCGGAACCGGGCAAAGCTTCGCTCAACATCGCAGCACAACGCACATGAAGCATTCAGCCTGCCAGCGCTGTTCCAGTTCCGTCGATGGTGTGCTCCGGCTGCCGCGCAGATTCGGCCGTGCACTGATCTGGCTGTATCGCCACACGCTGTCACCTCTGGTCGGTTACAATTGCCGGCACCTGCCGACCTGCTCCGTCTATGGCGATGAGGCAATCGAACGGTTCGGGCTGTGGGCCGGCGGCTGGATGACGCTCGCGCGCCTGCTCCGTTGCCATCCCTTCGGCACGTCCGGCATCGACAACGTGCCTCTCACGGCGCCCAAAGGCGCACGCTGGTATCTCCCCTGGCGCTATGGCCGCTGGCGCGGAGTTAACGCGTCCTGACCTGCGGTGCTCTGAACAGCGCCGCCCTGACCGGAACCTTAGACTTTCCGCCCGCGTTGTCTTGATGCTCCCCACGGGAGGAAACAACAATGCGCTGGAAAATCAGCCCGCATTTTCACGTCAAGCCCGGTCCGAATCTCGATCACAGGGCACACGATCCAAGAACCATCGACCTGCTCGCCATCATCGCTTTGCTTGCGCTCGTCCTCGGCTCAGGCTGGTATCTTGAGAGGAGCCTTGCAACACAGCCGAGCACGACGACGTTCATCGTGCCGAGCCAGAGCGTGCATTGGTAGTCACCGGAACCAGTAGAACCGTCCCTGTGACGGAGGGATCGACTCCGGCGGTCGTAGCCGCTTCGGGCGCGGCGGCTTTGGCGCCGGCTCGGCGGCCGAAGTGGTCTCTGCAGCCGGTGCGGTCTCGCTGCCCGGCACCTTCACCGCCAGCAGCAAATTCGATTCACGCATGCGCCAGCGATAGCCGACGCCGAAATCGATTGGCTGGGCGCGCGTGAACAGCTCGGCGTAGCGCTCCTGGTAGCGGCCGGGGAATTCGTCGATGGGGCCGAGATAGCGGCCGAACGGGAAGAACCGCCATTGCCGCGCATTGTAGTTCGCAAGCGGAATGCCGGAATCGTCCTGGATGATGGTGGCGCTGTTGGCGAGCAACCAGTCGCGTGCGACGGTGAAATTGCCGGAGTGCAACAAGTAGGACGCACTCTTGAGCAGGCTGTTGCCGGGCCCGAGCGTCTCGCAGAATTTCAGGAAGCCCGCGGCACGTGCGCCGGAATTGGAGAGGTCGGTTGCGAAATAATACAGCGTACGCGCTTCCCCGTCGCTGCCGGCAAAGCTGATGCGGACGCCGCGCGTCGCGTTCCGTCCGGGATTGTCGCCGCCGACATGTAGCCCGCCCTTGTCGTCGAGCGCGATCATCTCGACGTTGCGGATGGTCTTGCCGGAGCGGGCGAGGAAGACATAGAGGATCGGCAAGGTGCCGTTGACCTGGTTGGCGCTCAGGTCGACCTTCATCTGCTTGGTGATGAAGAACGAGAAGCTCAGGATCGAGCCGAGCGAGCGTTCGACGTTGTAGAGCGCAGCGCCGACCGAACCACGCGGCAGCCGCGTCAAATCGGGCACCGCACCGACCGGCTCCAGCGCGCCGAGCACGTAGGTGCTGGCTTTGGGATAGAAGGTGTTGGCGTAGAGGAAATCGGGGCCGCTGAACAAATAGAACATGGTCGGTCGGGGCGCGGCCAGATTGAGGTCGGCCCAGCTGCGGATCTTCGAGAGCTGACGCTGCTCGAGCTGAGCGAAGGCGCCGTCGAAGAATTTGGCGTGACGCTGCCAGGCCGGGTCCCTGGTGAGCGGCACCAGCGGCGAGTCCGCCGAAGGCTGCATGCCCGCAAGGAAGCGCGCCGTGTCATCGAAGGTGACGTCTGCGGCACGCGCGGACGAGACGGCCGCAGCCAGGAGGACGAAAGCAACGGCCGCAATTCTCAGGGGGCGGAGCATGTCTATTCGCGATGCGGTGATGCGGCAGCGACGACGGGCCGCCTGCGGAAAACAGCGTAAATCAAAAGGCCGGAGAGCATGACGAGCATTCCCGACAGCGACTGAAGCGGCCGCTCCGTCAGAAGGTAGTACATCATGAACGCGGTCACGAGCAGAAACACGAGCGGCGTGAACGGGTATCCCCAGGCGCGATAGGGCCGCGGCAGATCGGGATCGGTGATACGCAGCTTGATGACGCCTGCGACCGTGAAGAACGAGCAGAACAACAGCGCGAACTGGATGAAATCGAGCACCGCCTCGAAGCTGCGCGTGAACAACAGAAGATTGGCGATGGCCAGTTGGAACAGGATGGCATAGGCCGGCGCGCCGCTCACGGACCGCTTGGAGAAAACGCGCAAGGCGGGAATGTCCTCCCCCATCGTCATCATCACGCGCGGGCCGATCCACATCATCGCGCTGATCGAAGAGATCAGACCGAAGCAAATCATGGCGCCGACGATCCGACCGCCGAGGGTGCCGAAGATCGCCGTGCCGGCGACACTGGCGACGTCGAGCTGGCCGGCGAGCGCGCTGACCGGCGCCGAATGGAGAAATACCGCGTTCAGCGCGACATACAGCACGAGCACGATCAGCGTGCCCGCGAGCAGCGCGCGCGGCAGGTTCCGTTGCGGCGTCTTCATCTCGCCGATGATGTAGGTGGTGGCATTCCAGCCCGAGAACGAATACATCACGAAGACGAGCCCGATGGCGAACGGCGCGCTGACGATGTGAGCGATATCGCCGGGCTGCGGCGTGAAGCTGATCGGCTGCGGCACGGCGATGACGAAGCCGGCGACCAGGAAGCCGACGATCAGCACGACCTTGAGGACGGTCGAGATCAACTGGAACGTGGATGAGTGCCTGACGCCGGTCAGTTGCACCAGCGAAACCAGCCACACCACGCCGATGGCGAGCGGAATCGCCGGCAGATCGGGTACGACCGACTTGGCATATTCCCCGAACGCCATCGCGGCGAGCGCGACCGGCGCCGCGAAGCCGACCGTGGCCGACACCCAGCCGGCGAGGAAGCCGAAGGCCGGGTGATAGGCACGGCCGAGGAAATTGTACTCGCCGCTCGAGCGCGGAAACATCGCGCCCAACTCGCTGTACGCGAACACACCGCACAGCGCGACGACGCCGCCGACCGTCCAGAGCAGCAGGATCGAGAAGCCGGACGGGATGTCCTTGACTTGGAAGCCGAGGCTGGTGAAGACGCCGACCCCGATCATGTCGGCGACGACGATGGCGGTGGCGACCGGAACGGAGACCCCGGCCCCCCTCCCGGTCAGCCGGTCCGTCCAGGGCGGGGTACCCGCATCTGATGCCGTCATCGGGGTCCTTAACCTCAGGCGCTTCGCCTAATGGGCCGATCGTGCACTTTGGCCCAGTCAATTCAAGCAGGGTTAACAAGGGTTAAATGAGGCAACGGAGGTAGGTACCTGACCACCGCCTAGGCGCTTCTTTGGACGATGTCTCTGGATGCACCCGGGATTGTCCGTTCCGCTCCCCCACAATCAGGACACGATTGCATGGTCCTTTCGAGCGTTCCGGATGTGGGGAAGTTTCTCCGGACGCTTAACGTCGCCTAAACGCCAGTCGGCTCAATTGTTTCAAGTTTGCCGATGGACGTGTGACTTGGACGTGTGACCTGGGACGTAAGACTTGGGTCGTGACTTTGGGGTCATGGGTGGATGGCCGGGGCCGCTCCTAAACTGAGAGCTGATGATCGTGCCGATCGGACAATGTCCGGTCGGCATGATCGTGCGCTCCGGGCCGCTCTAATCTCAGTCATGGTGCCGTTGTCGCTGACGCTGGTTCAATGCGGCAAGGCGCCGGATCCGGCGGCGCTGGCGGCGAACTCCCAGGCGAATGTCCAGGTGGTCGCCAAGACCAATTCGCAGAGCTCGAACGCGCGCCTGGCAAGCGGCGACACGTTCGAGGACCGCTTCCCTGCCCCGCAGTTTAGGGAGCGCTTTCCCTCGGCGAGTGAGAGCTTCCTGCAGCGGCAGATGTCGGACTTCTCGCCCAAGCGCGCCGTGCAGTCTCAGCCGGAGCAGGCGTCCTACAAGGTGGCCTCGCTCGAGCCGCAAGTGCCGTACAAGCGCCCCGCCCGCGAGGATCTGACGACACTCGTCAGCATGAAGTCGTCGGCCTTTCCCTATTTCGGCAACAACCCCGCCTCCGACGCGCCCTTCCTCAACATCTCCAAGGGCGACCGCCGCGGCCACCGCAGCTATTCCGGCCGCGTCTACTGGCAGGACGAGACCTACAGCGACAGCCGCGTGCTGGTGCACGTGCCCGAGCATTTCGACCTGCGCAAGCCGGGCGTGATCGTGGTGTTCTTCCACGGCAATGGCGCAACGCTCGAGCGAGACGTCCGCGACCGGCAGATGGTGCCGAAACAGGTCACCGATTCCGGCGCCAATGCGATCCTGCTCGCGCCGCAGATGGCGGTCGACGCCGCCGATTCCAGCGCCGGAAAATTCTGGCAGCCGGGCGGCTTCAAGCGCTTCATGGCGGAATCGGCCGACCATCTTGCGCGCCTCACCGGCGATCCCAACAGCGCGCGCGCCTTCGCCAACATGCCGATCGTGATCGTCGGCTATAGCGGCGGCTTCCTGCCGACGGCCTGGAGCCTCGAGGTCGGCGGCATCAGCGACCGCGTGCGCGGCGTGGTGCTGCTCGATGCCGTCTATGGCGAGATGGACAAATTCGCGTCCTGGATCGAGAGCCACCGTTCCGGCTTCTTCGTCAGCGCCTACACCCGCCACACCGCGCGGCGCGACCGCGAGCTGATGAGCATGCTCGGCCAGAAGGGCATCAGCGTCGCCGAGGACATGGACGGGCCGCTACGACCCGGCAGCGTGGTATTCGTGGAGACCGGCGAGGGCATCACCCATCGCGACTATGTCACCCGCGCTTGGACGCGCGATCCGCTCAAGGACGTGCTGGTGAAGATGGCGGCGACGCCGTCGCTCGCGCTGACGCGCGTCGCCTCCACAAATCCCTAGCCGGGATATCAGTTCCCAATATCAGTTCCTGGGCAGCTTCGGAATGCTCTCGGCAAAGCCGTTGAAGCAGGCCAGCCGCTCGTCCTCTTCCTTGAAGAAGCGGCAGTCGGCATAGCCCTTGGCCTTGGCCGGCTTCGGCTTCGGCGCCGGCGGGATCACCGCGTCGTAGCAGTTGAGGCGATCCTTGGTGCCGTCGTCGATTTCGAGGCAGGTCTGGAGGCGGACCGCGATCGATTGCGGCTTGCCCTTTGGAGCGGCGACAGCCTCGTTGGCGCCTTTCGGCTTGACCTGCACCAGCGGCTTGTCCCCCACCATGGGTGGCTTCTCGGTCTGCGCAAATGCGGAGGCTGAATAGAGCACCGCGGCAACCGCCAGAATCATCCTCATCTCAGTCAACTCTCTTTGATCCCCACGCCGGCCTTCTACCGCTCCCGCGCGAGGTTTGCCAAGCGCCTTGCGCGCACGACCTGCTGCGTTCAGGCGGTGGCGGCAGCCGCCCGCCTGGGCCGGGTCACGACCACCAGGATCAGTGCCAGCACGACGAAACCGACCGCGACGAAGCCGAGCGTGTGCAGGAGCTCGCGGGCGAACAGCAAGCCGCCGACCGCGGAGCCGACCGCCTGGCCGATATAGAGGACGGATGTGTTGAGGGCGACGGTGGCCGACGCCAGCGGCGGCGCAGCCGCGACCAGCCGCACCTGCTGCATCGAGTTGGTCGAGGCGAAGCCAAGGCCCCAGATCGTCACCGCGCCCGCCATCATGACGAGCGAGCCGGCGCCTAGGGCCCACCCGCTCATCCCGGCAAGCAGCAGGCAGGTGAACAGCAACGAGGTGCGATAGGGCCCCGCAGTGTCGACGATGCGGGTGGCGACGACGACGCCGAGGAAGCCGCAGATCCCGTACAGCGCGAAGACCAAGCCGATCGCATCGGGACCGGCGCCAGTGAGCTTGTTGAGCAGCGGGCCCATATAGGTGAACACGACGAACTGCCCCGACATTTGCAGCATCGTGATCGCGAGCAGCAGCAGGATCGTCCTGCTTCGGCCGACGGCGGCCCATGTCTTCAGATCGACCGGTGCGCCCTGCAGGCCCGCCGGCAGACGCAGCAGCAACAGCAGCAAGCTGACGCAGCTGAGCGCGCCGACCCCGCCATAAGCCGCGCGCCAGCCGTAGCGGCTGGCGATAAAGGTGATGAGCGGCAGGCCGACGGCGGCTGCGAGCGACCAGCCGAGGAAGAGGTACGCAATGGTGCTGCCGCGCCGTTCCGCCGGCACGATCAGCGCAGCCGTGCCGGCGGCCTGCGGCGTATAGAGCGAGCCGACTGCGAGCATCGCGAGCCGAATGATCAGCAGGCTGGTGTAATCGGGCGCAAGCGCGGAGGCGAGATTGCCGAGTGCGAGCACCGCCAGCGTCGTGGCGAGCAGGATCCGCCGTTCGATGCGGCTGGTCAGCCACGCCGTCAGCGGCGAGCCGACGCACAGCGTCACCGCGCCGAAGGTGATCAGGAGCCCGGCCGCGTGGATGCTGATCCCGAGCCCCGCCGACAATTCCGGCAGCATGCCCGCCGGTGCCAACACCGAGCAGCCGGTCACGAGATTGCCGAGCATCAGGGCGGTTGGCGCGAAACGGCCGGCGGCTGGGGCGCTTTTCATGCAAACGCATGTAGCGGCGGCCTGCGACCGGTTAAAGGGTACAACGTGAAATAGTTGCTGGCTCCGCCCCGGGTTTTGCGCGCCACTTTCTTGGAAATGCCGGATTGCGCAGGCCGAATCGCCTGATATATCGCTCGTTCCCGCTTACCTGCGCTCGTTCGCAGGAGTGAGCCCCAGGAGAAAAGCAATGTCCGACCAGCCCAAATCCGAGTCCGGCTTCCAGTACAGCCTCTCCAATTTGAAGCCCGTGACCCCCGCCGCCAAAGTCACCCTCACCTTCCCCGACGGCGCCAAGCGCCAGTTCGACAAGGGCATCACCGGCCTCGATATCGCCAAGGGCATCTCGCCGTCGCTGGCCAAGCGCACGGTCGCCATGGCGCTCGACGGCACGCTTGCCGATCTCAACGATCCGATCGAGGCCGACGCTGGAATCGAGCTCGTCAATCGCGATGACCCGCGCGCGCTCGAATTGATCCGGCACGACTGCGCACACGTGCTGGCGGAAGCGGTGCAGACGCTGTGGCCGGGAACCCAGGTCACGATCGGCCCCGTGATCGAGAACGGCTTCTATTACGACTTCTTCCGCAACGAGCCGTTCACGCCGGAAGACTTTGCCGCGATCGAGAAGAAGATGCGCGAGATCATCGCGCGCGACAAGCCTTTCACCAAGGAAGTCTGGGACCGCGAAAAGACCAAGCAGGTGTTCCGCGACAAGGGCGAGGCCTTCAAGGTCGAGCTGGTCGACGCCATTCCCGGCACCGAGCCGATCAAGATCTACTACCAGGGCGACTGGTTCGACCTGTGTCGCGGTCCGCACATGACCTCGACCGGCAAGGTCGGAGGCGCCTTCAAGCTGATGAAGGTGGCCGGCGCTTATTGGCGCGGCGATTCCAACAACCCGATGCTGACGCGCATTTACGGCACAGCCTTCGCCAAGCAGGAGGACCTCGACGCCTACCTGAAGCAGATCGAGGAGGCCGAGAAGCGCGACCATCGCAAGCTCGGGCGCGAGCTCGACCTCTTCCACTTCCAGGAGGAAGGTCCGGGCGTCGTGTTCTGGCATCCGAAAGGCTGGACCATCTTCCAGCAGCTGATCGCTTATATGCGCCGGCGCCTCTCCGGCGACTACAACGAGGTCAACGCGCCGCAGATCCTCGACAAGGTGCTGTGGGAGACCTCGGGCCATTGGGGCTGGTATCGCGAGAACATGTTCGCGGCGCAATCGGCCGGCGACGAGGCCGAGGACAAGCGCTGGTTTGCGCTCAAGCCGATGAACTGCCCTGGCCACGTCCAGATCTTCAAGCACGGCCTGAAGAGCTACCGCGACCTGCCCTTGCGCCTCGCCGAGTTCGGCGTGGTGCACCGCTACGAGCCCTCCGGCGCCATGCACGGCCTGATGCGCGTGCGCGGCTTCACCCAGGACGACGCGCACATCTTCTGCACCGAGGATCAGCTCGCCGAGGAGTGCCTGAAGATCAACGATTTGATCCTGTCGACCTATGCCGATTTCGGCTTCACCGGCGACCTCACGGTGAAGCTCTCGACCCGGCCGGAGAAACGCGTCGGCACCGATGCGATGTGGGATCACGCCGAGCGCGTAATGGCGACGGTGCTGCGCGAGATCCAGTCGCAGAACAATCACATCAAGACCGAGATCAATCCGGGCGAAGGCGCGTTCTATGGGCCGAAGTTCGAATACGTTCTGCGCGATGCCATCGGTCGCGACTGGCAGTGCGGCACCACGCAGGTCGACTTCAACCTGCCGGAGCGGTTCGGCGCCTTCTACATCGACCATGACGGCGGCAAGAAACCGCCGGTGATGGTGCACCGCGCGATCTGCGGCTCGATGGAGCGCTATATCGGCATCCTGATCGAGCACTATGCCGGCAACTTCCCGCTCTGGCTCTCGCCGGTGCAGGCGGTTGTCACCACCATCACCTCGGAAGGCGACGAATACGCCAAGGTGGTGCTGGAGCAGGCGCGGCGCGCCGGGCTTCGGGCCGAGATCGACCTGCGCAACGAAAAGATCAACTACAAGGTCCGCGAGCACTCGCTGGCCAAGATCCCGGCCCTGCTTGTGGTCGGCAAAAAAGAGGCTGAGACGCATTCGGTCTCGGTCCGCCGGCTCGGCAGCGACGGCCAGAAGGTGATGACCACGGCCGAGGCGATCGCCGCCCTGGTCGACGAGGCGACGCCGCCGGATGTGAAGCGAATGCGCGGCGCCGCTTGATCCTGAAATCGATCTAAATTCGCTTCCGGTTGCGGGCGTGCATGCTTATCTCGGCATGGCACGCCCGCCGACCATTTGAAGAGGATATCGCAGTGCCCGATGCCATCGAACTCCTGAAGACCCGCCGCTCGGTCAAGCCGCGCGAGATGACGGGGCCCGGCCCGTCGGCGGCCGAGCTCGAGACCATCCTCACCATCGGGGCGCGCGTGCCGGATCACGGCAAGCTCGCGCCGTGGCGCTTCATCATCTTCGAGGGCGAGGCCCGGCTACGTGCCGGCGAGGTGATCGCGCGGGTCTTCGCCAGGAAGAATCCGGGCGCGCCGGCGGCCGACGTCGAGACCGAGCGCAAGCGCCTAATGGACGCACCGCTGGTGATCGGCATCGTCAGCTTCACCAAGCCGCATCCGAAGGTGCCGGCGTTCGAGCAGGAATTGTCGGCGGGCGCCAGCGCCATGAACATCGTCACCGCCGCCACCGCACTCGGCTACGGCGCCTGCTGGCTGACCGGCTGGTTCTCTTTCGACCGCGACGTGCTCGACGGCCTCGGCCTCAAGCCGGATGAGAAGCTCGCCGGCTTCATTCATATCGGCACGCCGACCAAGCCGAACGAAGACCGTCCGCGCCCGTCACTTTCGGACATCGTGACGCGATTTTAATCGATGTTGTGTTGACGCATCGAGCCTCTTGCGGCTTTGATCCCGCCGAGGGAGGAAGGTGCGGATGAGACGCCGTGAATTTCTGGTCGGGGCCGCGATGCTCGCCGGCACGATGGCGCGAAGCCGGGCCGCGGACATCCCCGCCCCCTCGCCCGACGGCCTCGACCGCATCACGGCATTCTTCGACAACGAGGTGGCAAGCGGCCGCCTGCCGGGCGCGGTGATCCTGGTTCAGCAACACGGCAAGCCGGTCTATCTGAAGTGCTTCGGCGTGCGCGACACCAGGAGCGGCGTCGCGATGACGCCGGACACGATCTTTGCCATCCACTCCATGACCAAGCCGATCACGTGCCTTGGCGCGATGATGCTGATCGACGACGGCAAGCTTGCGCTGACCGACCCCGTGTCGAAATACGTCCCGCTGTTCGCCGAGACCAAGGTGGGCCGCGAGGTGACCCTACCAGGCGGCACGGTCGAGCTGGACCTCGACCCACCGGACCGCCCCGTCAACATCGAGGATCTGCTGCGGCATACTTCGGGCATCAGCTACGATTACATCGGCAGCGAATGGGTCGAGCACGCCTACAAGATGGCCAACATTTTCGCGGGCCATTTCGACAACAGGGAATTCGCCGATCGCATCGCCAAGCTGCCGCTGGCGCGGCAGCCCGGAACGCTGTGGCGCTACGGCCATTCCACCGACGTGCTCGGCAGCGTCATCGAGATCATCTCGGGCCAGACGCTGTACGACTTCCTGAAAGCCCGCATCTTCGATCCGCTCGGCATGAACAGCACCAAATTTACGCTCGCGACCGAGGACGAGCTGGCGCGGATGGCGCGGCCGCTGCCGAGCGACTCAATCCTGCTCGCCGGCGAGCGCGACCGCCTGGACCATCCAGAATGGCAGTCGGGCGGCGGCGGCCTGCTCTCGACCATCACCGACTATCAGCGCTTCTCGCAGATGCTGCTCAACGGCGGCGAGCTCGAGGGCAGGCGCTATCTCAGCCCCGCCGCGTTCAAGGCCATGACGACCGATCAGATCGGGCCGGGCTCCGGCGTCGGACGCGACTATTTCTATTTTCCAGGCGACGGCTTCGGCTACGGCTACGGCCTTGCGGTGCGCACCGATCCCGGCAATGCAAAACCGCCGCCGCCGGGCTCGCTCGGCGAATTGAAATGGGACTCGGGGAGCGGCACCTATTTCGGCGTCGATCCCAAGCTCGACATGGTCTACGTCATGATGCAGCAGACCCAGAACGAGCGCGGCCGCATCACCCCCGCGTTCAAGGCGCTGGTCTACGATTGCTATCCGCCCGCGTTACGCCGCCCGTGAGGTGCGCTGGCCGAAATCGGCGAGGAGCTTTCCGAGCTCGGCCGCCGGCCGCGCGGCGCTGAACAGAAATCCCTGCACCTCGTTGCAGCCTTCGGCGCGCAGCCAGTCGAGCTGATCCTCGGTCTCCACGCCCTCCGCGGTCGTGGTGATGTTGAGGCTGCGCCCCAAACCCGAGATCGCGCGCACGATCGCACCGCAGTCGGGCCGCTCAGCCAGATCCTTGACGAAGGAGCGGTCGATCTTGATCTTGTCGAACGGAAAGCTGCGGAGATAGCTCAGGCTGGAATAGCCGGTGCCGAAATCGTCCATGGAAATGCCGACGCCGAGCTCGCGCAACTGGTGCAAGGTGGCGACATTGGCGTCGGTCTCGGCCAGGAAAATCGACTCAGTGATCTCGAGCTCGAGCCGCTTCGGCGACAGGCCGGACTGCGCTAGGGCCGAGATCACGACCTGGACCAGGTTGCGGCTGCGGAATTGTGCCGGCGACAGGTTGACGGCGACCTTGACGTCGACGGGCCATTTCACCGCCTCGGTGCAGGCTTCGCGCAGCACCCATTCGCCGAGCTGGGTGATCAGGCCGATGTCTTCGGCGACGGGTATGAACTCCGCGGGCGAGATCATGCCCTTATCCGGATGACGCCAGCGCAGCAGCGACTCGAAGCCGGAGATGCGGTCGGAGGCGATCGACACCAGCGGTTGATAGTGCAGCTCGAACTCGCCGTTGGCGAATGCCCGGCGCAGATCCAGCTCCATGTCGCGGCGCCTCTGCGCCTGGAGGTCCATCTCACGCTCGAAGAAGTGGTGCACGCCGCCGCCGTCGGCCTTGGCCCGGTACAGCGCCATGTCGGCATTGCGCATCAACTCTTCCGGCGTGGTGCCATCGCCCGGCGACAGCGCGATGCCGACGCTGGCGCCGATCACCATCTCTTGTCCGTCGACGTCGTAAGGCGCCTTGAGCATGTCGATCAGCAGGGAGGCACAGGCGCTGGCCTCGTTCGGCGAGACGTCGGCAGCCAAGATGACGGCGAACTCATCGCCGCCGAGCCGCGCGGCGAGATTGGTGCCGCGGACCGCTATGGTCAGGCGCTCGGCGACCTGCTTCAACAGGCGATCGCCCACCGGATGACCGAAGGAATCGTTGATGTTCTTGAACAGGTCGAGGTCGATGTAGAGCACGCCGACCCGTTTTCCCGCGGCCTGGTCCAGCGCCTGCTTCAGGCGCTCCTGGAAGTGCTCGCGGTTCGGCAGGTCGGTGAGCCCGTCATGATGCGCCATATAGGCGATGCGCGCTTCGGCCTTGCGCCGTTCGGTGATGTCGACCACCGCCACCAGATAGCCGTCGCGCTCGTCGAAGGCGACGCGACGGCCGAAGGTGAGCACCTCGATCTCGCTGCCGTCGGCGCGCAAGTGTCGCCAATTGCGCGAGGAGTGGTAGGCGTCGCCGAGGCGCTCCAGCGCCGCGGCGTGGCTGTCCCACTCGTCCTCCGGCCATATCTCGTGCAGCTTCATGCGCAGGAAGGTCGCGCGGCTGTAGCCGTAATGCTGGACCGCGGCGTCGTTGACGCTGAGGAACTCCTTGGTCTCTGCGTCGAACACCCACATCGGCATTGGATTGTTGTCGAACAGGAGGCGGAACGAAGCATCGCGCCGCTTCAGGACAGTGACATCGGAGATGGTCAGCGAGACCACGTCGGCAAAGGCCGTGGCGCTGAGCCTGAGGTAGCGCCCCTCGCTCTCCAGCTCGAGCTGCTCGCAGCGGCTGCCCGCAACGGCCTTGAGCAGGAATTCCATCACCTCGGGCAAAGCCAGCAGCGTGCCGCCCTCACCGATCCGCCGCCACAACAGGCTTGCGCCTGCAACCTTCAGCAGCTCACCCGCGCTCTTGTTGTGGTGCACGACCTGAAAGTCGAACGGCTTGCCGGCGGCATCGCGCAGCGTCGCCAGGGAGACCACGGCGTCGTCGGTCGCGGAAAAGATGGCGTCGAGGAGATTGTATTGCGCGCCGCGCTCGTTGACATAGGCGCCGATCAGCGTCGCGCCCCAGCGCGAGGACGTCGGCAGCGCCAGCACGTCGTAGGTCCTGACCATGCCGTCGCGCACGCAATGCGCGCTCGCCCGGTGCGGCCGTCCGGCCGCCAGCGCGCTCGCCGCCGCTTCCGACAGCGCCGTGGCGCAATCGGGCGACAGCTCGGCTAGGGGAATGTCCCAGCGCTCCTCGCCGAGCCATTTCTGCACGTAGCGTCCGCTGCGCGACAGTTCGAGCACGCCATCGTTCTTTAAGAGCGCGATGTGGTCGGCGAGCCGTCCGAGACTGCCGAGCATGACGTCCTCGTAACGCGGCAACCGCTCGCCCGGCTTCAACGCCGCACGCCATTTGCGCTGAAGCACCGGGATGTCGTCGAACATTTCGGCGGCCGGTTTTCCCGGCATCTTCTTCGCGGCAGTCATTGCAGTCCCCAACGCACTTTCCCGCCGCATCCAATGCAGGCGCGCTTAACGACGTGTAAAAAGCGCGCAGGCGCGGGTTCCATTCAGCGATTATGACAGTTTTAAGTCAGGTGTTGGTTAGTGGGCGTTAGAGACTGTGACGGTTGCGCGAAGCTGCTCTCGTGTCCCGGACGTGACGCGTAAGCGGTGCGGCGCAGAGCCGGGGCACGAGAGCGGAGCTTTGGCGCGCACCTGCCTCAACACCGTCATTGCGAGCGCAGCGAAGCAATCCAGAATCTTCCGCGGATGCATTCCTGGATTGCTTCGCTGTGCTCGCAATGACGGAGCAAGTTGCGACACCGCGTCTCTCCAATTCGCGTGACTCGCAGGCACGCTGCCGCATCCTCGCGGCGCATTTCGCCCGAGCTTTGCTTCTCGCTCACCCTCATAATTGAAAGAGGGCGCAGGGAAGACCGGGTGCCGGCCGGGCACCCACGGTCCACTGTGCGAAAGGTGGCAACGAAGAATTTGCACAGCGGCATACAGGTGAAGCCAAACATCCGGCCTTCCCTGCGCAGTGGCTTTACGGCTTATGTCGTGCTCTCCCCGGGGAGCGATGCACTATTGCCCCCGTCGCCTTGCGGATGGCTGACGCGCATCGCCCGGTCGGGCAACCACATCACCGCAAGACTTGGCGCACAGACCCCGGGCGCCAGGACCACACGATTTTGCCGTACGCCGATGACACTGGTCGTATGCGCGAGGTCTTTGCTCACGGCTCTCCGCCCTGCAAACCCTTTCGCGCCAACGCCATCAGCGTCCACCGCCCCCCGGCCCGCGTTCGTGACGATCGCGATACGCCCCTCTTCCTTGGGCCGGGTTGCGCGAGACATACGCGATTTCCGAATTTCGGTAAAGCGGAATATTTAGGGCCGCGTGCGTTGACCTAGCGCTCGCGTGTTTTGCCCGTCGGGCAACGCAAGGGATGGTGGCCTACCCCGCTAATCCTCGCTGGAGGCCGCCGAGCGGTTGCGCAAATAGGCCTGGGACAGCAGGAAGAACAACGCGCGTTCGCCCTGATATTTGGCGGACGGGCGCGTGCGCTCGAAGCCGTCGGCAAATATCTTGCCGGACTGGTCGCACACCTGCCACCGCCAGCCGAACCGCTTGCGCCTGGTGAGGATCACTTCGAACATGTCGACAAGCCTGGTCCCCTGCTCCATGCCGGTCCTGCAAGGCATGAGCCTGCTCCGGCTTCCCCCGTTGGACGGACGCCAGACATATAGCGCAGCAGGATGGAAAGAGAATAAAATTGATTATCGGAAATACGTACCGTCCACGATCGTAAGCAAGACGCGCTGCTGCTGGAATAAGCCGATGCCGCCGGTGTTTGCTGGCCCCTGCACGTAATGATGACGCTACCAGTGTTCACAACAGAACACAGAGAGGGGTCCGAGGTTACCTGGCAGAAACCCACTGACGGTGACGGTAACAGAAGATGCACATCCGTGCGCGCGATGAGAATCGTCGTGCCGGAGCCTCTCGCCGCCGGCTGCCCTTAGCGCGCGATGACCTCGACTTCGCCGTCGACGCCGTTGACGACGTTGAATCCGCGCTCGTAGACCTTGCCCTCGTTCTTGGCGATGGCGCGGTACTCGCCTTCGGACAGCACGACGCGCGGGAACGCGCCGATCGATTCCTTGATGACGTCGCCGCCGGGGGTCAGCACCGACCAGGCGGTGTTGGCGAGCGCCTCGCCGCCCCTGTCGCTGACCAGCTTGAGCGTGATGACGGCGGCGCGGTGGGTGATGGTGACGTCGGTGAGCTTGCCGGCCTGGACGCGGATGTCCGAGCGCACCACCGAATTGGCATCGCCGTAGTTGGAGACGATGTAATAGGTGCCCTCCGGGATCAGCACGACGTCGCCGGCGGCGACGTTCGGCACCAGGGAAGCGCGCTCGCCGGATTCGAACTGGCTGCCCTTGTAGATCGCGAATGAGATCTGGTTCTGCGGAATGCGGCTGGTGCCGACGCGGCCCTCGATGCGCAGGCCGCCGGCCGGCAGCACGAAGGATTCGCGATTGGTCTCGGACTTCAGGCTGACGGTGCGCACCGCGCTGACGAGGCCGAAGGCGACGTGGACGACATAATTGCCGGGCGGCAGCACGATGTTCGGCGTCCCGCTGCGGTCCTCGCGGATCAGCTTGAAGGTGCCGTTCTCGTCGGGCCGGTCGGCAAACACGCGCCAGACCAGGCCGCTGGTGATCGGGGCCGAGTCCTTGCCGTACTTCGCCGTCAGCGACAGCACGCCCTGTCCGGGCACGGCCGCATTCAGCGGGGCGGCGGGCGGCACGGTCGAGACAGCGGGCGGTGGCATGCTCGGGGTCGCCGGCTGCATCAGGGTCGGCGGCAGGCTTGGCGGTCCCGCGCCCAGCCCGGAGGGCGGCGCCAGGCTGACAGCGTTGCCTGGGTCGGGCACCGAGGCCGGCGGTACCGGCGGCGGACGATCCGAGAAAAGCTGCGCCTGGGCGGCATTTCGGCCGGAAGTAAAGAGGCATGCGGCAAGGACGAGCGCCGGCAGCAGCCTGCTGCTGCGCCGCCATCCGCTGATGCCGTCACCCCCGCGTGTCATGGTCCCTGCTTTTCACCGAAAACGCGGCAAATTCAAGCCTCTGAAACCCCAGGGAATACGGCCCTGGACCTTCGGTGGAACCGGCTTGACGGTTGCGTGATTAGCCCCGTGGCAACCGGCCCTCGCCATATTCCTGCCCCGTGCCCTTTCCAAAGCGGCATAAACCATGCTTCGCGCCTGATATGGCGGAGCGCAAGTGCGATGCCTAGTCTGACGATGCGGGCTGGCCCGGCGTAGGAGAGTTTCGGTGCTGGACAGATTGAAAGGCCGGGGCGCGAACGGCTCGAACGGCGAGAAAGTGGGCGAAAAAGTCGGCGAAAAAGTTGGCCTGGGCAGCATCCGCCGGCCGGTGATCGGCCTTGCCCTCGGCGGCGGCGCGGCGCGCGGCTTTGCCCATATCGGAATCCTGAGGACCCTGATTGCCAATGGAATCGTGCCCGATGTCGTGGTCGGCACGTCAATCGGCGCCGTGGTCGGCGGCCTCCACGCGGCCGGCCGGCTCGATACGTTCGAGGAATGGGGGCGCAGCCTGCAAGGGATGCGCAACATTCTCGGCTATCTCGATATCCGTCTCAACGGCTCCGGCCTGCTCGGTGGCGAGAAGCTCGCGACCCGGCTCGAGGAGGCGATCGGGCAGATCCTGATCGAGGACCTGCCCATCAAGTTCGCGAGCGTCGCGACCGAGGTTCGCACCGGCCACGAGATCTGGCTGACGCGCGGCCGCGTGGTCGATGCCATGCGCGCCTCATACGCCCTGCCCGGCATCTTCGCGCCCGTGCTGATCGGCGACCGCTGGCTGGTCGACGGCGCGCTGGTGAACCCGGTGCCGGTCTCGGCCGCCCGCGCGCTCGGCGCCGAAATCGTCATCGCCGCAAATCTTTCCAGCGACATCTTCACCCATTCCACCACGATCTATTCGCACGGCGCAGTGCCCGCCCCGGTCGTACCGGTGGCCGAGGAGCCGACGGCGAAGCGGCGCTTCCCGCGCCTGTTCTCGCCCGAGAAGACGATGAAGCGCGAGTTCTTCGGCGGTAACGGCCGGCCCGGCATCTCCTCGGTGATGGTGGACGCCTTCAACATCATGCAGGACCGCATCACCCGCGCCCGTCTCGCCGGCGATCCGCCCGACATGCTGATCACGCCGCGGGTCGGTCAGTTCGGCTGGTTCGACTTCCACCGCTCCGAAGACCTGATCGCACATGGCACGCGCGCTGCGGAGCGTGCACTGGAGTCCATCCAGGAGGCGATCCACGTGCTGGCGCCGGCGCCCGCGGGCATCGCGCCGAAAGCGGACGAGCCGAAAGCGGGAGACTTGGCCTGATCAGGCAGTCTTGATGTAGTCGCGCAGGGCTTCCTGCTCGCTCTCGTATTCCTGGACGCGGCGCTTGACGATGTCGCCGATCGAGATCAGGCCGACCACCTTGCCGTTGTCGATCACGGGCAGATGACGGAACTTGCCGGTCGTCATCATCTCCATGAGCTCGGCGACGGTGTCGGTCTCCTTGCAGGTCACGACCTTACGGGTCATCACCTCCGAGACCGGCGCCTCCAGCACGCCGGCGCCGCGCTCGCCGAGCACGCGCACAATGTCGCGCTCCGACAGGATGCCCTCGAGCCGGCTCTGGCTCATCACCAGCACCGCGCCGATCTTCTTCTCGCCGAGCAGCTTGATCGCGTCCGCCAGCTTGGCATCGGGCTCGACGCTCATGATCTGGTGGCCCTTGGTGTTCAGAATGGAACGTACCGTCATCGTCGCCTCCCTGAATCCGAGCCGTCCGCCTTTGGCGGTTCGGACTTGTTCGCGAGTCTTCAACTAACAGTTACAGCGCCGGTTTCACGCTCGTGCGCTTTGCGAAGCATCGTCGCTAAGGACGTGTCGCTTCGGAACATTCTTCGCGGGAATGATGGATGAATTCGGGCCGCGTCGCAAGCGCCGCTTCAGATACGGTCTGAAACGTCCCGTGATGACGCATCCGCAGCATCGCTTCGCACGCGCGGCACGGGATCGAACAGCGCGAACAACAACAGGCCGGCGAAGAAGCCGCCGATATGCGCCTGCCAGGCCACGCTCGTGGTTTCCGCATCGACCCCGATCGCGCCCACGCCGAATATGATGTTGATGCCGAACCAGACGGCGAGGAAGCCGACCACCCGCCCGTCGCGGAGCGCGCGGGACAGCGGCAGCGCCGGAACTTTCGCGGCGGTATCGGCATCCGATCGGCTGAACGACAGGAAGCTGCCGCGGACGAAGGCAAAGCGGATTGCGGCTGCCATCGCGCCCGACACCGAGGCCGAGGCGCCGATCATCGGCGCCACCGCATGCTCATGGGTGATGAGATGGGCGAGCGCGCCGGCCGCCGCCGTCACGGCCAGGAAGACGAAGAACCTGACGGTGCCGAAACGCCGCGCCAACGCGCTGCCGAACGGCAAGAGCCACAGCACGTTGAAGCCGAGATGGGTGAGATTGGCGTGCAGCAGCGAATAGGTGACGAAGGTCCAGACCTTCGCCCCCGCCCCGCCCGGGATCTGCAGATTGAGCAGCGAGGAATCGTAGCGCTTTGGGATGAAGCCGAAGACGTCGATGGTCCAGTTCTCGAGCTCGGGCGGTAGCAGCACGTGCAGATGGATCACCGCCAGCAGCAGGATATAGGCGGTCAGCGCCGGAGGCAGCGTCAGGATCGGCTCGCGCGGAGCCTCCACGACGGCCGGCGGGCCCGGCTCAGGACCTTGCGGCGACGAATCTTGCGGGGAATCCAAGGCAGCTTCGCTTTCGGGCGACATCGGGGCGACAGACTTGGAGATAGGCGCCTTTGCCGTCCCTGCGCAAGTGCACAAAAGGAAAAGGCAGGGCCGAAGCCCTGCCTGTCCGTGTCGGTCTTCCGGTGGCCGGAGAGACAAGGCGTATCCCCACCCCTCCCCGCGGCCCGTGACCAAACTGTTTGACGCCCTGTACAGGCCCCGCCGAGAACCTGGAGAAAAGCGGCGAGGCTTGCGACCGCGGTCACCATAGCAGGCGCGCGGCCGGCACGAAGCGCATAGTTAATTTAACGTTAACGACGTAAAGGCCGGCCCAAGAAGCCTGAAAACGCGCCGGCGGCATGGACGCTGCAAATCCCCTCCTGCACAACAACAGAAGGGATCGCGGGTGCACTGAAGCGGGACAAGTCTGTCCCTTCGAGGTTGCACCCCGGGGCGAGCGTTCAGTCATGAAACATCCGTCGAGCCGCGCGTTCTTCGCGTATTGGGACAAGAAGCGCGGCACTGCACGGGCTCCTGACCGGGCCGACATCGACCCGGCCGCGGTCCGCGGCCTGCTCGGCGACATCTTCGTGTTGTCCTGCGAGCCGAACCTCGGCTTCCCGTTCCGCGTCGCCGGCACGCGCGTCTGCGCGCTCGCAGGAACCGACCTCAAGGACCGCAGCTTTGCGGCGCTGTTCACAGAAGCAAGCCGCAGCGAGATCGAGGAGATCACGACGATCGTCGCCGACGAGACGCTGGGCGCGATCGCCGGCGTCACCGCCGCGCGCGAGGACGGCAGCAAGGCGCATCTGGAGCTCCTGCTGCTGCCCTTCAACGCCCGCCCGCATACGCCGGTCAGCGTCACCGGCGTGCTCGCGCCGTTCGACGACGAATGCGGCACGTTGTCCGCCTTCACCCTCACTTCCTGGCGCTACCTGCACCAGCCGGAGAAACTCCTGCCGCGCGCCATCCGCAAATTGCAGATCGCGCGCGGGCTGATGGTGTATGAGGGGCTGCGATAGAGCCCCTGCAGACGTGCGGCGATCCTGCGATGGATCGTCGCGCAGCGTGACCGTTTTTGCCGGATTTGCGTCATTCCTGACGTCGATGCGACCGGATAGCTTCCGCGCCGCGTGAGACGAGCGGGTGACATCATGATGAGCTGGCGCAATCTGGCGTGGACTGCCCTCGGCGGCATGACATTGCTGGCAGGGATCGGCGCGACCTGGCTGCTCCTGCTGCCAGCCGCGCCAGCCTCGGGAACCGCGCCTGCGATTTCCAGAGACGAAACCGAATCGACCCTGGCGGCGCTGAAACCGCCGAAACGCAAGCGACCCTTGATCGCCATCGTCGGCATCAACGACATGAGCGAGACCACCGATTACCTGATGCCCTACGGCATTCTCGCCCGCGCCGACATTGCCGACGTCCTCACCTTGTCGACGCAGCCAGGGCCCGTCACGCTCTATCCCGCCCTCAAGGTGCAGCCGCATGCGACCATCGCCGAGTTCGATGCCGCGCACCCCGATGGCGCCGACTACGTCATCGTGCCGGCGATGAGCCGCGACGACGACGCAACGGTCTTGCACTGGATCAGGAGCCAAGCCGGCAAGGGCGCGATTGTGATCGGCGTGTGCGTCGGTGCCACGGTTGTTGCCAACACCGGGCTGCTCGACGGCAAGCGGGCCACGACGCATTGGTATTCCGTGGGCGATCTGAAGAAGCATTCGACGATCCGCTACGCGGCGGACCGCAGGCTGGTCGTCGACCAGGGCGTCGCGACGACCACTGGCATCACCGCATCCATGCCGATGGCCCTCACCTTGATCGAGGCGATCGCCGGCCGCGCCAAGGCCGAGGCGGTCGCCGGCGACATCGGCCTTGCGCGATGGGACGCACGCCACCGCAGCGACGCGTTCAGCTTCACACGCCCCTTCGCGCTGACGGCGATCGCAAACACGCTCGCATTCTGGAAGCGCGAGCAACTCGGCATCGCGTTGACGCCTGATGTCGACGAGGTCTCGCTCGCCCTGATCGCCGATGCGTGGTCGCGCACCTACCGCTCGCGCGCCCTCACCTTCGCCGCCACGGCAGAGGCGCGGACCAGCCGCAGCGGTCTTCGCATCCTGCCGGACCGCATTGCCGGGAGCTGGCCGGCGGAGCAGGCTGTGCCGGATTCCGGCGCCTCGCCGCCGGCGCGGGCGCTGGACGAAACGCTGCGCGCGATCGAGACGCGCTATGGAGCACGCACGGCCGACTTCGTGGCGATGCAGCTGGAATATCCGCGATAACGACCGCCAGGATCTTTCCCGCTGCGCGCAGCGCCGCGGCGGAATAGATTGTAAGGACACCACGGAACGACGGATCGACATGAGCAAGCCGCATTGGCGTCCCGCGCGCGCCTCCGACCTTCCTGCGATAAGCGCGATTGCGGCACGCATCCATCCGGCGTTGCCCGAACGCGAAGAGGTGCTGGCGGAGAAGATCAGGCTTTGCCCGGAGGGCTGCGGCGTGCTCGATACGGACCAGGGCATCATCGGCTACGGACTGGCACATCCCTGGATGCGGTACCGAATTCCGCCGCTCGACGGCTTTCTGCAAGCATTGCCCGATCGCGCCGACTGTCTCTACATCCACGACGTCGCCGTATTGCCGGAGTTCCGCGGCGGCGGCGTGCGCGCTTATGTCGGTGATATCGAGAAGCTGGCGCGTGCATCACGCATCAGAACGCTCGCGCTGGTCTCGGTCTACGGCACGCCGCCGTTATGGGAACGCGTCGGCTTTCGGACCGTGACGGCGGACGCCGAGTTGCACGCAAAGCTCGCATCCTACGGCGACGGCGCGACCTACATGCTGCGCGACCTCGCCGCGACGTAATGCCCGTCCCCGGGCAAATTGATCGGATTGCTTCGCAGGACGCCGTCAGGCTGCTTCTTCACGCCGCCCCCGCGCGGAACGACTGCCTACCCCCGGACTTCCCGTTTCGTAGACCCAGGCCTCCTTGGCAAACCACTCGTGCGTTGCCGCACACATCTCGCAATAGGTGCGAGAGAAGAACACTGCACTGCACCGAAATCGTTCGCGGTCCATCTCGATGCCGGTCGAAATGGCTCGGCCCGTTTCCGGGCACTTGATCATCACCATACCCATCTGATTTCCTCCAGCTCGGCATCCCTTCACGGAAGGGCGTCGCCGCCATCAGCCGGACGGCGTCTCTTCTGGCGAAGACGCTCGTCCGCCGATTCACGCGGCCGATAGCCTCGATTCAAGCTGCCCTGTGCAGAACCCGGTTGAAGCTCTTCTTGATCGGCTCGGCCGTCTCGGTCGCAACCTTCTGAGCAAGGTCCCAAAGCTCCCGGTTATGCCCGGAAGCCATTTCAAAGGTCCTGCGGCTGTGGGTGGTGGAGAGGTTCACGACATCCGCAAACGACCTCGCATCGGCCAGTTGGGACAGGAATTCCAGGGTGGAGCTGGTATTGATTTTCGATATTTCGATGACCTTGGTGCCGTAGTCGGCGGCACGCGTGGCATTGGTCGCACAGACTTCGCGGAAAGCGTCGGTGATCTCCTCGGAAGCCGCCTTCATCTGCTCGAGATTTGCCTTGGCCCGCGCGGCGCCCTGCTCGGCAAGATCACCGAAGATCTCCTGGATATTGAAAAACGGCACGTCGAACTTGAGCCTTGCACCACCATTCCCACCCGCGGGAGTGGCATTCGTCTCGGCTTTCACATTGGCATCATGCATCGTCATTCCATCCTTTCACGCGAAACCAGATGTTGGATTGAAGACTCTCAGAAGCTCCCGGGTGCGGGCCGCACCGGGAAACCAGTGCCCCTACTCTCAAAATGGAGGGATGCTGCTGATGAGCTGCTCTCGCCCCCCTGCCGATGCCAACTATGACCAACCAGGATCGGACCTTCAGTTCGCTTTCAGACTCTCGACTTGATTAAATTCGATTCAAGCGACGCCTCGCCGCAGGCGCCGCTCTTGCCGCTTTGAGTTTGCCGAAAAGGATTCTGCCAACTCGAGAAGGCGCGGGCTCGCAGGCGCGTCCGGATGGCACCATGTTACTGATTGATTGCGCCATAGCGCACCGCGCGAGCCTTCGGCGGCGTTAGTCTGGCCGGGGCCGGAAAGCGGCAGATCAGCCCCGACGCTTCTTCTTCGCGTTTTTCTCGGGCGCGCCCCTCGCAGGCCACGGCGTGACCGAAGGCTCTGCATGGCCGGGCTTGTTCTTGTGCTTCTTTTTCTTTGCGAAAGAACGCGCATCACCGAATTTCGACGCGCGCTCGCCCTGAGGCTTGCTGCGCGACTTGAATCCACTCGCCTCGCGCGGGCGATTCTCGCGCCGTTCATGATGAGCGCCGGCCTCGCGCTGCGGCGCGCGGGGGCGCTCCTGAGGAGCGTCTTGCCGGTGAGGCGCATCCGTCATCGGCTCGATCCGGATGCTGTCTTCCTTGTCGGGACGCTTGATCTTCGCCGCAAAGGATTCGGCGACCCGCTGGGAGATCTCGAACTCGGTGGTGGTCTCCATGATCCTGATGGCGCCGATGTCGCGCTTGTCGATGCCGCCGCGGCGACAGATCATCGGCAGCAGCCAGCGCGCTTCCGCGTTCTTGCGGCGCCCGATGGCGGCGCGGAACCAGACGCTGCCATCCGCCATGGCGTGCTTCGAGGATTTCCCAGCCTTCGACCGCGGCTTGGCGCGGTCCTCGCCCTGTTCGGACCTATCACGCCCGCGTTCCGGCCTGCCGCTTCGCTCGCCGGGATCGATGATGTCCTCTGGCGACGGCAGGCGCGCGCGATAAAGCCGCGCGAGCGCGGCGGCGATGTCCTCGGCCGAGCGCTCGGCCAATAGCGATTGCGCCAAAGCCAGATCGTCGGGACCAGTCTCCTCCGTGAACAGCACGTCCTTCATGCGCGCATGATCGAGCTTGCGGATGTCTTCCGCCTGCGGCGCCGTGCCCCAGACCGCGTCGACCCCTGCGAGATCGAGCAGCAGCTCGGCGCGCCGCCGCCGCGCGGGCGGCACCAGCAGGACGCTCGTCCCCTTCCGGCCCGCGCGCCCGGTGCGGCCCGAGCGATGCTGCAGGACCTCGGCGTCGTTGGGCAAATCGGCATGAATGACGAGGTCGAGGCTCGGCAGGTCGATGCCGCGGGCGGCAACGTCGGTCGCGACGCAGACGCGGGCGCGGCCGTCGCGTAGCGACTGCAGCGCCAGGGTGCGTTCGTTCTGCGTCAATTCACCCGACAGCGCGACCACAGAGAAGCCGCGCTCCAGGAGCGCGGCTTGCAAATGCCTGACGGCATCGCGCGTGCTGCAGAACACCAGCGCGCTCGGCGCCTCGTAGAAGCGCAGCACGTTGACGACGGCATGCTCGACGTCGGCGGGCGCGATGCGGATCGCGCGGTATTCGATATCGGCGTGGCCGCCCTCGTCGCCGGCGACCTCGATCCGGAAGGCGTCGCGCTGATATTGCCGCGCCAGCGCGACGATGCCACGGGGAAACGTCGCCGAGAACAACAGGGTGCGGCGCGTCTGCGGCGTGGTCTCGAGGATGAATTCCATGTCCTCGCGAAAGCCGAGATTGAGCATCTCGTCGGCTTCGTCGAGCACAACCGCGGCGAGCTCGGAAATGTCGAGACGGCCGCGCCGCAGATGATCGCACAGACGCCCGGGGGTGCCGACGACGATATGCGCGCCGGCGGCGAGCTCGCGCTGCTCGCGCCGCGGATCCATGCCGCCAACGCAAGAGACGACACGCCCGCCGGCATGCCCATAGAGCCAGGCCAGCTCGCGCTGAACCTGGAGCGCGAGTTCGCGGGTCGGCGCCACGATCAAGGCGAGCGGCGCGGCCGCTGGTGCGAACTGCTCGGCGTCATCGAGGATGTTCTTTGCGATGGCCAAGCCGTAAGCGACGGTCTTGCCGGAACCGGTCTGGGCCGAGACCAGGAGGTCGCGGCTGGTGGCTTCATGGGCGAGCACCGCGAGCTGGACGGGCGTCAGTGAATCATAGTTCCGCTCGGCCAAAGCGCGGGCGAGCGGCGGGGTCAGGGCCGGAAGAGACACGAGATGGGAAACCTTGTTTGATTCAGGCGCGCAAACGGTGAACCGGCGCCCCGAGCTGCGTGCGCGGCAAACGGCCCGACCGCACGCTGATTTGATCTGGGCGCTCTTTACGCCAAGCGCCCGGAAATCACCATAGCCGTGATGCATGGCTTGACGGCGAGCCGCGCCTGAAGCTTGCAGCGGATTTTTGCGGCCAGCTCGATTAACCTTGGCGCGGCGGGATCGGCCTATAGCCGAGCCACGCTCACGTCTGGCGATATGGGGAATAAAGATGCGATTGGCGGTCATTTCCGACATCCACGGCAATCTCGCCGCGCTGGAGGCGGTGCTGGCGGATATCAAGACGCGGGGCGTCGATCGGATAGTCAACCTCGGCGACTGCGTCACCAGCCCGTTGTGGCCGAGGGAAACGTTCGAATTCCTCCAATCGCTGTCGTTGCCGACCGTGCGCGGAAATCATGATCGCTGGATCGAGGAGTTTCCGGACGACAAGCTCTCGCCGGCAGGTCTGTTTGCGCGAAACGCACTGACTGCAGAGCAGCGTCGTGCACTTCACAACCTGCCCTCCCAGCTGCGACTGGACGACGGCATCCTGGCCTGCCATGGCACGCCCGAGAGCGATACGGCGTGCCTGCTGGAGGACGCACTCGACGACGGCCGCTTCGTGCCGGCACGCCGCGACGTGCTGGAAGCACGCCTTGCGAGCGAGCCGGCGGCGCGCGTGGTGCTGTGTGGCCATAGCCACCGCCCGGCCGTCGTTCACGGGCCGCGCGAATGTCTGGTCCTCAATCCCGGCAGCGTCGGATGCCCTGTTTTCGCTGACATTCCCTTTGCCGCGAAACTGGAACACCGCTCGCCTCACGCCCGCTACGCGATCCTCACCAAGGGCAAAAGGGGCTGGCAGGTCGAGCTGCTGGCCCTCGAATACGACTGGGAGGCCGCCTCGGCGCGCGCGCTCGCCAACAACCGTCCGGACTGGGCGCACGCCATGTTGTCGGGATACGTCAAATAGAATTTCTCAGATCTCGGCGTACACCTCCAGCAGATTCCCGTCGGGATCGCGGAAGAACAGCGTGCGATGGCCGAAGGGCTGGTTGGTCGGCGGTGACAGCAGCGCCACGCCTTGCCGCACGAGTTCATCGGCGCACGCGTCGACCTCTGCAGCAGAGACCTTGAAGGCCAGCTGCAGCGAGGCGCTGCCCGCTGGCGTCGGTGCATCGCTGGCGGTGCGGCTCGGCCTTGCCAGCACCAACGTGTTGCTGCCGAGGCCGTACTCGATCCAATTCGGCGACAGCTCGCGCGAGAGTGGAAAGGCGAGGACGTCCTCGTAGAAGCGCCGCATCGCTGTCAGGTCGCGCACGAAGATGACGGTGTAGTCGATCGCGCGGATGGCGTTGAAGGGGGAGCTCCGGTTTGGGTCGGCCGTCTCTTCGTTTTTCATTTGGTCGCTCATCTCGGCTACGTTCTTACTCCACCAGCTCCGGCCACGGCACGATCGTCGACTTCACCGTCTTCATCGCCATTGCGTCCTGCACGGCCTGCGCGACGCCCGCTTCCGTGAACGGGTAGATCGTCTGCATTTTCAGCCACGGGTATTTGTCACGGGTGCGGTAGAGCATGTCGACGCCGAGCGGGAGGTCATTGCCGGTGAAGCCCCAGGATCCCAGCACGTTGAGGTCCTTGGTGCAGATGCGGTGCCAGGAGGTGTCGATCGAGCCGGCGTCGGTGAACTGGCCCATCTCGACATAGGTGCCGCCGTCGCGCAGCATCTCGATGCCCTCGGGGCCGGCGGTTGGATGACCCGAGCAGTCCATCACGAGATCGGCGCCGAAGCCGCCGACGATCTCGCGGACGCGCGCAATGCGATCCTGCGGTGATTTCAGCTCCTCGATGTTCACGGTCGTCTCGGCGCCGAACTCACGCGCCAGCTTGAGCCGCGGCTCCTCCGGCGCGCCGACGCAGATGATGCGCCCCGCCCCCATCTCCCTGGCGGCCGCGACCGCCAGAATGCCGATCGGGCCGGAGCCCTGGATCACCACGGTGTCGCCCCAACTGAATCCGCCGGCGCGGGTCGCACGATTGAAGGCCCGAATGCAGGAGGTCAGCGGCTCCGACAGCGCACCCAGGCGCAACGACATGTCGTCCGGCAGCTTGTAGATCTTGGTGCCCGGCAGCATGTCGAGATCGACATAGACATATTCGGCCCAGCCGCCCCACAAATGCGGCGCCTTGTCGAAGCCGAGATAGCGGCCGTAATAGACCGGCGTCAGGCATTTGTTCGCGGTTTGCGGATAGTGGATGCAATAGTAGCAGCGGCCGCACGGCATCAAGGGCGGGATCATCACTTTCGATCCAACTTTGAGCGGCTTGCTCATGAAATCTTCGGTGAACTCGTCGCCGCATTCGACGATGACGCCGCCGAGCTCGTGTCCCAGCGTGAACGGCCAGGGCAGCGGCTTCGGCCAGTGCCCCTTGAGGATATGGAGATCGGTGCCGCAAACCCCGCAGGCGCCGACCTTGATCAGCGCAGCCTTGCGGCCGACCTTCGGCCACGGCACGGTGCGGATCACGGGCTCCGAGCCGGGACCTGCGTGGGTGCAGACGCGGATTTGTTGCATGGCTGTTTCCTCGCTGCCCGCTTGTTGTGTTTTGATCGTGCGGGCCTGCGATCAACCTATGACAGCCCTGCGACATTGGAAATACCAACGCGGCGCGTTGACACGCCGCAGTTGTGTGAGCAGGCTGCGTGTGCCGGAGCGATGCCTGCTTCGGACCTGCGCGGCTCCTCGCGCCGCGGTCAGCCGGGATCATCAGATGGATTTGCGACCGGGTTCGGAACGAATTTTTGTCGCCTCTGACACCGATCCGGTAGACGGATATGTGCAATGGGCGCCGCAGAAGTCGCTGTGGCTCGCGGGCATGACGACGGCCGCCATCGCGCTCGCGCCGCTCTGCTTCTCCTGGTCGGCATTCGCACTCTTCCTCGCAGCGAGCGCCGTCACGCTCTGCGCAGGGCACTCCGTCGGCATGCACCGCAAGCTGATCCATGCGAGCTACGACTGCCCACTCTGGCTGGAACATCTCTTCGTCTATCTCGGCACGCTCGTCGGCATGGCCGGGCCGTTCGGCATGATCCGCCTGCACGATTTCCGCGACTGGGCGCAGCGCCAGCCCGCGTGCCATGAATATTCCCGCCACGGCGCCGGCTTCTGGCGCGATGCCTGGTGGCAATTGCATTGCCGGCTGGTGCTGCGCCATCCGCCAAGATTCCGGCTCGAGCCGCCGCTTGCCAGTGACCGGTTCTATGCCTTCATCGAACGCACATGGATGTTGCAGCAATTGCCCTGGGCCCTCCTCTTCTTTGCAATCGGCGGGCTGGACTGGCTGGTCTGGGGCATTTGCGTGCGCGTCAGCGTCTGCGTCACCGGCCACTGGCTGGTCGGCCACTTCTCCCACACAAGCGGCGATCAGATCTGGAGCGTCGATGGCGTCGCGGCCCAAGGCTACATGTCCGCCTCGCCGCGCTGATCAGCATGGGCGAGAACTGGCACAACAACCATCACGCCTATCCGGGCTCGGCGAAGCTCGGACTTTTGCCGGGACAGGTCGATCCCGGCTGGTGGCTGATCCGATCACTCGAAGCGATCGGGTTGGTCTGGAATGTCAGGACGCCGCACAACTACCGGAGCGGCCCGGCTTGCGGCGATTGACCGACGCGAAACGGGACGATGGGGTCCCCGATGCTGCATGATGATCGCGATGGTGACGTCGATGCACTACAGGCGCCGTCATTGCGAGGAGCTCTTGCGACGAAGCAATCCAGAATCCCTCAACAGGGCAGTCTGGATTGCGTCGCTGCTCCGGCTCGACGAGAGCGGGCCGGAGCTCGCAAGGCTTGCACCTGAGATCACGGAGCCTCGTGGCAAGAGTGCATGGCTGCTGTTCCAGCACGCCCAATTGTCTTGAGCGCCGGCCGGCGAGCGTGTAACTCGCCACGAGTCTCACCTCAGGTCATCCCGTGAATCCCCTTCCCCAAAATCCCGTGGCCGCGTCCGGATCGTTCGCGGCGATGAGGTCCGTGCCCTACCGTCTCCAGTTCGCCTCTTACGTGCTGGCGATGATGGCGGACAACATCGAGCATGTGATCAGCTATTGGGTGGTGTTCCAGAAATTCCATTCGCCGACGCTGGGCGGGTTTGCCGTGCTGTCGCACTGGCTGCCGTTCCTGCTGTTCTCCGTCGCGGTCGGCGGCCTCGCCGACCGGTTCGATCCGCGCCGCATCATCCAGTGCGGCATGCTGCTGTTCATCGTCGCCTCCGCCGGTTGGGGCTTCTTCTTCCTGACCGATACGATCCAGATGTGGCACGCGATGCTGCTTCTGGTGATCCATGGCTGCGCCGGCGTGCTCTGGCAGACGCCGAACCAGCTCTTGCTCTACGACCTGGTCGGCCCGGCCGACCTGCCGAGCGCGGTGCGGCTGAACGCGATGGCGCGCTATCTCGGCATCCTGGTCGGACCTGCGGTGGGCGGGCTCATCATGCTGACGCTCGGTCCCTCGCACGGCATCATCTTCAACACGCTGTTCTATCTGCCGATGCTGCTGTGGCTGTTCTGGGCCCCGATCAGGGATAAGAGCGTGGCGGCAAGGCGTTTTGCCGTGCGCGGCCTTGCCGACATCGTGCTCACCATCCGCGCGATCGGCACCCAGCCCGTGTTGTCGGCGATGACGTGGCTCGCCGGCCTCACCTCCTTCATGATCGGCAACGCCTATCACGCCCAGATGCCGGGCTATGCCGGCGATCTCGGCCATGGCGATCCCGGCGTCTCCTACAGCGTGCTGCTCGCCGCGGACGCGGCCGGCGCAGTGCTGGCCGGCATCGCGCTGGAATCCTGGGGACGGCTGAAGGGCACCCCGCGCACCGCGATCACGCTGGCAATGCTGTGGAGCGTGGCGCTGCTCGGCTTCGCGCTGGTGCCGGTCTATCCGGTCGCGATCGCGCTATTGTTCTTCGCGGGCTTCTTCGAGCTCTCGTTCAACACCATGGCGCAGGCGCTGGTGCAGCTGAACGCGCCGCACGACATCCGCGGCCGCGTCGTCGGCCTCTACAACATGGCCGGCCTCGGCATGCGGGCCTTCAGCGGCATCACGGTCGGAGTAGCAGGCGCGGCGATCGGCATTCACTGGTCGCTTGGATTGTCAGCCGCCGTGCTGCTGGCGCTGCTGTGCCTGCTTTATGGGCGCGCCGCGAGGAAGCCGAGCCCCGCCTGAAGGTGTGGCTTTTCGAGCGCATCGTGTCTGTCCGTGTCCAGCGCGCCCGATCCTAACGCGGCATTAACCCTGTGCACCTTAGGGTCGCAAGGACTCCGCCCGGGCGGGGGGTCGGGTGTTGGAAATGGCGTTGGCGAACAAAAAATTTCTTCCGGCCGCCGAGGAGCGCAGGCGCTTCCAGCGGGTGAAGGTGCACCTGCTCGGCCGCTACATGCTGCCGGACCGCCGGGAATTCCCCTGCCAGGTGATCAACATGTCGCCGGGCGGCCTCGCCTTGCTCGCCCCCGGCATCGGCAATGTCGGCGACCGCGTGGTCGCCTATCTCGACCATATCGGCCGCGTCGAGGGCAAGATCACCCGGATCATCGACAACGGCTTCGCCATGACCATCGGTGCGACGCCGCGCAAGCGCGACAAGCTCGCCGCGCAGCTGACCTGGCTCGCCAACCGCGACATCCTCAATCTGCCGGAGGACCGCCGCCACGACCGTATCGTGCCGCGCAACCCGATCGCGGTGCTGACGCTCGAGGACGGCACCAAGATGACCTGCCGCATCATCGACCTCTCGCTGTCGGGCGCGGCGATCGCTGCCGAGAACCGGCCACCGCTAAAATCGACGGTTCTGCTCGGCCGGGTCCAGGGCCGCGTGGTCCGAAACCTCGAGGACGGCTTCGCGCTGGAGTTCATGCACGAGCAGCCGGCAGAGACACTCGAAGAGAGCGTTACCGCGCGGTAAAGCGCAAGGACGCGAAAACCTCCATATTTCCAGGCTCGAAGGCGGCTTCCGCGATGCGGACGCCGCCTTTTTCATGTCCCGCGGCGAATGGCCAGCGGTTAACGGAGGGGCTGCAGATGAGCGCAAACAACGCTCCTCCCAGCGCTTCCGCGTTAATAGATAAAATTTGAATCAATTGCAGTCATATCCAATTTTACGCGAATTCTATTCAAGTATAGATCGAATTCGCCGCGCCTTTTACTTGCATTCGTCTCGACTTGACTTGGTCGACTTAGCGGCAACTCAAAAGCTCCGTGCGAAATGTGGTCCCAACAAGAAACGGGGGCCGCAATGTTTGACTTCAGGGGACGGGGGAAGGGACTGGCGCTGGCCGCCATGCTCTTCGGGATCAGCGCGGCAGCGCAGGCCGGCGAAGGCCGTCTGCTCTACGCGAGCCTCGGCGACACCACGCGTGCGCCGATCGGCTGGGTCGAGTTCTGCGCGGACAATGCTGCCCAGTGCCAGGGCGCACCGCTGCAGCCGCGCGACATCGTGATGTCGCAGGCCGCATGGCGCGACCTCGTCAAGGTCAATCGCTGGGTCAACGAGACCGTCAAGCCTCTGACCGACCAGGAGCACTGGGGCGTGATCGAGAAGTGGTCGCTGCCGTCAGACGGTTACGGCGACTGTGAAGACTACGTGCTGTTGAAGCGCAAGATGCTGATGGATGCCGGCTGGCCGCGCCAGGCCCTGCTCATCACCGTGGTGCGCGACAAGAAAGGCGAAGGCCACGCGGTGCTGACGGTGAAGACCGACAAGGGCGAGTTCATTCTCGACAATCAGAACGAGAACGTCCTCGCCTGGACGGAGACCGGCTACCGCTTCGTCAAGCGCCAGTCGCAGAGCGATCCCAACGTCTGGGTCTCGCTGGGCGATACCAAGCCGGCGGTCTCCACCGCCAGCGCCAAAGATTAGTAGGAACGAGAGACAACAGGTTACGCGACCCGGTCACATCCCCACCCCTCCCCGTCCCAGACCGGTTCGCGCGCGCCCAGCCATCCCCCAATGGCTGGGCGCAACTTTTTGGGAAAGCGCGATCAGCTCTGCTCGCCTTGGCGCGACCAGGGTACGCGTGCGGCGGCAAAATCCCGCCAGCTATCCTGCAAGCCCTGCTGCATGCCGATCGATGCCCGCGCCTGCCAGCCGGCGATCGCGGCCGCCGCAATGGCGCTGTCGCGATCGTCAGCGCCGAGCCCATCGAGCAACGAGGCCGTCACCGCCATGTCATTGAAGACGCCGAGCTCCTCCTGCAAGCCGGCGAGCCGGCGTGCGAATTTTCGTGCGGACTTGCGATCCTCGTACAGCGGCAGCAGGAACTCGCTGAGATAGCGCAGCCGCTTGGTGGCGAGCCGCACGCGGTGCAGCTCGTCGACCGTCAGCGACTTGAAGCGGCGGCCGCGCTTGAGCACCTTCGCGTGCTGTTCCGACAGGACGCGCTGCGCGAAATTGACGGCGGGCTCGGCGAGCCGGCCGAGATCCTCGGGCGCGACGCCGTTGCGCCAGCCGCGCGCCTCGATCCAGCCGCCGAGGCCGATCAGGAAGAGCGCGCAGCGGCGATCATCGAGCGCGTGGCGGGCGCTGCGATAGGCTTCCGCCTGACGCTGAGCCGCGGCCCGCCCAAGCGCATCGAAGCCCGCGACCGACGGACAGGCTCTTGCGATCGCCGGCAAGGTGTCGAGCTGGAACACGTCCCAGTCGCGCGCGGCGGACAGGCCTTGCGCCAGCCATTTGGCCTCCGAACGCAGCGCCTCGAGATTGCTGAGCGCGCCGACCGAACGCATCAGGTCGAGCGCGGATCGCAGCCGGCGCAGCGAGACGCGCAGCTGATGCACGCCTTCCGGATTGCGGCCGTCCTCGGCCGCCGGCAGCGATTGCAGCAGGTGAAGGAAGCAGGTGCGCAGGATGGTCGCGAAGGCTTCGTCGAGCGTCACGGAGGGATCGAGGCGAAGCTTGCGCGGCCGGCGTGCCGACGGCGGCAGGTCCGCGGCAAGGTCGAAGCCGCGCGCAGACTTGCTGCGGATGGACGGCTTCACCGTTCCGTGCTCCGCAAGGCGCAGAGCGATCTCGTAGATCGCGCTCGCGCTGCCGCTCTTCAGCTCCAGCTCGATCTCGCTGACAGGAACCGACCGGTCGCCGGCCGTCAGCTCGCCCTGGTCGCAGGCGACCTCGACCGTGCCGGATGGCAGGTCGATGATGCGCGTGTGACGATGCACATCGGCCGTGAACACCGCTTCGAGCGGCTGCGCTTTGAGTCGCTCGCGAAGCTTCTCCGGAATGAACGGCATCGCCAAAGCGAGATCGGGCGCAAGCGAAGGCACGCTTGCTTCCCATTCGCCGCGACGCAACGGATCGTCCGCAACCTCGGTCTTCACGGTCTGCACGAAACGCGTGCCGCTCTGGCGGACGCGCAAGCTCAGGCCGGCACGACGAAGCGCCCGCTCGGGCGTGTCGTAGTAGACGGACTTGAGACGTTTGCGCGTGCCCTTGTTGCGTGCGTTCGCCGCGATCACGGGCGCTGCGCCGAAATGCGCCATGCGATCGGCACCGACGAGCAGCTTGAGCTCGATTTCGCCAACGGGAGATGCGGGCTGGGTTGGGCTCGGCGCGGGCGTCACGTCCTGCGATGGCGTCTGCTCAATGGCAGTGCGCTCCTCGACCGTCGCGGGTTCCACGCTGACGTCCTCGCGTTGCCCCGGCAAGCCAGTGAGGAGCTGCGTTCTCTTGGTGTTCCCAACAGCAGGATCGGCTTCCGGCGCGCCCGGAGTCTTGCGAGCCGGCGCAGCATCTGACTTTAGCATTTGCGGTAACATGACAGTTCAATGACAGGCGACAGGGATATAGCCTGTACAGCCTGCGAGGAATAGTCACATCAGATCGGCGCGCATCATGATTCACATGTAGCTCGCCAGGTAAAAGCTGCAGCCGCCGGCCCAAGCCCCCTACGACACGCCGAGAGATGCCGCTCATTCTGCCGCTTCAAGATTGGCCGGCTTTTCAGCCTCGCCGAGCGGGGAAACCGCCGGGCCGTTGAGCGCGGTGCCATCGGGTGCAAACTGCGATCCGTGACATGGGCAGTCCCAGCACTGTTCGAGTGAGTTCCAGTGCACGACGCAGCCCAAATGGGTGCAGCTCGCCGAATGCAAATGCAAATGTCCGCTTCGGTCCCGGCACGCCGCGATCTTCTTCAGGCCGCTTCGGAAGAGGCGCCCCTCGCCGGGCCGCAGTTGTTCAGCGCTCGCGATTTCACTTGCGGTGAGATACTCCGCGAAATTCTTGATAGGGGTGATGTTCTCGCTGATGAACTCGCCGATGTTCCTTTGAATCTTCCGCGACGGAGCGTAGACGTCCTCCCAGGCACTTGCGCCGCTGGTGATGAGATCCGCGATCAGCATGCCGGCCACGAGCCCGTTGGTGATCCCCTGCCCGGAGTCGCCGCTGACAACGAATACATGCTCCTCGCCGGGGCTGCGGCCGATGAAGCCGGCGAAATCGACCGGCTCCAGCACCTGACCCGACCACCGATGGGTGACCTCGCGCAAATCCGGCAATCGCTCGCGCGCCCAGCGCTCGAGCGCGTCAAGGCGCTGTGCGCCATCATTCGCCTCACCCGACTTGTGATCTTCGCCGCCGATGATCACGATGTCCTCGTCGGCAGATAACGGGTGGAGGCGGACATAATGATAAGGATCGAGCGTGTCCCAATAGAGCGCATCCTCCACGGCGCCGGCCGCAATCTTCGCGGCGAGTGCATAAGTGCGGTAAGGCGCCTGCTTGGTGTGGATCGCCACCTGAACATTGACGGGCGAGTTGGTCGCAACCACCACGTCGGCGGCGTGAACCTCGTAGCCTGAGGCGGTGGTGACGACCATGCTACCCTGGCGTTGCTGGATGCTCTCGACGCAGGTGTCAGCATAGAGCTGGGCGCCCCGGCGCTGCAGTGCGCTCGCCAGACCGGCGAGATATTTAGTCGGATGCAGGCGCGCCTGGCGCGGAAAGCGCAGCGAACGCGTCTGACCGCTGTCATGGAATGGTGTCCGCTCGATGCAATTTTCGACCGGAATCTGCAGCTTGCGACAGCAGTCCAATTCACTATCCAGCTCGGATGCGGACGTTTCGGATGCCAGTACCCAATAGCCATCGACGCGCTTAAAACCGCAATCGATGTGCTCGGCGCCTTGGATGGCCTCGACGCGATCGATCGCGGCAGCGACGCTCTGATAGTAACGCCGCGCACAGTCAGGGCCGCGGACTCGCACAAACGCATCATAACCATCATCAAGCGCGGTCGCCAGATGCGCCGTGGTGCGCGCCGTCATCCCGCTGCCGATGCGGCCGCGATCGATCACTGCGACCGAACGTCCATGGCAAGCAAGTTCATATGCGACCGAAAGCCCGGCTATTCCGGAGCCGACCACGGCAACGTCCACGCCGACCGTACTCGACAGCACCGGAGCTTCGGCGACAGATACGTCCATCCAGAGGGACCACGTGTGCTCATCCCGTACATTCATGGCGCTACTCCTCGGAAGAGCAAACGATGCAGCAGAATGACGGTTCCTATGTGCGTTATCGAACGAAACGCCGATGAGATGGCCGCATTCATTAGGAACCTTCATCGTGCTCGCGCTTGAACCGGCATGAAAAGTCCATCACCGGGGATGCGCAGGGCGCTGCGCCAGGCGCGATTGTACGGGCACCTGCTCGTCCGCAACGACAGGCTGTATCACCCGGGCGGCAATCATCCGATCTGCTCGATACAGCTTGCACGAGAGATGGTCAGGTCAGGATGGATGACCAAGCACGACGGCGAATACGAGATCACGGCAGAGGGGCAGCTTGCCGCCGAAAGCGAACTCGGTCGCTGAGGAGCCGATGCGGCACCGTCCAATTCCCGGCCGGGAGTCGGGCCTGTTGACTGATCCGGCGATTACATCATTGACTAGCGGCACGGTCCTCACAAAGAGCTGCCATGCCCTCGTTCCGTCCCGTTATCGCGTTGTCGAGAGGCCTCGAGGTCCTGCGCGTCATCAACCAGGAACGGCAATCGACCGTAGGCTCGCTGCATAAGGCGACGGGCCTCAACAAGGCAACAATCGTCCGCATGCTCGAAACGCTGGAGCATGAAGGATATGTGGTGCGGCGCGCCGAGCCGCCCAGCTATGCCCCGACCGGACGGGCGCTCCTGCTCAGCGCCGGCTACGACGAACCCAATTGGATCGGCGGTATCGCCGAACCGATGCTCAACAAGTTTCGCCAACAGATTCAGTGGCCCTCGGACGTGGCCGTGCTCGACGAGGAATCCATGGTGATCGCACATACGACCCGGATCGGCGGTTCGCTGCTCTTCTACCGTCCGCCGGGTTTTCGCTTTCCCGTGCTGGGCACCTCGATGGGGCGCGCCTATTTGGCGTTTTGCGAACCGGCCGAGCAGGAGCGCATCGCGGCGCGCCTTGCCCTCAGCCCGGAGCCCTGGAACGACCTCGCCCGCAATCCCGCCAAACTCACCAAGGTGCTGCGCGCGATCCGGAAAGCCGGATTCGCAGTGATGGACGAGAGCTACAGCCGCCGCATCTTCGGCGGCGCCGTCTGGGCGATCGGCGTTCCCGTCGCTGTTCCGAACCGCCTGTTCGCAAGCATGAACGTGATGATGCTGCGCGAGGCCGTCAGCACCGAGGAAGGTCTCAGGCGCTTCGTGCCTCAGATGAAGAAAGTCGCCTCCGCACTGGCCGAGACGCTCAGCGCCAGGCTTGGTGCGGCCGGCCCGTCCGCGGCCGCCAAGAGCTAGCCATTTCACACAATGAAATGTTGTTTCTATTTGACTCTGCTCGTGTGACATCTCTGCCCGGCGGCCAAAGGGCGCCCAAAGACGCAACAAAACGGGAGGGGCAAGTGAGGACATTCGTCGCAATGCTGGGCGCTGCGATTGCAGGCCTGGTGCTGGCCACGGCTGATGGGGCTGCGGCCGAAGCCTGGCCGACCAAAGCAATCAAAATCGTCGTGTCGACGCCCGCCGGCGGCATCACCGATGCGTTCGCCCGCGCCTATGGCGATTACATCTCTCAGAAGCTCGGACAGCCGGTCGTCGTCGAAAACAAGACGGGAGCGAGCGGCGCGCTGGCAGCCCAATCGGTCAAGGATTCGCCGGCGGACGGCCATACGCTGATGTACACGATCTCGTCCACGCTGCTCGGAAACCGACTGCTGCTGAAGTCGCTCGCCTACGATCCGGACAAGGATTTCACGATCGTCGCGATGACGCCATCGGGTCATCTGCCGCTGGTCGTCCATTCCGCTACCGGTGCAAAGTCCATCGAAGATTTCGTCGCCTATGCGCGCCGCAACAAGGTCACGGCCGGGTCGTATGGGATCGGTTCGTTCGCGCACATCGCGATCGCCGAGCTCAATCGCCAATACGGCCTCGACATCTCCATCGTGCATTACCGCGGCGAAGCGCCGATGTGGCAGGACTTGGCGGCCGGCGTCATCCAGGCCGCGACCGGCAGCTACCAAGCCGCGCTTCCGGTCCTTGATACCGGCGTCGGCCGCGCGATCGCTGTTCCGTCACTGGTTCGCATGAAGAAGCTGCCGGACACCAAGACGTTCACCGAGCAGGGGGTCACCGGCAAGGTCTTCCAGCTGACCAGCTTCACGACCCTGGTGGCGCCCGCTGCGACGCCGACCGACCGGATCGAGCTGCTCGCCAAGCTGATGGTCGAAGGCGGCAAGACCGAGCGTGTCCAGAAGCTGCTGGAGGCCTTCGGGGTCGATGCGCCGGCAATGGACCGCGCATCCTCGGTCGCCCTCTACGAAAAAGAAGGGCCGGTCTGGCTGGAGTCGATCAAGAATCTCGGATTGGAGCCACAATAGCGTCCGGACCCGCCGATCCCGTGCGCTGGCGACGCGCTTCTCACGCCCCCAGCACGTCCGCCAGCCGCAATTCGTCGGCGGCGGGATCCTTCAGGAACAGCTCCGCCTCGATCTCGTTCAGGTGCGACAGCATCAAGGCGCCGGCGCGCGCCTTGTCGCGCTTGCGGATCGCGGCGGCGATCCCGGCGTGATGATCGGTGCCGCACGCGGGCGTGTCGTGACGGCGGTACAGCAGGATGATGAGCGAGGAGCGCGCGATCAGCTCCTTCAGGAAGCCAAGATAGATGCTGTGGCCGCTCATCTCGGCGACGAGACGATGAAACTCGCCGGACAGACGGACGGAGGCGCGGGCATCGCCGCGCAACTCGGCCTCGCGTTCTTCCGTGAGATGGTGCTGCAGGCGATCGAGCCAGGCCGGCGAGATCGCGTCAATGGCGCGGTCCACGATGCTGGGCTCGATCAGGCGCCGCGCCTCGAACACCTCACGGGCATCAGCCGGCGTCGGGCGCGCAACGAAAGCGCCGCGATTCTTCTCGATGTTGACGATGCCCTCATGCGCAAGCTGCTGCAGCGCTGAGCGCACCAGCGTCCGGCTCGCGCCGTAGATGTCGCCGATCTCGTCCTCCCCGAGCTTGGTGCCCGGCAGCAGGCGATGCTCGAGGATCGCGGCGGTCACACCCTCCCGGATACGGCTGACGCGATCGCTCGCGTCTGGCGCATCGGATTTCTGGCGGGTCTTGGCGGCCATGATTGTGAGGGCTCGATCGACGAACGTTCGGCCTGCAATGTTAGTCGACGAGCTGTATCCAATCACAGGCGAAACTTTATACAATCTTCGCCCGTTTTGTGTGCAGCTGGCTGCACGGGTGACGGCCCGACAAATTGGGACGGAATCGATCTAACGATCTGACTCCGCTGCACAGTTTTTGAAATTCGCATCGTCGCGGGCTGTTGGCACGGACCTTGCGGAGAGAGCGGGACGCAACGCCCTCCTCGGACACGCCATGGCCATTCCCGCCGCTCTCGAACTGGTCGCCGTCACCAAGCGCTACGACGCCACGCTGGCCGTTGACAACGTCAACCTGAAGATCCCGGCCGGCACCTATTGCTGCCTGCTCGGCCCCTCCGGCTGCGGCAAGACCTCGACGCTGCGCATGATCGCAGGTCACGAGGCGGTCAGCGAAGGCGACATCATCCTCGGCGCGCAGAACGTCACCGACCTCGAGCCCGCCAAGCGCGGCACCGCGATGATGTTCCAGTCCTACGCGCTATTTCCGCACCTCTCCGTGCTCGACAACGTCGCCTTCGCCCTGAAGATGCGCGGCATCGACAAGCCGACGCGGCACAAGCGCGCCGGCGAATTGCTCGAGCTGGTCGCGATGAGCCAATATGCAGGCCGTCTTCCGGCGCAGCTCTCGGGCGGCCAGCAGCAGCGCGTAGCGCTCGCGCGCGCGCTGATCACCGAGCCGCAGATCCTCCTGCTCGACGAGCCGCTCTCGGCGCTCGATCCGTTCCTGCGCGTCAAGATGCGCGGCGAGCTGAAGCGGCTGCAGCGCGAGCTCGGCATCAGCTTCATCCAGGTTACCCACGGCCAGGAAGAGGCGATGGCCCTCGCCGACCACATCGTGGTGATGAACCACGGCAGGATCGAGCAGCAGGGCACGGCGCGCGACATCTTCCATCGTCCCCGCACCGAATTCGTGGCCCGATTCATCGGCGGCCACAACGTGCTCAGCGACGCCGGCAATCTCATCGCCGTTCGCGCCGATCAGCTCGGCATCGTGCCGTTCGTCGACGGCGCCTTCGGCGCGCCGGCGCTGCTGACCCAGACCGAGTACCAGGGCTCCTACATCGCCGTCTCGCTCACGCTCGACGACGGCACCGCCCTGTTCTCCCACGTTCCCGAGGCCGCCTTCGACGTGCATCCGTTCCGTCCGGGCGATCGCGTGCTGGCGACCTGGGATCCCGCCAAGGCGCAACGCCTGCAATAGCACCCTTCACCACGGAATGCGCAACACAGAGGAGTGAGCGAAATGACCGAGACGACCAGGAAGACCGGCGTCAGCCGCCGCACGCTATTGAAGGGCACCGCGGGTCTCGCCGGCCTCGCCGCCGGCTCCGGCGCGATCACCGGCTTTCCTTACGTGAAGTCGGCCGATGCGAAGGTGCTCCGCTATCTCGGCACGGCCGTGAACGAGGGCGACGACATCGCCAAGCAATGCCTGAAGGACACTGGTATCAAGATCGAATACATCACCGCAACCACGGACGACGTCACCAAGCGCGTGATGACCCAGCCGAATTCCTTCGACGTGCTTGATACCGAATATTTCTCGCTGAAGAAGCTGGTGCCGTCGGGCAACATCCTTGCGCTCGACGCCAAGAAGATCAAGGAGTTCGGCAACATCACGCCCGTCTTCACCAAGGGCGAGACGCCCGGCGGCAAGAAGATCGGCGGCCAGGGCACCGCGCCCTGGAAGGTGCTCTATCTCGAAGGCAAGGACTCCAAGAAGTTCGCGACGTCGGCGACCGAATTCGTCACGCTGATCCCGACCGTCTACAACGCCGACACGCTCGGCATCCGCCCCGACCTGATCAAGCGCCCGATCAGCACCTGGGCCGAGCTGCTCAACCCCGAGTTCAAGGGCAAGGCCTCGATCCTCAACATCCCCTCGATCGGCATCATGGATGCCGCCATGGTCGTGGAAGCCTCCGGCAAGTACAAATATGCCGACAAGGGCAACATGACCAAGGAAGAGATCGATCTCACCATGAAGGTGATGACCGAGGCCAAGAAGGCCGGCCAGTTCCGCGCCTTCTGGAAGGACTTCAACGAGAGCGTCAACCTGATGGCCTCGGGCGAGACCGTGATTCAGTCGATGTGGTCACCGGCGGTTACCAAGGTGCGCTCGATGGGCATCCCCTGCACCTTCCAGCCGCTGAAGGAAGGCTACCGGTCCTGGGCTTCCGGCTTCTGCGTGTCGAAGGGCGTCTCGGGTGCCAAGCTCGAATGGGCCTATGAATTCGTGAACTGGTTCCTGTCGGGCTTTGCCGGCGCCTATCTCAACCGCCAGGGCTATTACTCCGCCGTGCTCTCCACTGCGAAGGCGCACATGGAGCCCTACGAATGGGCCTACTGGATGGAAGGCAAACCGGCCGAGAAGGACATCAAGGCGCCCGACGGCTCGCTGCTGGAAAAGGCCGGCGCGGTGCGTGACGGCGGCTCCTACGAGGATCGCATGGGCGGGGTCGCGTGCTGGAACGCCGTGATGGACGAGAACGACTACATGGTCCGCAAGTGGAACGAGTTCATCGCGGCGTAACGGACATGTCGGAAGAGGTCCTGCAACAGGCAGCCCCGGGCTTGATCCCGGGGTCGGGCACAGCGCGCGCCGCAAAGCCGACGCGCCTGTCGCCGTCCTTCATCTCCTGGCTCCAGGCCGGGCCGATGATGCTGGTGTTTCTCGCGTTCTTCCTCATTCCGCTCGTCTTCGTCGTCATCGTCTCGTTCTGGGACTACAACGAATACCAGCTGCTGCCGGCTTTCTCCGGCCGCGGCTACACCGACACGTTCGAAGGCTGCATCGCGCAGCTCCCTGAGCTCTGCACCATCGCCAAGACCTATCTGAAGACGCTGAAGCTCTGCTTCCTGGTCTGGGCCATCACCCTCTTCGTCGGCTTCTGGGTCGCCTACTTCCTCGCCTTCCACGTCAAGTCCAAGACCTGGCAGATGGGCTTGTCGCTGCTCTGCACGATCCCGTTCTGGACCTCCAACGTGATCCGCATGATCGCCTGGATCCCGCTGCTCGGCCGCAACGGCCTCGTGAACACCGGCCTGATGAAGACGGGCCTGATCAACCATCCCGTGGAATGGCTGCTGTTCTCCGAATTCTCCGTGGTGCTGGCACTGGTGCACCTCTTCACCTTCTTCATGGTGGTGCCGATCTTCAACTCGATGGTGCGCATCGACAAGTCGCTGATCGAGGCCGCTTATGACGCAGGCGCCAGCGGTTTCCAGACCCTCGTCAACGTCATCATTCCGCTGGCCAAGCCCGGCATCGTGATCGGCTCGATCTTCGTCATCACCATCGTGATGGGCGACTTCATCACCATCGGCGTGATGGGCGGCCAGCAGATCGCCGCCGCCGGCAAGATCATCGAGACGCGGGTCAACGCGCTGCAATTCCCCGCCGCCGCGGCCAATGCCGTGATCCTCCTCGCAATCACCTTCCTGATCATCACCATGATGTCGCGCATCGTCGACATCAAGAAGGAGCTCTAGAGCATGAAGGAAGGACGCCCGCGCTCGTTCTACGTGCTCGCGATCTTCTTCGCGGCCTATGTGCTGTTTCTCTATGGGCCGATGATCGCGATCTACGTGCTGTCGTTCCAGGGGCCGCAGGGCGGCCTCACCTTCCCGATGAACGGCGTATCGACCTTCTGGATCGCAAAATTGTTCCAGGGCACCGGCATCGTCGATCTCGGTGCCGCCTTCCGCCGCTCGCTGCTGCTCGGCATCGTCGTGATGATCGTCACCGTCGTGCTGTCGGTCGCCGCCGGCATGGCGTTCCGGCGCAAGTTCAAGGCGCAGAGCATCCTGTTCTACTCGGCGATTGCCAGCCTCATCGTGCCCTCGATCATCACCTCGCTCGGCATCTCGCTCGAGTTCCGCATCATCGACGACCTGATCAAGGCGCATTGGAACGAGAATTTCGAGACCTCGATGGGCCTGCTGACGTCCGGGCTCGGCGCGCACCTGACCTGGACGCTGCCGTTCGGGCTGCTCATCATGTTCGCGATCTTCAACCGCTTCGATCCGCGGCTGGAAGAGGCCGCGCGCGATCTCGGCGCGACACCGTGGCAGACCTTTCGTCATGTCGTGCTGCCGATCATCCTGCCCTCGGTGATCGGCATCGGCCTGTTCGGCTTCACGCTGTCCTGGGACGAGCTCGCACGCTCCAGCCAGGCGATCGGCGCCGTGAACACGTTGCCGCTGGATCTTCAAGGCCTCACCACCACCGTGACCAACCCCGACATCTACGCGCTCGGCACCGTGATCTCGGCGGTCTCGTTCACGGTCATCACGCTTGCGCTCGGCACCATTCACGTGCTCAACAAGCGGCAGGCGGCCAAGGGCTCGGACGCCGGCAAGGGACTCGTCTGAGATAAGGACTCGTCTGTTCTGATGCGGCTTCACGTCGTCAATCCCAACACAACCGCGTCGATGACGGCGAAGATCGCCGCTGCCGCGCGCAGCGTTGCCCTCGCGGGCACCGTGATCGATGCGCGTCAGCCGGCGATGGGCCCGGTTTCGATCGAGGGGTTTTACGACGAAGCTTTCGCGGTGCCCGGCATGCTCGGCTGCATCCGCGAGGCCGATCGCGACGGCGCGGACGCACACATCATCGCCTGCTTCGACGACACCGGCCTGGATGCCGCGCGCGCCGCCGCCAAAGCGCCTGTGATCGGCATCGGCGAGGCCGGCTTCCACCTCGCGAGCCTGATCGCGGCGCGCTTTGCCGTGGTGACCACGCTCGGAGTCTCCATCGTGCCGATCGAGCACAATCTGCGGAAGTACGGCCTGGCCGAACGCTGTGCCCGCGTCCGTGCCGCCGAGGTCCCCGTGCTGGCGCTGGAAGAGCGCAACATTGATGCGCTCGGCAAGATCTCAGCGGAGATCACCGCCGCCGTCCGTGACGACCGGGCAGAAGCGATCGTGCTCGGCTGCGCCGGCATGGCCGATCTCGCAGGCGAGCTCGCCGCCGCGCACGGCCTGCCCGTGATCGACGGCGTCGCGGCCGCGGTGACGCTGGCGGAATCACTGGTGCGACTTGGACTGAAGACCTCCCGGCTCGGGCCCTATGCGGCACCGCGCGCAAAGAGCTATTCCGGGCCGTTCTCGCAATTTCAGCCTTGATCCCTGCCCCCTGCGCGGCGCTCCCGGGCTGCAAGAGCCGCTGATCACTGGTTTTTTGCCGCTCAGCCTCTTTTTGGTCCCATTCCTTGCCGAAACGTAAGGCTTTCGGGACGCCCCGGTGACCCCTCTGGGTTGCCGGTCTTCGCCACTCACCAAGTTTCAATTTGGGTTTTGTCAGCGATGATCGATCTCGCCCAGGACAGGCCGTCCAACACCCTCCTTCGCCTTGGCGCCCAGCCGATCGCGCTGACTGCTGCAGCCCTCCTGCTGCTGATCGCGGGCGTGACGTCGATCGCAATCTGGCGGGCCTATACCGGTGCCGCCCCCGAGAGCGACCGGGTGGTGGCCTCGCGGCAGCTTCAGGCCCGCACCGCCCAGGCCTCCGAGCAGCTGGTCGAGAAGACCAAGGGGCTGGAGGCGACCCAGCAGGAATCGATCGACCAGCTCCAGGTGGTGCAGGACCAGCTTCAGACGATGAAGCGGCTGCTGGCGGCGCAACAGGCCGACACCAAGCGCCTGTCGGAGCAGGTTACGGCCTTGAACGAATCCATCGACGGCTTGCGGCAGTCCTTTGCCAGTGCACGGGCGACCGAGGTCGAGACTCCATCGGTTACCCGCAGGAAACCAGCGCGGCGCGTCCACGCCAGCGCCCGCAAGCGCTCGGGCGGCTGAGCCGGTCACGGTGCGGGAACTTTATTTTCGCCACTTGTGAACTGGATCACATTCGCCGGTATGATTCCGCGCGATGCTCGCCGTTACCGGATGGCGTGAGCCGATTTCAATATCCGGGGCTGGCAAGGTCGTTGACGGTATACTGCGTCAACGACCTTGTTTTTTAACAGCTATTTCGCCTCACTCGCAGACGTCGACTTGGCGGTAGCGCCATCCCGACGGGGTCATGACGCGCTTGCGCACGACGTAGCAGCCGCCATAACCGTCGTTGTAGCCGACGCCATAATAGGTGGGGCCGCCGTAATAGGGGTAGCCGTAGCCGTAATAACCGCCGTAGTAGCCGGCGCCGGCGAGACCCGCCCCGATCCCGATCCCTGGCCAGAAGCCGCCGCCATGCCAATGACGGTGCCCCCAGCCATGGAAGCCGCCACCATGGAAGCCACCGCCGTGAAAGCCTCCACCACGTCCGAAACCGCCGCCCGCCTCGGCCTTTTGTGGCGCCGACAGCCCGACCGCCGCCACGGCCAGCGCCGTCATCATCATCCTGCGTAACATCACTCGATCCTCCGCGTGGAGGTTGCTCCACGCTTCAAAGCAGGACCAAGCTACCGTCAGTCGGTCATTCGTGACAGCCACACTGTCTCACTTCCGCGCGAGCATCGGCAGCCCGCGGCAGATGCGAGCTGCCGCCGGCCGCTATGCCGCCGCTGCCGGCCGTTCGGTCCGATCCTCGACCATGGTCACGAACATGTGGGACTCCTCACCGGCGCCCCCCACCTGGATGCGGCGGGCGCAGATGACGCGGCGCCCGCGGACGGGATTATCGATGGTATCGATGATCGGCTCGAGCTGCTGCCGCTGTGCGAGCAACTGCTGGTCGCGCCGCTCGATCAATTCGGCAGCCTCCACGGAGAACAATTCCCGCGCCGTCTTGCCGATGATCTCGCCGCGCGACATGCCGATCATCTTCTCGGCGGCCTTGTTGACGAAGACGTAGCGCAGATTGCGCGCGTCCTTGGCGATGATGCCCTCGGCCACGTTCTCGATGATAGTGGCGAGAAAGCGCTCCATCCGTTCGAGAATGCGTTCGCGGTGGCGCTGTTCCGTGACGTCCTCCTGCACCGACACCCAGCCGCCGCCGTCCATCGGGCGCTCGTAGATCTTGATGATGCGGCCGTCGTTCAGCGCGATCTCGTACGACGTCGGCTGGCGTTTGGCGATGCGGTCGAGCACCGCCGCGACGTATTTCGTGACGTCGCCGCTGAACAATCCGCTCTCGACCCTGTGCTGGAGGATCTCCTCGAGACTCGACCCGGTCTGGATCGTCTCAGGCAGATTGTAGATCCTGCGGTAATTGGCGTTCATCGCGACCACATTGGCCTTGCCGTCGAGCATGATCAGCCCCTGCGGCATGTTGTTGATCGCCGCCGAAAGCTGCCACTTCTTGGCCTGGTACTTGTCGTTGAACTTGTCGCGCTCGGTCATCGCCGCGTCGCGCGCCTGCGCAGTGCCGAGCTCGAGCTCCTCGAGCTCGAAGATGCGCGCCACCGCGTCACGGAAATTCTGTACCGCGCGTGCAAGGCGCCCGATCTCGTCGTGACGGCGCAGATGCGGCACCTCGCTCTTGACGTCGCCCTGCGCGATCCGGTCGGTCGCCTGCGTGATATCGGCGAGCGCGCCGACCACCGAGTTCCGCATGACGACGACGTTCAACGCCGCGAGCATCAGCGCCGCGAGCCCCAGCGCGAACAGATAGGCGGCTGCGTAGCGGTGGCTGTCGGCGAGCTCGTCCGCCTCGCTGGCGCGCTGTTCGTAGATGCGCTCGAGCGCTTCGAGATCGCTGTTGAGCTTGCTGCGCAGGGTGCGGTTGGCGTCGTTGTCGCCCCACTCGCGGGCCGCGGCGGGGCTGATCTCGACACCGCGCCGCACCAGCTCCTTGCGGAAGTCGATGAATTGCTGGATGCGCTGGCGGAAGGAAGAGAACAGCTCGGCGTCGTCGTCGCCCACCGTGCGCTCCATGCTCTTCACGGCCTCGGCGAGCTCGCGGTTGCGCCGCACCAGCCCGTCCGCGAACTGCTTCATCGCGGCACGATCGGCGGACATGTAGATGCCGCGCGATTCCATCACGACGGCGTAGATCAGGGCGTTGATGCGCCCGACGCCGACCGCCGCGTCGGCGGAGGTGGCATGCAGGTGGCGATACGTCGTCTGCAGGCGCACTGACTGGACCGACATCACCAGCAGGAAAGTGGTGACGATCGCCAGGAAGGCGGCGATGCTGTAGACCTTCTCCGCGACCGTCAGCGTGTCGGCGCCGCGCACGAATCGGACCAATTTCTTCAAAAATTTGGTACCGGCCCCGAGACCGGATTCCAGCGCCGCAGCACCCATGGCGCCGCTCCTCCTCGTTGAAAACGCTCGACGGTAAGCGTGATCGCGCTAGCAGAGGATTAAAGCGGCAGCCTGTATTTTTACGGTATGGATCCGTTCGCGCGGCTGGACAGAACCGCGTCCGGGCGCAGGTCAGCCGATCCGCTTCAAGCCCTGCTTGAAGCGCGGACCGTTGGCCACATAGAACCGGGCCGCGCTCCCCATCTTCTGCACCTGAGCGTCGTCGAGGGTGCGGATCACGCGCGCGGGCGAGCCGATGATCAGCGAGCGCTCGGGGAACTCCTTGCCCTCGGTGATGACGGAGCCCGCGCCGACGATGCTGTTGCGGCCGATCTTTGCCCCGTTCATCACGATCGAGCCCATGCCGATCAGCGCGCCCTCCTCGATGGTGCAGCCGTGCAGGATGACGTTGTGGCCGACCGTGCAGTTCCTGCCGATGACAAGCGGAAAGCCGAGATCGGTGTGGCAGGTCGAGCCGTCCTGCACATTGGCGCCCTCGCCGACCTCGATCCACTCATTGTCGCCGCGCAGCACCGCGCCGAACCAGACGCTCGCGCCCGGCTTCAAGCGCACCCGGCCGATCACGGTCGCGGTCTCGGCGATGAAATAATTGCCGTCGGCGGGAAGGTCGGGCGCCTGCCCGTCGAGCTCGTAGATGGCCATTGGCTGTCTCCTGTCGCGTTGACGACTGGCATAGCCAAACAGCAGCCGCGACGCAAAGGGCCGGCCGCGCTCGAGGCACTTCGGATCAGACCAGAAGGCCGGCGGCGCGCAGCGTCATCAGGAAGAAGGTGCCGCTCATCATGCTCCAAAAGGCAGCGATGACGGTCGCCATCATCACGAATTCCATGCGGCGGCTTTCCACCCGCACGCCGCGCAGCGTATTGCGCATGATGATGAAGGGCGCGGCGAACACCAGGAAGGGAACTGCCGCGAAGGTTTTCGGGGCCACGCCGTCCTGCAGCAGGCCGAAGCCGGCGGGCCGCTGCGCCAGCGCCTGGTATCCGTTCACGAGCGCGCCCGCGAGCGCGAAACCGATGCCGATCGAGAAGAAGGTGTTGAGAGCTTCAGGTGTCATCGGAAGTGCTCCGCCCTTACACAACGCGCGTGCCTTCCTGTGACAAACAGAGCCCGTTAACGCTACATTATCCTTAAGGAAAGGTTAACGCGGCCGGCCGTCCCGTGCAGGGGCCGTCCCGATCCAAGCGGCCGGGAACGCTGCGCGAAAGCGCCGTCGCATGGCATATTCGCCGCTGATTCGTCGGCCATCGGCCGACCTCCGGTCGACCTCGCACAATTCATGACATTGTTCTCGGCAGCTCCCCTCAGGTCCCCCCGCACGCGCACCCGGGCGCATGTCGTGCCGATCGTGCTCGGCGGCGCGGCGGCGGTCGCAGCTGTCGCGCTCGTCGCCTACCTGCTGTGGCCGACCTGGGGCAGCCGGGGCGCGAACGCGCCGGACAAGCTGCCGGTGAGCGTCGGCGGCACGTTGTTCAACCTGCCGGTGACCGCGATCCGGATGAAGATCCAGCGGCACTCGGGGCCGCAGGAGCGCATCGATCTCGATTTCCTCTATCCCTCGCTGGAGCCGCCCGGCGCGCCCAAGCACGTCACCTCCGACACGGCGGAAGCGGCGCTGCAGTCGATCGACCGCATCTTCCTGTCGATCGCCGCCCATCACGATGCGCTCTCGCCCGAGCAGCGCACGGCCACGATCTATCCGCGCTATCTCGACCCGGCCGCGGCAAGCCCAGCGGACGGCCTGACGATGCGCATGTTCCGCACCGACACGCCCTACGGCAGCGAGGACCTCTATTCGGCTGCGAGCCCCGCGCTCACCGCGCGCTGCACGCGCGATGCCGCCACCCCCGGCATGTGCCTCTCCGAGCGCCGCGTCGGCGGCGCCGACCTCACCTTCCGCTTTCCACGCAGCTGGCTGTCGCAGTGGCGCGAAGTGGCGGAGGCGATGGAGAGGCTGACCGCGCAGCTGCGCGGGCCGCGGGGCTAAGGGCGGTCGGCTTACTGTCGGCTGGAGCCTCCAAACCAAAAAATCGAAAACAACCCCATGCACAGTAGCCAAGCGTTGGCAGCATCGAGTCTTTTCGTTTTTTTCGAATAACGATTGACCCATCGGGCCAAAACAGGGCATGATGGCCGTGATGCGTGGCACGGGGTTGCCCGGATGGCGCATGGATGTGTGACTGATATCACTGAGCACAGATTGCGATTGGCCATGCTGCGAATAATCTGACGCTATTGCATTCGGGGGCTGGAATGCGGCTTCGGCTGTTTGTTTTGTTGATATTTGCGATCTGCGTGGGAGCCGGACCGGCGCTGGCCGAGAAGCGCGTCGCGCTAGTGATGGGCAACTCGGCCTACAAGAACGTGGCGCGGCTGGCGAACCCCGCGAACGATGCCACCCTGGTCGGCGGCATGTTCAGGAAGGCCGGGTTCGATACCGTCGACATCAAGCTCGACCTCAACGGTTCGGAGATGCGCCGGGCGCTGCGTGACTTCGGCGGCAAGGCGCGGGATGCTGGGGTCGCGGTGGTTTATTACGCCGGTCATGGCATTGAACTGGACGGCGTCAACTATCTGATCCCGACAGACGCGACGCTGGAGACCGACAGCGACGTGCTGGACGAAACGATCGCGCTGGACCGCGCGCTGTTCGCGGTCGAACCTGCAAAGCAGCTGCGCCTGATCATCCTCGATGCATGTCGCGACAACCCGTTTGCCAAGACGATGAAGCGTACCATCGCCTCGCGTGCCATCGGCCGCGGCCTCGCCAAGGTCGAGCCAACCAGCCCGAATACGATGATCGCGTTCGCGGCGAAAGCGGGCTCGACGGCGTCCGACGGCGACTCCAAGAATAGCCCGTTCGCGGCGGCTCTCGTCGAACGTCTGCCGACGCCCGGGCTCGATCTGCGCAAGGCGTTCGGCTTCGTGCGCGACGACGTGCTCAAGAATACCGGCTACAAGCAGGAGCCATTTGTGTACGGCTCGCTCGGCGGCGACGACGTGGCCCTGGTTCCGGCCAAGCCGGTCGCGACCGGACCGCAGGCGAACCCGGACAGCGACATCCGGCGCGACTACGAACTGGCGCTCCAGCTCGGCACGCGCGACGTTTGGACTGCATTCCTCAATCGTTATCCCAGCGGCTTCTATACCGATCTCGCCAAGGCTCAACTCAACCGGATTTCTGCCGAAGACGCCCGCGCTGCAGCGGCCGAGAAGGCGCGGGCGGCCGAGGAGGAGAAGGCAAAGCTTGCCGCCGAACGGGCCAAGAAGGCCGAGCAGGAGAAAGCCGCAGCAGCGGCCAAGGCTGCCGAAGATGCTCGGATCGCCGCGGAGAAGGCCAAACGGATCGAAGAGGCCAAGGCGGCGGCCGCCGAGCAGCGCAGGAAAGATGCAGAAGCAGCCGCCAAGGCACTGGCCGACAAGCAGGCTGCCGAGAAGGCGCTGGCCGAAAAGATCGTAAACGACAAGGCAGCTGCTGAAGTCGCTGCAAGACAGGCAAATGACAAGGCGCAGAGCGAGCAGAAGGTCGCGGCGGTTACCCCAGCTCAGTCGCCGCCCTCTCTTTCTCCGCAAGAGACGGCAAAGCTGGTGCAGTCCGAGCTCCGTCGCGTCGGTTGTCTGGCCGCAGCCGCCGATGGCGACTGGAATGCGTCATCACAGCGCTCACTGACGCTGTTCAACCAACATGCGGGAACGAAGCTCGACCCCAAGCTCGCAAGCTTCGAGGCGCTCGACATGATCAAGTCCAAGCCAGGCCGTGTCTGTCCGCTGGTCTGCAATCGCGGCTTCAAGGCGGACGGCGATACTTGCGTCAAGATCACCTGCCGCGCCGGCTATCGCGTCAACGACGACAATGAGTGCGAGAAGGTGCAGGACAAGAAGCCGGTCGCGACCCGCGAGGATGCCACGAACCGAGACGCCGAACGGAAGCAAGTTGAATCCAGGCCTGCGAAGCCTCAGACAAGTGGTCAGATAGTTTGCGGCGTGGGAATTGGTGGTTGCCGCCCTGTTCGCCCCGGCTGTCGGCTTGAACAAAAGAATTCAAGCAACGTCGAGGTCTGCAATTGAGCACGTAAAGGCCGTCAGGGTGTTGCCCAAGCAATGCTGGCGCCGCTGTGCTGGGCTCGCAATGACGGCGTGGAGAAATTGCACCGCGATCTTCGCTGCGTGCCCCGGACGCAGCGCAGCGTCTCTTCGACGGTGCGCTGCTGAGCCAGGGCCCATGTCCGAGATGCGCTGCGTGGCTATCTGGGTCCCGGCTCTGCACTGCAACGCCACAGCGTGTCGAAGACTCGCGTGAACGCGCTTATGGAGCGTTGCAGTGCGTCCGGGACACGGAGAACGCCGCGCGCGAGCGAAGACTCCGCTTCGCTCGCGACCAACTACTCCTGATCGACCAGGTCGTCCTCGAGGATCGCCATCTGGAATTGGAACGAGCGATCGTCGTCCTCGTCGTCGACGAAGAGCACGCCGATGAATTCCTCGCCGATATAGACCTCGGCGGAATCGTCCTTCTTCGGCCGCGGCACGACGCGGATCTTGGGATTGCCGAATACGCGCTTCAGATACGCATCTAACTTTCTGACTTCTTTGACGTCCACGGCAAGTCTCCGATCGAAAATGGTCGGCGGGTTTTAGGACGAGATGCGGCGAACCGCCAGCACGAATTGTCAAAGAATTTAGGGACGAAAAGGGCCGGAAAAACCCGGCCCTTCGCAGCATCAAGAGCCCGCTCAGAGCCCCATCGCGTTGATCATCTGGTCCATGGTGCGCGACGGCTCGGCGCAGCCGGCCTCGCCGACGATCTTGGCCGGCACGCCCGCAACCGTGACGTTGTGCGGCACCGGCTTGACGACGACCGAACCGGCGGCGATGCGCGCGCAATGGCCGATCTCGATATTGCCGAGAATTTTTGCGCCGGCGCCGATCAGCACACCGTGGCGGATCTTGGGGTGACGATCCTCGTTCTCCTTGCCGGTACCGCCGAGCGTGACGCCGTGCAGGATCGAGACGTCGTCCTCGATCACAGCCGTCTCGCCGCAGACGAAGCCGGTGGCGTGGTCGAGGAAGATGCCGCGGCCGATGCGCGCGGCGGGATTGATGTCGGTCTGGAACACCGCCGAGGATCGGCTCTGAAGGTAATAGGCGAAATCCTTGCGGCCCCTCAGATAGAGCCAGTGCGCGAGGCGATGGGTCTGGATGGCATGAAAGCCCTTGAAGTAGAGCAAGGGATCGATGAAGCGCGAGGTCGCGGGATCGCGGTCGTAAACGGCAACGAGGTCGGCGCGGAAGGCGTTGCCGAGATCGGGGTCGTCGCGCAGCGCCTCGATATAGGCCTGGCGCACGAGGTCGCCCGACAGCGCGGAATGATCGAGCCGGTCGGCGACGCGGTGGACCACCGAATCCTCCAGCCGGCCGTGATGCAGCACCGCCGAATAGATGAAGGTCGCAAGCTCCGGCTCGCGGCGGACGATGTCCTCCGCTTCGCTGCGGATCCGGTCCCAGATCGGATCGAGCGATGCGAGCTTTCCTCCCGGATTGACCTGATGCACTGCCATGGGATCTGCTCTTTCGAATTGGCTGATTTTGTTGGCTCTATAGCACAGTCTAGGCGACAAAGTCCTGACGGGCTTGCCTGAGAGTGAACAGTGCCCTGCCTCGGAGATCAAGCCAAACCATTGATAAACAAGACTTTCTTCTGACGCCCCGAGCGGCAAGGTCGGCTCAAGGTGGTCAGAGTTTCGCCAAATTCAAGCCGGGCGGCGTCAAACTATTGGTGAATTCGCCTCCAACCGTTATTGCGGGCATGATCCGAGCGGGGGCAGAGCCGATTTGACCATCACCACCGATCAACTGCGCGCGCGCGCCGCGGGCTCTTTTTGGCTGCGGCTGGCCGCAATGGCCCTGCCCCTCCTGATGATCGCGCCGGCGGTCTGGAACGGCTATCCGCTGTTGCAATGGGATACCGGCGGCTATCTCGCGCGCTGGTACGAGGGCTATCTCGTCCCCAGCCGCTCCACGGTGTTCGGCCTCTATTTGCACTATGGCGAGGGTTTCGGCTTCTGGATCAACCTCGCCGCCCAGTCGCTGGCGACGCTATGGCTGCTGCAGCTCACTCTTCGCGTGTTGAGTTTGATGCAGACCTTCCGCTTCGTCGCAATCAGCCTCTCCCTGATGCTGTCGACCGCGCTGCCCTGGCTTGCGAGCATGCTGCTCACCGACATCTTTGCCGGGCTCGCGGTGCTGTCGCTGTTCCTCCTGGTGGTCGGCGCAAACCGCACCTCGGCGATCGAGAAGATCTCGCTGTTTGTCTTCACCGCCTTTGCCGCGGCGACCCACAGCGCCACGCTCGGCGTGCTGCTCGGACTGTGCGCCGCGGGCTGGATGGCGCGGCCGTTTCTGGGCGCGCGCCTGCCGCTGGCCGGACTACTGCAGGCGAGCCTCACCATCGTCGCGGGCGGCTTGATGCTGGTGTCGGCGAATTATGCGCTGTCTGGCAAGCTGGCCTGGACGCCCGGCGGCTACGGCGTCGCCTTCGGCCGCATGATGCAGGACGGCATCGTCGCGCAATATCTCAACGACCGTTGCCCGCGCGAACGTTACAAGCTTTGTCCCTACCGCAACCAGCTGCCGGCGAGCGCCGACGAATTCCTGTGGGGCAAGAGCGTGTTCAACACGCTCGGCCGTTTCGCAGGCATGAATGAGGAGATGGGCACCATCGTCGTGCAGTCGCTGAAGGATTATCCAGCCTGGCAGGCCGGCGCGGCGCTTCGCGCGATGGGACAGCAATTGCTGCACGTGGCGACCGGCGAAGGCACCAACGGCTGGATCCCGCACACCCGCGGCATCATCGAGCGCTACATCCCCGCACAGGCCGCGCCGATGCGCGCGGCGCGGCAGCAGAACTGGGGTGTCAATTTCGATGTCGTGAACTGGCTGCATGTCCCGGTCGCGCTGGCCTCGATGCTGGCGCTGCTCGCGCTGCTCGGCCATGCGCTGGCAAGGCGCCGGCTGGACGATCTGACGCTGCTGGCTGGGACGGTGACGCTGGCGCTGCTCGGCAACGCCTTCATCTGCGGCGTGATCTCAGGGCCCCACGACCGCTACGGCGCGCGCATGGTGTGGGTCGCGACGTTCGTGGTGCTGATGGCCGTGGGGCGGCGGCTGGGCGAGGACGGCAAGCAGGATGAGATCGGGGTGAAGCCTCATCGCTCCCAATCTCCTGAGGGAGTGGACGATGTGTACACATTTGCACAGTTTAATGCGGCAGCCGTCTCGGTCAGGTAGGCTGTTCGCATGGACCGAGAATTCCGCCGCCTCGAACATGCCGCCCGCGAGCAAGCAGCACTGTCGGCTGACGGGCGCACCAAGGCTGCGCTGCTAGAGATCGCCGAAGAATACCGTTTGCGCGCCGACTACCTCGAAGCTCAAAAGCGCAGCCCTGCTGATTAAGTTGCAATATCGCTTGCTTGGCACTCTGACGGCATTGACTGCCAAGCCGTTGAGGAACAGTGTGTTCCATCACGGCCCGGTCCGTGGCTTCAATCGGTGACAGAGAGACCGGTTGTGCTCCCGCCCTACTCCAACAGGGAGCAGCGTCATGCCGATTCTACGGCTGATTGCGAATGTCGATCTCACCCGCGAACAGGAACATGTTCTTGAACTCGCCTTCAACCATGCCTTGCGCAAGCTCGACCTGGTGGATCGAAGCGATCCGATCTGTGATCTTCTCGCCAAGAGGATGATCGACATTCACATGCGCGGCGTGACTGACGCTGTCGCTCTGGCCGAAATCACCGTCCGGGAAATCAGAGCACCGAAACAATAGGGCCCGAGATCGGTGACGCCGTTGAGCGACGGCGCCTGGCACTGTCGCCATAGTTTCACATCGCCTTGGCGAGCGCGAACAGCCGGAAATCCTCAAGCGCCGCGTGCCGGTGGGGCGCCACTTCGCGCCTGTAAGTCTCGGTGTCGACGATCGAGCGGAAGGTGGCAAAGTCACCGTACTCATTGAGCGCCGCTTCGTCCCAGCGTTCGCTTGGCGAGCCGACGAGGCTCGCGAGGATCGGCCCGGAAAACATCGGCGCGATCGGCTTGCCGGCCGCAAGGCGCCGGAATGCCGGCCTGTAGCGCTCATGAAAGGCTTCACGGCCCGAGCAGGGCGCGGCGTCAAAGCCGTCCTCGTAACGCGCCTGCGCGCGGTAGCGCAGCAGATTGAGCATATAAACCGGCTGCCCGGATGGAATCGCCCGCTCGGCGGCGTCGAGGGCTTGCAGCGTAATTTCGATAGGGTTCATCGGACGTCCCGCGTTTCCAGCGCCGCAGAATGCGTGCTGATACTCCCCGATTAGCCGTTCTCGAATGGGTCTTGTAGTGACCGTCTGGCCATGGCTATGTGGACTTCATGTCCACAACGACTTTGCCTCCCGACCTTTCGCGCCTCCTCGCCTTCGTCCGCGTCGTCGAGGCAGGCTCCTTCGCCGAAGCCGCGCGGCGGGCGGGGACGACCACATCGGCGATGTCCAAGGCGGTCGCCCGCTTCGAACAGGCTCACGGATTGCGACTTTTGCATCGCTCCACCCATTCGTTGGCGCTGACCGCAGAGGGCGACCGGCTGATGTCGGCGGGACGCGCGTTGGCCGAAAGCCTCGCCCGTGTCCAATCCGCGCTCGGCGAAGTCGCGCGCGACGATGGCGGACGGGTGCGCGTGACCGCCCCCGCCTCGTTCGCGCGCGCCTGCATCCTGCCGCGACTGCCCGCGTTCCTGCGGGAACGGCCGGAAATCGAGATCGAGGTCAAATTCCGCAACGAGATTCTCGATCTCGCGGCGGAAGGCGTCGACATCGCGATCCGCACAGGGCCGCTCGATCGCGCGCCCGGTCATCAGGCACGGCGGCTTTGCACCTTCTCCTGGATCGCTTGCGCCTCGCCTGCCTATCTGAAAGCGCGCGGCGCGCCGGCCACTCCCTTTGAGCTTTCCGCGCACGAGCACGTCGGCTTCCGCAATCCCGCGAGCGGTCAGATCCTGACCTGGCGCTTCGCCGACCCGCGCGGCAAAGGACCCATTCGCATCACCCCCAAGCCCAAGCATATTTGCGACGACGCGCATGCTTCGCTCGCTTTGATCGTGAATGGGTTCGGTGTCGGCTGGGGGCCGGCGTGGCTGGTTGGCGAAGACCTTCGCGCCGGCCGGCTGGTCGAAGTGCTGGCGCCCTGGCGCGCGCCTGGGGAACCCCTTTGGATGCTGCGCACCTCGGGCCGCCGCCCGCCCCTGCGCACACAGCGCGTCATGTCGTTCCTCAACACGCTTCCCACCGCGTTCAGCGACAAGGTGGTGTGAAGCAGCAGTCGTCACCGACATTCGGTCGCCAGGAAAATGAGCTCCAGGCGGCGGCTGCCGGTGAGGTGTGGATTATGCGATCCCGTCTTGCATCAACCAAGGGTTTGAGATGTCCCGATTACATTGGATCGAGATTCAAGCGGCTGGACGAATAGCGATTATGGCGCGTCCTCGCGCCGACGAGTGGTTGGAGATGGAAGTCATTGAGTGGAAGGACGCCCGAGTCGATCTGGTAGTGAGCCTTCTCGAGCGCGAGGAGGTTTCAGAGCTTGGGTTACAGCGTGAAGACGAGGTTTGTCGTTCTAACGGAATCGACTTCATCTCTTTTCCGATTCCGGATCGGGGATTGCCAGAATCGCGACCGGAGGCATCGCAGATCGCTCGCTTATTAGCCAGCGGCTTGCGAGATGGTCGTTCTATGGCGATCCATTGTCGCGCGGGGATCGGCCGATCTTCGGTAATTGCAGCTTGCGCACTGATCTGTTCCGGAATCCAAGCGAAGGAAGCTCTTGAGCTGATTGGAGCTTCGCGGGGCTTGATCGTGCCGGACACGGATGAGCAGCGCGATTGGGTGATGACCTTTGGCCAGGCGGAGCGCGGCGATGCGCCACGTACCCGATAGGCCATGCAATGTCGCCTCAGCCGCGGCGTGACAGGAAGTCGAGCACGCCGGTCTTGTAAACCTTGTCGCCGACTGCACGCATGTGGTCGCGATTGGGAATATCGAGCACTTCGGAACCCGGTATGATCGCGCCGAGCGCGCTGGCGCTTCCTGCGACATCGTCGGCGCTGCCGACCGCGATCAGCACCGGCACCTCGATGCGCGCGGCCTCTTGCCTCGTCATGAGATCGCGCGTGCCGCGCAGGCACGCGGCGAGTGCACGGCGGTCGGAGCGGGTCTGGTCGGCGAACGCGCGAAACGTGCGGCCGACGGGATCGGTGACGTCGTCCAGCGCGGGCGCCTCCAGCGCCTTGGCGACGTTCTCGCCGGGACCGCTGCCCTCGATCAGGCCGCCGATGCCGATGCCGCCGAGGATCGCCGAGCGCAGGCGCTGCGGCTCGTTGAGGGAGAGCCAGGCCGTCATCCGCCCGCCCATCGAATAGCCCATGATGTCGGCCTGCGGGATGGCGAGGTGATCCATCAGTGCGAGCACGTCGCCGGCCATTACGGGTATAGAATATTGCGCGGGTTCGTAGAGCTTTGCGCTCTCGCCATGGCCGCGATTGTCGAGCGCGATGACGCGGCGTCCGTTCTTGCGCAGCTCCGACACCCAGGTCGGATAGACCCAGTTCACGTTCTTGCTGGAGGCAAAGCCGTGCACCAGGATGATCGGATCGCCCTCGCCTTCGTCGAGATAGGCAATTTCAACGGCGCCGTTGTGAAAGCTCGGCATCAGCAGTTCCGTGGGATCTTGTGGGGGACAGCTCGATCTTAGAGCACGATCCGGCAAAGTGTGCAGCGGTTTTCCGGCAACATCATGCTCAAACAATAGCCCGAAGCGGATCGCGCCTCAGGCCGTCGCGGCCGCGTTGGCCAAAGCAGCGTCGGCCGCCATCTGCGCGCGGCGCAGCCGCCGCGCCCGCCTGCGATCGCACCAGGCCTGGGTCAGGCGCTCGGTCGTCGCCTTGATGGAGGAGAGCAGGCCGAACAGCGTCACGACCGCGCCAAACAGCCACATCGCCAGATCGAACGCGCCACCGACGAGCAGCAGCGCGCCGCGGCCGAGCAGCTTGATGATCGCGCGCGTCTTGCCGCCTTGCGCTTCCGCAAGCCGCACGGCGCGCGCGACGTCCTTGGGGCCCTCGGCGATGCGGAGCGTATCCATGGCCCCGCGCGTGCCGGTCTTTCCGGCGACGCGCGTGACGTCCTTGCCGAGCCGGACCAGCGCACCGGCCTTCTCGGCCCGGAACGCGGCCTTGATCGCGCTCACGGTCTGGCCTGGGCGCAGCACCGAGCCCGATGCCACCGCGTTCCGCAGCATCGGCGCGTCGACGACCTCGCGCGCGGACCGGCCGGCCCATGCGGCGAGCCCCTCGCCGAGCCGTCCGAGCTTGCGCGCATCCTTCACCAGCGTCAGTCCTGCGCGCACCGGCGCGGCACCGCCGACGGAGATGTAGGTTGCCGCCGTCACCGCAAGGCCGGCCGCCGCAAGGGAGAGCACGAGGCGGTCGGTGTCCTCGCCCATGGCGAGGTGCTTGCCTTCGCGCACCACGTCTCTGATGTCGCCGAACACGAAGAGATCGCCGGCCACGGTCCCGGACAAGCTGGCGACATCGTCCGCGTTGCCGGTGACGAGACCCGTGGCGAAGCGCTTGGCGAAATGCGCGGTGGAATTCTCCGCTTTCACGGCATCAGCGACGCGGCTCAAGAGGTCGTCGGGAAGCGCGATGTTGCGCTCGCGCGCCAGCGTGACGAAACTGTCGGCGAGATCGGCATCGCCGGCCGCGAGCGCGGCCTCGATATTGTCCTGAACCAGGCGGTCGTTGTGCCGGAGCAGTGCATCGAGCTTCCGCTCGGAGAGCGCGACCGGATCGTCCTGGGCAGCCAGGATCGCGCCGGCCTCGCGGGCATGCGGCGCCACCTGCGCGAGCACGAAGCCGCACACGGCCATTCCCGCCAACGCCGTACTGATTCGCAGCCACTTCATGTGGAAAGCCCGGATGCCCTGAGATCGCTTGCGCGGAACACTACGTCTTTCGTCCCGGTTTCACGCAACCACAGAGATAGTATGCCAAAATTGCGACACAACGTCCCCGACGAAAGAAGGGCTTCTCTAGGGGCGCAAGATTGTGTCGAATTTGCATGAGCAAATGAGCATGGGGCGCTTGCGAAGCTTTTCGGTTCCGCTGGACTAGCAATCACCTGTACCCGCCAGTATGGTCCGCAGCGCCTCAAAGATGCCGCGTAAGTTCGTGATTGTATCTGCCGCCATTGCCACTCCAGGATGAACTTCGATGTCCGACCATGTCGTCCCGCACTTCCATAACGATGCCGGTGTCCCCGTCATCGAGATCGGCTCGCAAGAGTTCATGTGCGTGGGCGCCAATCCTCCGTTCGACCATCCGCACGTCTTCCTCGACCTCGGCAACGACAACGAGATCATCTGCCCCTATTGCTCGACGCTGTACCGCTTCGCGGCCGACCTGAAGCCCGGCGAAGCCCGCCCGCCGGAATGTGTGCTGAAGGACAAGGTGGCCTGACCGCGTCCATCGGTTAAGGGGTGGCGCTCTCCCGAACGATCGTCGTCGCCGGTGCCGGCATCGGTGGCCTGACGGCCGCGCTCGCGCTCGCCGCCCGCGGCTTCCGCATCGTCGTGCTGGAGAAGGCCGAACGCCTCGAGGAGGTCGGCGCCGGCCTGCAGCTCTCGCCCAATGCCAGCCGCGTGCTGGTCGAGCTCGGCCTCACCGAACGCCTCAAGCTGCGCGCCGTCACCCCGGAAGCGCTCTCGATCATGAGCGCGCGCGCCGGCGGCGAGCTGCTGCGCATGCCGCTCGGCGAAGCCGCCTCGCTTCGCGCCGGAGCGCCCTATTGGGTGGTGCACCGTGCCGACCTGCAAGCGGCCCTCGCCGGCGCCGTCGCCGACCATCCCGACATCGACCTGAAGCTGGGCGCGACCTTCGAGGACGTCGCGCCTCACGCCAAGGGCCTGACCGTGGTCCATCGCAGCGGCACGATCCGCCGCAGCGATCTCGCCAGCGCGCTGATCGGCGCCGACGGCATCTGGTCGACGGTGCGCCAGCATCTGTTTCCCGAGGTGCAGCCGCGCTTTTCCGGCCTGATCGCCTGGCGCGGCACGCTCGATGCCACGCAATTGCCGAAGGACTATACCGCGCGCCGGGTGCAGCTCTGGATGGGGCCGAACGCCCATCTGGTCGCCTATCCCATTGCGGGCGGGCGCCAGATCAACGTGGTCGCGGTGCTGCCGGGCACCTGGAACCGGCCGGGCTGGAGCACGCCCGGCGATATCAGCGAGGTGATGGACGCCTTTGCCGGCCCGCGCTGGCCGCCGGCGGCGCGGATGCTGCTCGCCGCGGTCGACAGCTGGCGCAAATGGGCGCTGTTCGGCGTGCCGGACGGCTGCCCCTGGAGCAAGGGTTCGGTGGCGCTGCTCGGCGATGCCGTGCACGCGATGCTGCCGTTCGCAGCCCAAGGGGCCGGCATGGCGATCGAGGATGCCGCCGTGCTCGCCCGGCATTTGAGCCCGGAGGCCGCCGAGAGCAGCAAAGCGGTTGCCGCCGCGCTGACGCAATACGGCCGTGCCCGCCAGGCGCGGGTGCGGCGGGTGCAGCGGACCGCGCGGCAGCAGGGCCGCATCTATCATCTCAATGGGCCGCTCGCGCTCGCACGCGATCTTGCGATCCGCGCGCTCGGCCCAGAGCGCATGCTGGCGCGACAGGACTGGATCTACGGCTGGCGGCCCTGATGCGGCGCGCCGCCGGCAGCATGCCTCAGTGGGCCGCTTTGCCGGATTTCGACGCGGATTTGGCGCTGGCCGCGGGCGATGCCGGAGGCGGCGGCGCCTCGGGCGGCGTCTCCCGGCATCTGTTGCGGCGCCAGGCATCCTCGGCCAATTGGACCTGCCCGCGCACGGCGATATAATCGTTGCGATAAGCGAGTTCGGACACGACGGCGCCGCCGGCCCCGGTCTCGGCCTTCTCCATCAGCCTCTGCAGATCGGCGGTGCGCTTGGCGAGGTCCTTGCGCTCGGTCTCGAGCTGCTTGCAATCGTACAATTCGTATTTGGCGGGATCGGCAAAGGCCGGTGCGATCGTCTCGCTCACGCCGGCGCAGCCGGACAGCGCGAGGCCAGCCGCAAGCAGCGCGAACAGCGCGCCAAAGCCGCGCAGCCAAAAGGAAAACGAAGCAGCCATGCCGGATGAATAGCCCCCGTGGATTGAGAATGCCTAAAGCAGCAACAGATGTCCGGATTGAGGCTTTGCCTTGTGCCCCCGGCTCGCTTAAGGAAGAACCGTCCCTCCGGCGCGAAACGCCGCCAATTCCAGACCGCCGGAACGGACTTAAGTGTTTGATCTCGTTGGATCAAGCGGGCATGGCGGAATTGGTAGACGCAAGGGACTTAAAATCCCTCGGTGCGCAAGCGCTGTGCCGGTTCGACCCCGGCTGCCCGCACCACTAGCTTGTATCACCCTTGCTCGAGGCGCTCGGGCTCTGCGCGGAAATCGAGCAGCACGATCCAGAAGCAGATCAGCGCGATGACGAGGAGGATGAAGGTGCCCTCGATCGGCGCGCCCAGAAGCGAGACCAGTGCCGGGAAGGCGAGGCCGATGCCGAGGATGGCGGCGAGCGCCAGGGGCGGAAGATCGACGATGAGGATCGCGGCAAGAAGCGCGAGCTCGAAGAAGGCATATTCCTTCAGACGCGGCGAGCTGAGATAGAGCGCGAACATGGCAAGCACCGTGATGCGCATCGCCGTGCGCGGGTGATCCATCAGCCAGCGATCGAGCTGCGTCAGCAGCGATGCCCCTGCCCGCACCGATCCGCTCGCGGCCGCGCGTAGGACGGACAGCGCGAACGGCACGAGCACGAGCACGAGCGCGAGTGCCGCGAACGCGTAGGCCGCCAACATCGCCGGCTTGCCGTCACCGAAGCCGGCCTGGACCATGAGGTCGCGCGCCAGCAGCAACAGCGACGGATTGCTCTCCACGAGACCGACGGCATGCTGACCGGGAATTTGTCCTGCGATCGCGAGCAGCCAGCTCGCGAACAGATCGGGATACAGCAAGCGCGACAGCGCGAGCGGCAACGCGAAGGCGAACGCGGCCACCGCGATCAAGGCCAGCTTGCGGCCACGCGGCAGCGGCAGGAAATAGAGCGCCGCCAGCACCGGGACGAACACCAGCTTGAACGAGGTCACGAGGCCGAGCAGCGCCGCGCCGGCGAGGCGCGAGGAAAAGTTCGAATTCTGTTCGGACGCGAGCGGGCGTAGCAGGAGCTTCAGCGCGATCGCGGTCAGCACTCCGCTCAGCAGCGCAAAATTCCCCGACGCCACCACGAATTCGAAACCGACGAACGCGCCGAGCGCGCAGAGCACCTTCAAGCCAGCATCGCGCGCGCTGGCACGCGTCCGGCCAAGGCCGGGCAGAAGCAGCGCGCAGAGCACGGCGAGGACGAGAAAGATGCTTCGGTAATGATCGAGCAGAACGCCGCCCGCGCAGAGGGGACGGAAGACGTCCAGCGTCACCGGCAGATAGGGATAAGAATAGGTGGTGCCCTTCAGGTTCTTGACGAAGTAGGGATCGAGCCCGTCGGCATGCGCATCGACCGCCGCGCAATTGACCCGGACGTCCCAGCCATAGGGCAGGTCGAGCGAGGCATCGTTGGCGAGATTACCGAGCACCAGCAGCGCGGTCAGCGTGACCACGCCGGCAAGCCAGACGTTGCGCCTGGCAGCCTTGGCCGCAGGCGCCAACCATCGTGCTGCACCTGATATGTCGGACACGGGCGATACCCTGTTTGGCTTCTCGCTGCGCCGTTGCGGCAGCCGCTCCAGCCACAATGGACAGGACGGGTTGCCGATTCATCTCCCCGGCGTGCCGCGCCCGATCTTATGGTGAATCCCTGGTTGCAGGCCCAGCCCTCCGGCGACGCGCTTGGAAAACGCTTCGATGTGCGCGGCGACGAGGTCCCGGATGGCCCATCAGGCCGGCGACGGGCCCTCACCCGTTTTTGACCGCTCCTGCTCCGCCTGCCAGCCATCCCGAAACATGGGTTGTGCAACGCAGCACCAGGGCTAGATAAGTCGCTTGATTGCAGGGGTAAGCTTCTTGTCCGACGTCAATGCCGACGGTTGGGTGTCCGCGGGACACCGCCCAATGGGTTTTCCGGAGTTCGTCATCGTGATCGCGTCCATCATGGCGCTGAACCCGCTCGCGATGGACATGATGCTGCCGGCGCTGCCCAATATCGGCGCCGCCTTCAAGATTCCCGTCGAGAACCACCTGCAACTGGTGCTGTCGACCTTCCTGATCGGCTTCGGCGCCGGTCAGTTCGTCATGGGTCCCTTGTCGGACCGTTTTGGGCGCCGACCGGTGCTGCTCGGCGGCATGGCGGTCTATGCGGTGGCGAGCGTGCTGGCGGTCATTGCCCCCTCGTTCGAGACGCTGCTGCTGGCGCGTGCGCTCCAGGGGCTCGGCACCGCGGCGACGCGCGTGATCGCGACCTCGATCGTGCGCGACTGCTATGTCGGCCGCCGCATGGCGAGCGTGATGTCGCTCGCCATGATGATCTTCATCGCGGTGCCCGTGGTCGCGCCCTCGTTCGGACAGGCGGTGCTGCTGGTGACGGCGTGGCGCGGCATCTTCGTGGTGCTGATGCTCTACGGCCTGCTCGCGCTCGCATGGTGCGTGCTGCGGCTGCCCGAGACGCTTCCCGAGTCGAAGCGCAGGTCGCTGGCGCCCTCCGACGTGCTCTCGGCATTCCGGCAGACCCTGACCCATCGCCAGACCGTCGGCTATGCTACCGCCGCCGGCAGCGTCATCGGCGCGCTGTTCGCCTATGTCTTCTGCGCCCAGCAGGTCTTCACCGGCATCTATCATCTCGGCCAATATTTCCCGCTGGCTTTCGCCGCGATTGCCGCCGGCACAGCCATCGCCGGCTTCCTCAATGCGAGGCTGGTCGGCCGGCTCGGCATGCGCGTGATCTCGCACGGCGCGCTGACGCTCTACACGGCCGTGGCCGGCGTGATGCTGCTGACGGAAAGCCTCGGCGTGCTGTCGCTCGCCTTGTTCATGGTGCTCTCGGCCCTGATGATGTTCTCGTTCGGCATGATGGTCGCCAACTTCACCGCGCTGGCGATGGAACCGCAGGGCCACATCGCCGGCACCGCCTCCTCGCTGTACGGCTCGATCACCACGCTGATCGGGATCGTGGTCGGCATGGCAATCGGGCAGAGCTTCGACGGCACGCTGCTGCCGTTCTCGATCGGCTTTTTCCTATCCACCCTCGCCGCGCTCGCGATCGTGCTGGTGGTGGAGAAAGGGCGGCTGTTCAGGCCGCATCATCGCCCGATCAGCTAGGAACTTCCCGCCCCTCGCGATGTTGTACTGCAGCAATTCAGAGGATTGGCGAGATGGAACAAGAGAACAGATCGGATCAGCCCGCGTCCGAGATCGAACAGCCGATTTCGCAGCCTCGTTCCGATGAACGAATGGACTCGAGCTTGGCATTCATGAGTGAAGGGCTCGAGCAGCTGCGCGACAGCCACTGCTAGACGAGCGCGATCACAGACCGCCTCATAGAAAAAACGGCGCCGCAGGAAACTGCGGCGCCGTTCGTATTCACATGCAAGGCGCGCGGCGCGTAAAGCGCGATGAGATTCGGATGATCGTCATCGCGCTTTAGGTTGTTGTTTGCGCGTGATCTTTCCGGAAAACCGCTTCGCACTTTTCCGGATCATGCTTTATTCCTTCTTGTCGATGTTCCAGAACACTGGCGTCGCGGGGCCGTCGAGCACGCCCGTCAGCGATTTGCGCCAGCCGCTCGGGATGAGATACTGCCCCAGCGGAATGTAGATCACCTGCTCATAGGCCTGCTTCTGGATGTCGGCGGCGATCTTCTTCTGATCGTCGACCGAGGCCGCGCGGACGAAAGCGTCCTTGAGCTGCTCGATCTTGGCGTCCTCCGCCCAGCCGAACCAGCCCTTCTTGCCCTGGCCGCCGATCGAGAGATTGGCGATCGGGTTGGACACGTCGGCCGCGACCCAGTTGGTGAAGAACATGTTCCAGCCACCTTCCTTCGGCGGCTTCTGGCTGGCGCGGCGGCTCACCACCGTCTGCCAGTCGGTCGCCTGAAGGTCGACCTTGAAGCCGGCCTCGCGCAGCAGCTGGGCCGAAACGATCGGCTGCGCCTTCAGCGTCGTGACGTCGCCAGGGGCCATGATGACGATCGGCGTGCCGTCATAGCCGGACTCGGCGAGCGCCTTCTTGGCTTGCGCCATGCCGTTCCCCTTGACCAGGGTCTCGGAGCCCGCATCGGTTGCGAGCGGCGTGTCGCAAATGAAGAACGCGCCGCAGATCTTCTGATATTTGGCGTTGCCGACCAGCGCGTCGAGCACGTCCTTCTGGTTCAGGGCCAGCAAGGCAGCACGCCGCACCTTCACGTTGTCGAACGGCGGATGCAGGAAGTTCATCCGGCCGAGCGTCTGGAAGCCGAACTTGTTCAGGACCTCGATGGTGAGCTCCTTGTTGCCTTCCAGCACCGGCAGCATGTCGAACGGCAGGTTCTCCATGAAATCGATGTCGCCCGACTGCAGCGCGTTCACCGCGGTCTGCGAGTCCGGCATGGTGATCCACTCGACGCGGTCCACCTTCACCACCTTGCCGCCGGAGGTCCAGCTCGCCGGCTCCTTGCGCGGCACGTAGTCAGTGTTCTTGACGTAGACCGCCTTCACGCCGGGCTGGAATTCGCCCTGCACGAACTTGAACGGACCAGAGCCGATCTGCTCGGGGATCTGCTTGTCCGGCGGCGTCTCCGCAAGGCGCTTCGGCATCATGAAGGCGACGCGCGAGGACGGCTTGCCGATGGAGTCGAGCACCAGGCCGTAGGGCTCCTTCAGCTTCAGCGTGATGGTCTTGGGGTCGGTCGCCTCGATGCTGGCGGTGAAGTCCATGAGCTTCTGGCCCATGCCGTCGACCGCAGCCCAGCGCTTCAGCGAAGCGACGCAGTCCTCCGCCGTCACCGGCGCACCGTCATGCCACTTCAGGCCGTCGCGCAGCGTGAACGTGTAGGTGAGCTTGTCGTCGGAGACCTTCCAGTCCGCCATCTGCGGCTGGACCTTGAAATTCGAGTCGGTGGCCACCAGCGTGTCGTAAACCATGTAGCCGTGGTCACGCGTGATGTAGGCCGTGGTGAAGATCGGATCGATGATGCGCAAATCCGAATGCAGCACCGCCGTGAGAGTCTTGCCGGCCGCGAGCACCGGCGAGGCCAGCGCGGTCGAAAGCGCGACGACCGACAGCGCAAGTGTGGAGGCGAACGCGCGAGGCCCCCGGCGCATGAAGTGGAACATAGAAAGTTCTCCTGACGTGAAACTGTTCAAAGGCAGGTTATTGATTGAGCATGAGGTTCGTTCGTTGGGCGAACTAACCTCATGCAATGCCTTCGTCTTTCGAGACTTGCAGACAGGGTGAAGCGCGTCAATCCGGTTTCGGTGCAAGCCCTTGCGGCGCGCGCACGGGCTCCACAAAGATCGGTTTGGCTCTACAACACCCTCCGCTTGTCCCGTCCGCGCCAATGCAATGCGCGTTCCATCTTTCCAAGCTTGAGAGACATTGAGATGAATCCTGCCAATCTTCCCTTTGATTCCGAGGCCATGCTCGAAGGCCTGCGCGGCTGGATCGAATGCGAAAGCCCCACCTGGGATGCCGGTGCCGTGGACCGCATGCTCGATATCGCAGCGCGAGATATGGCGATCATGGGTGCGACGATCGAGCGCATCGCCGGCCGCCAGGGCTTCGGCGGGGTCATCCGCGCGCGTTTCCCCCATCCGAAGCAGGGCGAGCCCGGCATCCTGATCGCCGGGCACATGGATACCGTCCACCCGGTCGGCACCATCGAGAAGCTGAAATGGCGGCGCGAGGGCAACAAGTGCTATGGCCCCGGCATCTACGACATGAAGGGCGGCAACTACCTCTCGCTGGAAGCCATCCGCCAGCTGGCACGCGCCTCGTTCACGACCCCATTGCCAATCACCGTGCTGTTCACGCCGGATGAGGAAGTCGGCACGCCCTCCACGCGCGACATCATCGAGGCGGAAGCCGCGCGCAACAAATACGTGCTGGTGCCGGAGCCCGGCCGCGCCGACAACGGCGTCACCACCGGACGTTACGCCATCGCACGCTTCAACCTCGAAGCGACGGGCCGGCCGAGCCACGCCGGCGCGACGCTGTCCTCGGGACGCTCGGCGATCCGCGAGATGGCGCGACAGATCCTCGCGATCGACGCCATGACGACGGAGGACTGCACCTTCTCGGTCGGCGTCGTGCATGGCGGCCAATGGGTCAATTGCGTTGCTACCACGGCGACGGGCGAGGCGCTCTCCATGGCCAAGCGCCAGGCCGATCTCGACCGCGGCGTCGAGCGGATGCTGGCGTTGTCCGGCACCAGCAACGACGTCAGCTTCAAGGTCACGCGCGGCGTGACGCGGCCGGTCTGGGAGCCCAATGCCGGCACCATGGCACTGTACGAGAAGGCCCGCGGCATTGCCAAATCTCTCGGCATGGAATTACCGCATGCAAGCTCCGGCGGCGGCTCGGACGGCAACTTCACCGGCGCGATGGGAATCCCCACGCTCGACGGCCTCGGTGTGCGCGGCGGCAATGTCCACACGCTCGAAGAGTATATCGAAGTCGAGAGTCTCGCTGAGCGAGGACGGCTGATGGCGGGGCTGCTGGCGACGCTGGAGTGATCGCGAAGCGATCCCGTAGGTGGGCAAAAGGCGCAAAGCGCCGTGCCCACCGTTTTCCCGACCGAAAGCAGGTGGGCACGCTCCGCTTTGCCCACCCTACGAAGATTGGCTGCACCGCAAAAACTGTGGCCCTCGTGGCACGGGAATTGCTGAAATGTTAGGCTGATGGCAGGCTGGCCGAAGAGCCCTGCCCAATTTGACTCTAAACTGACGGATCCAACTTGCTCGGATATCTCCTTCGCCGAATTCTCGCCGCCGTGCCCGTGATGGGCGTGGTCGCGCTGTTCGTTTTCCTCCTGCTCCGCCTCACCCCCGGCGATCCCGCCGCGATCCTCGCCGGCGACAACGCGACCCCGGAACGGCTGGAGCGCATCCGCGAATCGCTCGGCCTCAACGAGCCGCTGATCGTGCAGTTCGTCACCTGGGTGAACAAGCTGCTGCACGGCGACCTCGGGACGTCGCTCATCTCCAATTTGCCGGTGATGAAGATGATCGGCCAGCGCGTCGAGCCGTCGATCTCGATCGCGCTGTGCACCATCATCCTCGCCGTCATCGTCGCAGTTCCCTTGGGGGTGATCGCGGCGTGGAAGCACGGCACCTGGATCGACCGTTTCGTGATGGGTCTGTCCGTGCTCGGCTTCTCGGTGCCGGTTTTCGTGGTCGGCTATGTCCTCATCCAGGTCTTCGCGATCGAGCTGCGCTGGGTGCCGGTGCAGGGCTTCCGTAGCATCTTCAACGGCTTCGGTCCGTTCTTCGAGCGCATGATCCTGCCGACCTGCGCGCTGTCCTTCATCTACGTCGCACTGATCGCGCGCATGACGCGTGCGGCGATGCTCGACGTGCTCGGCGAAGACTACGTGCGAACGGCGCGCGCGAAGGGCATCAACGAGGTTGCGGTGATGATGCGCCATGCTCTGCGCAACGCCGCCGTGCCCGTGATCACCGTGATCGGCACCGGCTTTGCGCTCTTGATCTCCGGCGTCGTCGTCACCGAGAGCGTGTTCAACATCCCCGGCATCGGGCGTCTCACCGTCGATGCGGTGCTGGCGCGCGACTATCCGGTGATCCAGGCGATGATCCTGCTGACCTCGCTGATCTACGTCGTCGTCAATCTTCTCATCGACGTCGCCTACACCCTGCTCGATCCCCGGATCCGGTACTGAGGCAAGGACAAGAACAAAATGTCGGTCGATACCCTTCCCCAGTCCTCCATTCCGATCACGTCGCCGCTGCGGCCGCGATTCGGATTCCTCACCTCGACCCCGATCATCGCCACCGCGACGTGCCTGCTCGCGCTGATCGTGGTGGTCTCAATCCTCGCGCCGCTGATCGCGCCGCATGATCCGATCCAGCTCGCCCCGTCGCAGCGGCTCAAGCCATCTTCCGCACACTTCCTGCTCGGCACCGACGCCTACGGCCGCGACGTGTTGTCGCGCGTGATCTATGGCGGCCGCATCTCGCTTCTGATCGGCATCGGTGCGGCGATCCTGTCGATCGCCATCGGGCTGGCGATCGGCCTCGTCTCCGGCTTCTTCAAGCTGGTCGATTCCGTGATGATGCGCGTCATGGACGGCCTGATGGCAATGCCGAGCATCCTGCTCGCGATCGCCGTGGTGTCGCTGTCCGGCGCCAGCCTCTGGACCGTGCTGATCGCGATCACGATCCCCGAGATTCCGCGCGTTGCACGCCTGGTCCGCTCGGTCGTGCTGTCGGCGCGCGAGGAGCCTTACGTCGAGGCCGCGATCTCGGTCGGCTCGAGCCTGCCGAAGATCATGTGGCGCCACCTGATGCCGAACACGATCGCGCCGCTGATCGTCCAGGGCACCTATATCTGCGCCAGCGCCATCCTGACCGAGGCGATCCTCTCCTTCCTCGGCGCCGGCATCTCGCCGGAGACGCCGACCTGGGGCAACATCATGGCCGAGGGCCGCCAGTACTTCCAGATCAAGCCGTCGCTGATCTTCTGGCCGGGCCTGCTGCTCTCCATCGCCATCCTCAGCATCAACCTGATCGGCGACGCCGCCCGCGACGCCCTCGATCCGCGCATGAAGCAGCGGGAGGGGAAGTGAAACAAGTAGCGTTGTCATTCCGGGGCGCGCGTAGCGCGAGCCCGGAATCCATTTCACCACGCGTGCTGCGGCCCGATGGATTCCGGGCTCGCGACTTTGTCGCGCCCCGGAATGACGGAGAGAATTGACGTGACCGACACCATCCTCGACATCAACAACCTCGTCGTCTCCATCGGCAAGCAGCCGAAAGGCGCCAACATCATCGACGGCATCTCGATCCAGGTGCGCGAGCGCGAGACGCTGTGCCTCGTCGGCGAGAGCGGCTCGGGCAAGTCGGTGACCTCGCTCACCACCATGGGCCTGTTGCCGAAGGGCACGCTGGTGCCAACCGGCGGCAGCGTGAAGCTGGTCGGCGAGGAGCTGCTCACCGCCACCGACCGCCGCCTGCGCCAGCTCCGCGCGACCAAGATGGCGATGATCTTCCAGGAGCCGATGACCGCGCTCAATCCGGTGGTGCCGGTCGGCCGCCAGATCGACGAGGTGCTCCGCGCCCACACCAAACTCGATGCCAAAGCGCGCAGGAAGCGCATTCTCGACATGATGGAGCAGGTCCACCTGCCCCAGGTCGAGCGCATCTTCGCCTCCTACCCGCACCGTCTCTCCGGCGGCCAGCGCCAGCGCATCATGATCGCGATGGCGCTGGTGCTGGAGCCGAAGCTGCTCATTGCCGACGAGCCGACCACCGCGCTCGACGTCACCACGCAGAAGCAGATCCTGTCGCTGATCCGCGAGCTCCAGCGCGATCACGGCACCGCCGTGCTGTTCATCACGCACGACATGGGCGTGGTCGCCGAGATCGCCGACCGCGTCGCGGTGATGCGGCAGGGCCGGCTGGTCGAGACCGGTCCGCTCGAGACCGTGCTGCGCAATCCGAGCATGGAATACACCCGCAACCTGCTCTCCTCGGTGCCGAGCCTGGTGCCGCGCCCGCCGCGCGAGGAAACCCGCGAGCCCGTGGTGCTGGAGGCCAACGAGCTCAGCAAGGTCTACAAGGAGCGCGCCTTTTTCGGCAAAGGCCGCGAGGTCGTCGCTGCCGACAAGGTCACCTTGACCCTGCGCAAGGGCCGCACGCTCGGCATCGTCGGCGAAAGCGGCTCGGGCAAGTCGACGGTTGCGCGCTGCATCGTGCGCCTGATCGATCCGACCTCCGGCGGCGTGCGCCTCGCCGGCCGCGAGATCGCCGACATCTCGCGCCGCCTGTTGCAGCCGCATCGGCAGAAGATCCAGATCGTATTCCAGGATCCCTATCGTTCGCTCAATCCGCGCGTCACCGTCGGCGAGAGCATCGCCGAAGGCCCGGTCAATTACGGCGTGGCGCACGCCGACGCGATGAAGCGGGCGCGCGAGTTGCTCGAGCTGGTCGGCCTGCCGCCGGATGCGGTGTCGCGCTATCCGCACCAATTCTCCGGCGGCCAGCGCCAGCGCATCGCGATCGCCCGGGCACTCGCGCTCGATCCGGACGTGCTGGTCGCGGATGAAGCGGTCTCCGCGCTCGACGTCTCGGTGCAGGCGCAGGTGCTGGAGCTGCTCGACGAGATCCAGAAGCGGCTCGGCATCGCCATCCTGTTCATCACCCACGACCTCCGCGTCGCAGCCCAGATCTGCGACGAGGTCGTGGTGATGCAGCACGGCCGCGTCGTCGAACAGGGACCGGCCGCCGAAGTGCTGACGCATCCTAAGGAGGCCTACACCAAGGCGCTGCTGGATGCGGCGCCCGGGCGGGGTTGGGATTTTGCGAACTTCAGGCCGGTGGCCGAGGGCGTGGGGGCGACGGCCTAGGTCTCTCCACTCGTCATTCCGGGGCATCGCGAAGCGATGAGCCCGGAATCCATCAGGCTGCGAACTCTGTCGCACGATGGATTCCGGGCTCGCGCTACGCGCGCCCCGGAATGACGGCGGAGCAGCATTCCCAAATCGATCTGACCCTATGCGTGGCACGATGGCCTCTCACCTTGCCCTCTCCTCAGAGCCAAGGCTAACGTCGCGCACTTTTCAACGCTGGACCTGAACTGAATGACACGCATCGCCGTCGGCGGCTTCCTGCACGAGACCAACACCTTCGCTCCGACGAAGGCGACATTCGCGGACTTCCAGCATGGCGGCGGCTGGCCGGCGATGACTGAAGGTGCCGACGTGTTGAAGGTGATGCGCCGCATCAATGTCGGGCTCGCCGGTTTCGTCGACAGCGCCGAGGCGAACCGCTGGGAACTCATTCCGACCATCGCCTGCGGCGCGAGCCCGTCGGCGCATGTCACCGAAGACGCATTCGAGCGCATCGTGAAGGTCATGGTCGACGGCATCGCCGCCGCCGGCCCGATCGACGCCGTCTATCTCGACCTGCACGGCGCGATGGTGACCGAGCATCTCGACGACGGCGAAGGCGAGATCTTGGCGCGCGTGCGCCGCGTCATCGGTAAGGATGTTCCGCTGGTCACCAGCCTCGATCTCCACGCCAACGTCACGCCCGAGATGATGGAGCATGCCGACGCGCTGATCGCCTACCGCACCTATCCGCATGTCGACATGGCCGAGACCGGCCGCGCCTGCGCGCGCCATCTCGTGCTGCTGCTGCAGACGAAGCAGCGCTTCGCAAAGGCCTTCCGGCAATTGCCATTCCTGATCCCGATCAGCTGGCAATGCACCAACGACCAGCCCACCAAAGGCATCTACGAAAGACTCGCCGCGCTGGAGAGCGATGCCGTTCCCACCCTCTCTTTCGCGCCCGGCTTTCCCGCCGCCGATTTCCGCGACTGCGGCCCCAGCGTGTTCGCCTACGGCAAGACGCAACACGACGCCGATCGTGCGGCCGACGCGCTTCTGAAGCTGATCGAAAGCCACGAGAACGATTTCGACGGCAAGATCTGGACGCCCGACGACGGCGTGCGCCACGCCATGGAACTTGCCAAGGGCGCGCGCAAGCCGATCATCATCGCCGACACCCAGGACAATCCGGGCGCCGGCGGCGATTCCGACACCACGGGCATGCTGCGCGCGCTGGTGCGCAACAAGGCGAGTGCCGCAACCGGCGCGATCTACGATCCGGAATCGGCCAAGGCCGCGCACGCAGCCGGCGTCGGCGCCACCGTGACGCTGTCGCTCGGCGGCAAGTCCGGCATCCCCGGCGACGAGCCCTATCGCGAGACCTTCGTGGTCGAGCAGCTCTCGGACGGCCGCTTCATCGCGCCCGGTCCCTATTACGGCGGCCGCGAGATGGAGATGGGCCCGTCCGCAGCCTTGCGCATCGGCGATGTCCGCATCGTCGTCTCTTCGCACAAGGCCCAGCTCGCCGACCAGGCGATGTACCGCTATGTCGGCATCGAGCCGACCGAACAGAAAATCCTGGTCAACAAGAGCTCGGTGCATTTCCGCGCCGATTTCGAGCCGATCGCCGAGAAGCTGATGATCTGTGCCGCGCCCGGTGCGATGCCGGCCGACACCGCTTCGCTACCCTGGACGCGCCTGCGCCCGGGCATCCGCATCAAGCCGAACGGCCCCGTATTCACGCCTCCCTCACGCTAACCGGACAGGACCACATGCCCACGATCGATCGCATCGACGGCTACGCCGACGAGCTCACCGCAATCAGGCGCGACCTCCACGCCCATCCCGAGATCGGCTTCGAGGAAGTGCGCACCTCCGGCATCGTCGCCGACAAGCTGAAGAGCTGGGGCATCGAAGTGCATCGCGGCCTCGGCGGCACCGGCGTGATCGGCGTCATCAAGGGCAAGGGCACCGGCAGCAAGCGCATCGGGCTGCGCGCCGACATGGACGCGCTGCCGATGGAAGAGAACACCAATCTGAAGTGGAGCTCGAAGATCCCCGGCCGCTTCCACGGCTGCGGCCATGACGGCCACACCACCATGCTGCTCGGCACCGCGCGCTATCTCGCCGAGACCCGGAATTTCGACGGCACCGTGCATCTGATCTTCCAGCCGGCCGAGGAAGGCCTCGGCGGCGCCCGCGCCATGATCAAGGACGGGCTGTTCGAGAAATTTCCCTGCGACGAGCTCTACGGCCTGCACAACGCGCCCGACCTCAACCATGGCGAGATCGCGATCCTGCCGGGCCCGGCCATGGCCAGTGCCGACTTCTTCGACCTGCGCATCACCGGCTACGGCGCGCATGGCGCGATGCCCGAGCGCTCCAAGGACGCGGTTGTCATTGCGACCACACTGGCGCAGGCGATCCAGACCATCGTCAGCCGCAACGTCGACCCGCTGCAAGCCGCGGTGATCTCGATCACCCAGATCCATGCCGGCTCGGCTTACAACGTCATTCCGGGCGATGCGCATCTGTGCGGCACCATCCGCACCTTCTCGAACGAAGTCCGCGCCCTGATCGCCGAGCGCATCCGCACCATCTGCGCCGGCATCGCCGCCGCCTATCAGTGCACGATCGAAGCCGACATCCGCGACACGTTCGGCGTTCTGGTCAACCAGGTCGAGCAGTCCAAGGTGGTCGAGGAGGTCGCGCGCACCATCGTCGATCCCGCCAACGTGATCACCCGCATCCAGCCGAAGATGGGCAGCGAGGATTTCGCCGACATGCTGGAGACGATTCCCGGCGCTTACTTCTGGGTCGGCCATGACGGCTCGGTGCCCGTGCACAATCCCGGCTTCGTGCTCGACGACAAGATCCTGCCGATCGGTGCCAGCATGTTCGCCCGCATCGTCGAGACGCGCATGCCGGTGGGTGGCAATGCATAAAAAGAGCGTCGAGGAAGCGGTCACCTCGCTGCACGATCTGTCCGCGGTCGACCTGATCGCGGGTTATCGTGCCAAGCAGTTCTCGCCGAGCGAGGTGCTGGAGGACGTGCTCGCGCATGTCGCGGCGTGGGAACCGCATCTGAAGGCGCTCTATGCGTTCGACCCCGATGGCGCGCGCGAGGCCGCAAAGGCCTCGACCGCGCGCTGGACCGGCGGCGAGCCCTCCGGGCCGCTCGACGGCGTACCCGTCACGGTGAAGGACAACATCGCGACCAAAGGCGTGCCGGTGCCGCTGGGGGCAGCCAGCGTCAAGCTCGTGCCGGCCGAGAAGGACGCGCCGCCCGCTGCGCGGCTGCGTGAGGCCGGCAGCATCATCTTCGCCAAGACCACCATGCCCGATTACGGCATGCTGTCCTCCGGGCTCTCCTCGTTCCATGCGCTCGCGCGCAACCCGTGGGATCTCAGCAAGAACCCGGGCGGCTCCAGCGCCGGCGCAGGCGCCGCCGCCGCGGCCGGCTACGGGCCCTTGCATCTCGGCACCGATATCGGCGGCTCGGTTCGCCTGCCCGCCGGCTGGTGCGGCCTCGTCGGCCTGAAGCCGAGTTTTGGCCGCGTGCCGATCGACCCCACCTATGTCGGCCGTGTCGCAGGCCCGATGACCCGCACGGTCGACGATTGCGCGCTGATGATGAGCGCGATCGCAAAGCCCGACCGCCGCGACGGCATGAGCCTGCCGGCCGAGTTGCTGAACTGGAAGGGGCTGGAGAAATCTCCGCGAAAACTACGCATCGGGTTGATGCTCGATCCCGGCTGCGGCCTGGCGCTGGAGAAGCCGGTGCGCGAGGTCGCAGTGAAGGCCGCGAAGGCATTCGAGTCCGCAGGCAGCGTCGTCACCGAGGTCGACGGCATCCTCACGCGCGAGATGCTCGACGGCCTCGACAATTTCTGGCGCGCGCGGATGTGGGACGATCTGTCCAAGCTGACGCCGGCCGAGCAGGCCAAGGTGCTGCCCTATATCTTCAAGTGGGGCGAGTCCGGGGCCAAGCTCTCGGGCGTCGACGTCATCCGCGGCTTCAACCAGACCATGGCGATCCGCGCGGCTGCGGCGAAGCTCTTTTGCGAGCTGGACTATGTGATCTCGCCGACCGCGCCGAACGTGAACTTTCCGGCGGAATGGGCGTCGCCGACCAACGATCCCATGAAGCCGTTCGAGCACATCGCCTATACCGTGCCGTGGAATATGTCGGAGAACCCGGCGATCTCCCTCAACGGCGGCTTCGACGCCAGGGGTTTTCCCATCGGCGTGCAGATCATCGGCCGCCGCTTCGACGACATCGGCGTGCTCGGCATGGCCAAGGCGTTCGAAGGCCTGCGCGGCCCGCAGCGGCCCTGGCCGAAGCCGCCGGCGTAACAAACGCTCGCTCGTCATTCCGGGTTGCGCCCTCTTGGCGCAAGCCCGGAATCCACTCATCCGCATTACTGATGTGGACAAATGGATTCCGGGCCCGCGCTTCGCGCGCCCCGGAATGACGTGCTAGAGAGAGCGACAAAGAAACAGGGAAGGAAACCAGCCATGGCGTATGAGACCATCAAGTACGAGGTCGCCGATCAGATCCTCACCATCACGCTGAACCGGCCCGACAAGCTCAACGCCTTCAACGCGCAGATGCAAGCCGAACTGATCGACGCGTTCGACGCTGCCGACAAGGATGACAATGTCCGCGCCATCATCGTCACCGGCGCCGGGCGCGGTTTTTGCGCAGGCGCCGATCTCTCCTCCGGTGCCGACACGTTCGACCGCGACGCGCGGCGCGGGCCGGTCAAGCGTTTTGCCGACGGCAAGGTCGACTATAGCGACCCGCAGGTGCGTGACGGCGGCGGCCAAGTGACGTTGCGCATCTTCAAATGCCTCAAGCCCGTGATCGCGGCGGTGAACGGCCCGGCCGTCGGCATCGGCGTCACCATGCAGCTCGCGATGGACATCCGCATCGCCTCAGAGGCCGCGCGCTTCGGCTTCGTGTTCTCCCAGCGCGGCATCGTGCCCGAGGCGGCCTCGAGCTGGTTCCTGCCGCGCATCGTCGGCATCTCGCAGGCGCTGGAATGGTGCTATTCGGGCCGTGTCTTCCCGGCGCAGGAAGCGCTTGCGGGCCGCCTCGTCAGCAAGGTCGTGGCCCCCGATGATCTGCTGCCGACCGCCCGAGCGCTCGCCAAGGAGTTTGCGGCAAAGACCGCGCCGGTGTCGGTCGCGCTGATCCGCCAGATGATGTGGCGCATGATGGGCGCCGACGATCCAATGGAAGCCCACAAGGTCGACAGCCGCGGCATCTACGCCCGCGGCCGCTCGGACGACGTCAAGGAAGGCGTGGTGTCGTTCCTGGAGAAGCGTCCCGCGCACTTCAAGAACAAGGTGTCCACCGACATGCCGGATTACTTCCCGTGGTGGACGGAGCGCGAGTACAAGTGACGAGCGCGTAGCGCGCCATAACGCGCAACTCGGCTGTTTGATCCATGCCAAGTGCGCATGGACAGTCGGTCGACAGGCCTGCTGCATCGCAAAACCACCTTGCGCTATCGTTCGCATCGCACAGGGAAGCGATGCCGATGCAACTTTGCCTGCGAATGGCGGCTCTCGCGCCACTCGTCCTTGCCGGCTGTGCCGAGCAGGACGCCGAGTGGGCGCAGCGCGGACGAGCCAGCTTGATCGGTCTCGACCAGTCGGCGATCCGCATGTGCGCCGGCCTGCCGGCCGGAACCGCCAAGGACGGTTCGGGCGAGATCTGGATGTACGAGCACGCGGCGAGCCCTCCCGGCGGCATCGCGCCGCCCACGCTCACGCTTCCGCCCGGCCTGAATATCGGAGGCCAGGCGCCTTCGGGCTATTGTCGCGTGCAGTTGCGCTTTGCTCGCGGCAAGGTCACCGAGGTGCAATATGCCGGGAATACCGACATCGGAAATGCGCGTGACGCCGTCTGCGGCCAGATCGTGCGGACTTGCCTCGGCTACGCGCCGGGCGGCCGCGACACCGTCGCGCGGACGTCACATCAGTAGCGCAACGCGTCCGATCGCCTTGCGGTCGAGCAACAACCGCATCGCCTTCGCATAGTCCTTAAGCGGCAGGCGGTGCGAGACGTTGGGGCGCAGCTTGCCCTCCTCCGCCCATTGCAAAAGCGCCTTCAGGCGGACCTCGCCGAGCGCAGGATTCTTCCGCACCGCTTCGCCGGCGCGTACGCCGAGCACGCTGGCGCCCTTGATCAGCAACAGATTGGTCTTGGCCGAGCCGATGCCGCCGGTGAAGCCGATCACCAGGAGCCGCGCGCCCCAGGCGATGCAGCGCATCGAGTCTTCAAAGACCTCGCCACCGACGGGGTCGAACACGACGTCGGCGCCGCGGCCGTCGGTGATGCGCTTGACGGCATCGCGGAACGGCTCGCGGTCGTAGCGGATGAGATGATCGGCGCCGCGCGATTTCGCGATTCTGAGCTTCTCGTCGCTGGAGGCGGTCGCGATCACGGTCGCGCCCAGCATCTTGCCGATCTCGACGGCGGCAAGGCCGACGCCGCCGCCGGCGCCGTGGACCAGCAGCACCTCGCCGGGCGTGACCCGGCCGCGATCGATCAACGCGTGATAGGCCGTGCCGTGGCCGGCGAGATAGGTGGCAGCCTCCGCATAGTCGAAGGTGGACGGCATGGGAGTGAGCTGCGACGGCATCACCACCGCTTCATCCGTGAAGGCACCAAAGCGCATCTTCACGATGACCTTGTCGCCGACGGCAACGCCGCTTGCCTCCGATGCCACCTCGGTGACGTCGCCGGCCGCTTCCATGCCCGGCGTGAACGGCAGCTCCGGCTTGAGCTGGTATTCGCCGGCGGCCATCAGCACGTCGGGGAAGTTCAGCCCGGCGGCGCGGATGGCGACGCGCACCTCGCCCGGCCTCAGCGCGCGCGACGGAAACTCCTCCAACAGCAAACGCTCGGGCGCGCCGAGTTCGCGGCAGACGACGGCGCGCACCATCAGGCCGCGCTCGCCTTGCTGCGCAAAAGCGCTTCGCGGATCAGCGGCAGGCGGTCATTGCCGAAATACATGTCGGTCTTGTTCACGAAGATCGTCGGCGAGCCGAAGCCGCCGCGCGCGATGACCTCCTCGGTATTGGCCTTGAGCTGGTCCTTGATGCCCTGCTCGGCAATACCGGCGAAGAACTTCTGCTCGTCGATGCCGACCCTCCTGCAGATCTCCGCAAGCACCGCGTCCTGCGAGATGTCCTTGTCCTCGCCCCAATAGGCCTCGAACACTGATGTCGCGAACGGCACCATGTCCTGACCGAGCCAGAGGCAGCCGCGCATCACCTTGACGCTGTTCACCGGGAACACCGTCGGTGGCATCTTGATGGCAAGACCCGCCGAACGTGCCCAGTCGGCGAGGTCCTTCTTCATGTAGCGCGCCTTCAGCGGCACCGGCTTCTCGCGCTGCGCGTAGACGCTCGGATTGACCGAATTGAAGATGCCGCCGACCAGGATCGGCCGCCAGGTGATGTCGGCTCCGAACTCCTTGGCGAGCGGTTGGATGTTGTGGAAGGCGAGATAGGTCCAGGGGCTGGAGCAGTCGAAGAAGAATTCGATCATGGGGGTTCCTTTTTGCTGTCATTCCGGGGCGCGCCCCCTTTGGCGCGAGCCCGGAATCCATTTCGCCTCTCGGTACGCTGCCTGGTGGATTCCGGGTTCGCGCTTCGCGCGTCCCGGAATGACGAGTCACTTCCTTCCCAGCACTTCCTTAGCCCGTTGCCCGAACATGATCTTGCGTGATTCCTCGTCGAACGGCTCTTTCACGAATTTTCCGATCGCAAGCCCCGCCTGCACCTGCGGCCTTGCCCGGACCTCGGCATACCAGCGTTTCACATTGGGATAGTCGTCGAGCGTAAAACCCTGCGCCTTGTGGGTCATGGTCCAGGGGAAGCAGGCGATGTCGGCGATGGAATAGTCGCCGGCGACATAGGCGCCGGTCCTGGCCAATTGGCAATCGAGCACGCCGTAGAGCCGCGCCGCCTCGTCGCGATAGCGCTCGATTGCGTAAGGGATCTTCTCGGCCGCATAGAGCGCGAAATGGCCGTGCTGACCGAGCATCGGCCCGAGGCCCGCCATCTGCCACATCACCCATTGGATCGTGCTGGAGCGGCCGCGCCAATCGGCGGGCAGGAAGCGGCTGGTCTTCTCCGCGAGATAGATCAGGATCGCGCCGGTCTCGAACGCCGAGAACGGCGCGCCGCCATCAGCGGGCTCGTGGTCGACGATCGCGGGAATGCGGTTGTTCGGAGAGATCGCCAGGAACTCAGGATTGAACTGCTCGCCGGCGCGGATGTTCACGGGGATCACCCGATAGGGAAGCCCGAGCTCCTCCAGCATGATCGAGATTTTCCAGCCGTTCGGCGTCGGCGCGTAATAGAGGTCGATCATGGGCCTTCCCTTGCGCCGTCCCTATCGCTGCCGCCAGCCAATGACGACTTTTGTTGTTCTGTACCTCGACGTTAGGACATGGCAGGAAGGGGCGCAACAACCCGCCGGGAGGGCCGCCATGCTGTTTCCAACCACGATCGCCGGCTCCTTGCCGAAGCCGGAATGGCTCGCCGAGCCGAACATGCTCTGGGCGCCCTGGAAGTCCGAAGGCGACGAGCTCGCCCGCGCCAAGCGCGATGCGACGCTGATCTGGCTGAAGATCCAGGAGGACGCCGGCATCGACATCGTCACCGAAGGCGAACAGGCCCGGCAGCACTTCGTGCACGGCTTTCTGGAGAAGATCGAGGGCATCGATTTCGCCCACAAGGTCGAGATGGGCATCCGGAAAGACCGCTACAAGGCGATGGTGCCGCAGGTGGTCGCGCCGCTGCGGCTGAAGGACCGCGTCCATGCCTTCGAGGCGCGCGTCGCGCGCACGCACACCAGGAAGCAGCTGAAATTCACCCTGCCCGGCCCGATGACGATCATCGACACCATTGCCGACCGCTATTATGGCGACAGGGTCAAGATGGCCTTTGCCTTCGCCGAGCTCTTGAACGAGGAAGCCAAGGCCTTGCAGGCCGACGGCGTCGACCTCGTGCAGTTCGACGAGCCCGCCTTCAACGTCTACATGGACGAGGTCAACGATTGGGGCATCAAGGCGCTGGAGCGCGCCGCGGAGGGCCTCACCTGCGCCACCGCCGTGCACATCTGCTATGGCTACGGCATCAAGGCCAATACGGACTGGAAGGAGACGCTCGGCAGCCAATGGCGGCAATACGAGCAGATCTTTCCGGCCATCGACGCAAGCCCGATCCAGCAGGTCGCGATCGAGTGCCGCAATTCCAAGGTGCCGCTCGACCTGCTCGCGCTGCTGAAGAACAAGATCGTGCAGGCCGGTGTCATCGACGTCGCCAGCGACACGGTGGAGACGGCCGAGGACGTCGTGAAGGTGATCGAGGCGGTGTCGCAATTCGTGCCCAAGAGCAACATCATCGCCACCACCAATTGCGGCATGGCGCCGATGCGGCGCGAGATCGCCGAAGCCAAGCTGGTGGCGCTTGGCGCCGGCGCGGCGCTGGCGCGCGAGAGGCTGGGGTGATGGCGGTGATCCGCAGGTCGCTCGGCTAGTCCGGAGCGGTCGGATGCAACGCCGGTCGATATCCGGCGCTGAACGCCCGTAATGTGGATGGAGGCGTCAGCAGCATCGCACTCGACAGTTCGTGCTCGGTACGGGCATAGCCGGCTGGCGACCAAAGCAGCGGCCGGCCTTTCGTCACAAGATAGCTCTGCTCGCCCTGCTGCACCATCACGCCATCGGGTAAGTCTGCGAGCGGCCCTCGCAGTGGGTGCAGGCGCTTACGGCCGTGATCCAGACGCTCCAGGTGCAGCTTTGCGTCCATCGACTTTGCGCTCACCTTGCTTGCGCCGTTTCCCCTCTCCCATGCCGCGCGAAACCGGTTGGCATCGTCACGCCGGCAGAAGAAGCATGGGCGATGTCCGGCAGCAAAGGCGGTGGCTTCGTCGAGGAAGAACAGCTCGGTCCAGCTCCGCCGCGCCATCACCGGCCGCCGCCAGCCGCGGAATTCGCACAGGCATGTGATCCAGGCCGGCGTCGACCAGCGCTTCTTCAACAGCGTCTTCGTCGCGGGATCGTGGATGATGCCGCGATTGCCGGTGAACAGGCCGCGGTGTGGGGTGGCGATGATGTCGCCGGTGGGCGTGACTCGGTTCTGGAGGGGGCGAGTGGCGAATGGCGAATGGCGAATGGGGTCGGTGTTACTCGCCATTCGCTACTCGCCATTCGCTCTGGTCACGCCGCGCCGTCGCGCAGCGGCGGGTGGTAGGACAGTGCTGTGTCCCAGGGGAAGAAGATCCAGGTGTCCTGCGAGACTTCGGTGATGAAAGTGTCGACCAGCGGGCGTCCCATCGGCTTGGCGTAGACGGTGGCGAAATGCGCATCGGGCAGCATCTCGCGCACCATCCTGCCGGTCTTGCCGGTATCGACGAGGTCATCGACGATCAACAGGCCCTTGCCGGTGCCGCCGCCGAGCGTCATTGTCGCCTCGGAAATGCCCTTGAGCACCTGGAGCTCGCCCTGCTTGTTGTGGTCGTAGCTGGCGACGCAGACCGTATCGATGACGCGCACCCCTAACTCGCGCGCCACGATCGCGGCGGGCACCAGGCCGCCGCGGGTGATCGCAATCACCGCATGGAACGGACCGACCTCGTTGAGCCGCCAGGTCAGCGCCCGGCAATCCCGGTGGAACTGGTCCCACGAGACGGGGAAGGCCTTGCCTGCCCGCTCCTGCGCACTCAGTTCCGGTGCTTCACCAGCCATCGCCTGTCTCCTGCAATCTCGTCCGGCAATTCCCTGCTAGCGGTTGACGTTCAATCCCGCCAGCATTTCCTTCACCGCGGCCATTGCCGCCGCGAGCTTCTCGGGATCGCGCGAGCGCACCACCAGATTGGTGTTGGGCTTCTGCTCCTCGTCCATGAAGGGATAGCTGCCGATGATGGTGTCGGGATGGGCGGCAGCGATCGCCCGCAGCGGCCCGCCGATGTCGCCCTCGCGCGCATTGGCACGGACGGAGTCCGACAGCATGCGCACGCCCGACTTCAGCTTGGGCGAGACGATGTCCATCATCGCTTGCATGATCGAGGGCACGCCGGCCATGACGATGACGTTGCCGATCTTGAAGCCGGGGGCGAGGATGGTCGCGCTCTGGATCAGCTCGGCGCCCTCGGGAATGCGGGCCATGCGTAGTCGGGCCTCGTTGAGGTCCTGCTCGCTCCAGCGCTCGCGAAAGCGGGCGACCACTTCCGGATGATGGTCGATCCCGACGCCGAACGCCTTGGCGACGGCATCTGCGGTGATATCGTCATGGGTCGGCCCGATGCCGCCCGTGGTGAAGACGTAGGTGTAGCGATGCCGCAATGCATCCAGTGCAGCGATGATATCCGGCTCGTCGTCGGAGACGATGCGGACCTCCTTCAGGTCGATGCCGATATTGGTCAGGTATTCGGCGATGAAGCCGATATTCTTGTCCTTGGTCCGGCCGGACAGGATTTCGTCTCCGATGACCAGAATGCCCGCCGTGACGATCTCGCTCATGCCTTAAGTCCCTCACCTGTGACGCCGACTTTGCCGAGGTAACGCGTTGAAGTCACGCGGTTTTGCTTCTGAAATAAGCAGTCTTCAGCCATTTTTTCAGGCACGCCGCCGGCCGTCGCCGGCAAATGCCCCCTCTCCATGCTTATCGCGCTGGCCCGGCCCTTGCTACCACATGAAAGTCATGCACTGTTGACGCATGGCCACAGGACGTTGCGGTCTCATCAAGGCTGACGCGACCTGGCGCATGGCGCAACGCCTGGGGAGACAAGTCGGGATCTATGGCAGTCGCGTTTGACGAAATGAACATTCCCGGCGGGGACCTCCGCCCCGCCTATCAGGAGCTGGCGCGCTGGCTCAAGGAGACGCCTCCCGAGGCGCTCGAATATCGCCGCCAGGAGGCCGAGCTCCTGTTCCGCCGGATCGGCATCACCTTCGCAGTCTACGGCGATTCCGAGTCCACCGAGCGCCTGATCCCCTTCGATGTGATTCCGCGGATCATGTCCGGCAAGGAATGGGCGCGGCTGGAGAAGGGCCTGAAGCAGCGCGTGCGCGCGCTCAACATGTTCCTGCGCGACATCTATCACGGCCGCGACATCCTCCGCGCCGACATCGTGCCCGACGATCTGATCTTCCAGAACCCGGTGTTCCGGCCCGAGATGAACGGCCAGCAGGTGCCGCACGACGTCTACGTGCACATCGCCGGCATCGACATCGTCCGGGTCGACGCCGAGGACTTCATCGTGCTGGAGGACAACGCCCGCACGCCGTCGGGCGTGTCCTACATGCTGGAAAACCGCGAGATCATGATGCGGCTGTTTCCGGATCTGTTCGCCCGCCACCGGGTGGCGCCGGTCGAGCGCTATCCGGACGAGCTGCTCGCAGCGCTCCGCTCGGTCGCGCCGCAAAGCGCCTCCGGCGAGCCGACGGTCGCCCTGCTCACCCCGGGCGTCTACAATTCGGCCTATTACGAGCACTCCTTCCTCGCCGACAAGCTCGGCATCGAGCTGGTCGAAGGCCGCGACCTTGTCGTCAAGAACAACGAAGTGTTCATGCGGACGACGGAAGGGCTGAAGCGGGTCGACGTGATCTATCGGCGCGTCGACGACGACTTCCTCGATCCCCTCACCTTCCGTCCCGATTCGGTGCTCGGCGTGCCCGGACTGATGTCGGCCTACGCGGTCGGTAACATCACGCTCGCCAACGCCGTCGGCACCGGCATCGCCGACGACAAGGCGATCTACTCCTACATGCCCGACATCGTGAAATTCTATCTCGGCGAGGAGCCGATCCTAAAGAACGTGCCGACCTGGCGCTGCCGCGAGCCGAAGGACCTCGCTTATGTGCTGGACAATCTTAGTGAGCTCGTCGTCAAGGAAGTGCACGGCTCCGGCGGCTACGGCATGCTGATCGGCCCCGCCGCGACCAAGGCGACGATCGAAGCGTTCCGCGACAAGCTCAAGCGCGAGCCGGAAGGTTTCATCGCCCAGCCGACCCTGGCGCTCTCGACCTGCCCGACCTGCACGGCGTCGGGCCTCGCTCCACGTCACGTCGATCTTCGCCCCTTCGTGCTCACGGGCAGCAAGAGCACGACCATCGTGCCGGGCGGGCTCACCCGCGTCGCGCTCAAGGAAGGCTCCCTGGTGGTGAACTCGAGCCAGGGCGGCGGCACCAAGGACACCTGGATTCTGGACGAGTAGAGAGATGCTGTCGCGTACCGCCGAAAACCTCTACTGGCTCGCCCGCTACGTCGAACGGGCCGAATATCTCGCGCGCACCATCGATGCGACGCTGCGCGTCACCGCGCTTCCCGCCGCCTATATCGGCAAGACCAATGAATGGGATTCGGCGCTGCTCACGGCCGGGGTCGCCGCGAGCTTCTATCAGGCCTATGAGGAAGCCAACGAGCACAACGTCGTCGAGTATCTCTCGTTCTCCCAGAACAACCCGTCCTCGATCCGAAACTGTATCGAAGCGGCGCGGCTGAACTCGCGCTCGGTGCGCACGGCCCTCACCAGCGAGATGTGGGACACCATCAACTCGGCCTGGATCGAGCTTCAGGCGGTGTGGAGCAAGGGCACCTCGACGCGCGAGGACCTGGCAAAATTCCTGCGCTTCGTGCAGGAGACCTCGCTGCGTTTCGACGGCTCGGCCTATCGGACCATGCTGCGCAACGACGCCTATTGGTTCTCGCGCATGGGCGTGCACCTGGAGCGCGCCGACAACACCGCGCGCATCCTCGACGTGAAGTATCACGTGCTGCTGCCCGAGGAGGAGCATGTCGGCGGGCCGCTCGACTTCTACCAGTGGAGCTCGATCCTGCGCTCGGTCTCGGCGCTGACAGCCTATCATTGGGTCTATCGCGAGACGCTGAAGCCCTGGCTGATCGCGGACCTCCTGATCCTCAACGACACGCTGCCGCGCTCGCTCGCCAGCTGCTACGGCAACCTCGTGCGCAACCTCGACCAGATCGGCGTCGCCTATGGCCGCCAGGGCCCGGCCCAGCGCCACGCCCGCGGCATCCGCAACCGGCTGGAACACAGCAACATGAACGACATTTTCCAGCATGGCGTGCATGAATTCATTCAGGAATTCATCGCGGACAATTCCAGGCTGGGCGAAATCATCACGAAGCAGTATTTGATCTAATGTCGCTCGACTGACGACAGGGGATATTGTCATGGCCGGGCAAGAGCGCGAAGCGCGTCTTCGCGCTAGATGTCCCGGCCATCCACGTTCTTGCTTTTGCGCGACGAGGAAGAACGTGGATGCCCCGGGACAAGCCCGGGCATGACGAGCTTCTTTGCGACGGCAGTCACGCCTTACAACAAACGACACGGTCCACCATGCGCCTGCGAATCCAGCACACCACGACCTATCGCTACGAGCCGCCGGCCACCAGCGTGATCCAGATCCTGCGCATGACGCCGGGCAGCCATGACGGGCAATACGTCGCGGAATGGCAGATCGACGTCTCCACCGACACCAAGCTCGACATGCATGAGGACGCGTTCGGCAACGTCACCCACGTGCTGTCCTGCGGGCCGGTCGGCGACATCCAGATCATTGCCGAAGGGCTGATCGAGACTCACGACACCGGCGGCGTGCTGCGCGGCAGCGACGAGCGTTTTCCCCCCGGCATGTTCCTGCGCGTCACCGACCTCACCTCGGTCAATCCGGCGATGACGGCGGTCGCGCGCCAGTTGCGCAGCGAGGCCGAGAGCGACACGCTGGGCTTCCTGCACACGCTGATGACGCAGGTGACCGATCACATGACGTTCGACGAGGACCCCACCAACAGCGGCACGTCCGCAGCGGAGGCGTTCACACTCAAGCGCGGGGTCTGCCAGGACTACGCGCACATCTTCATCGCCTGCGCCCGCGCCGGCGGCGTGCCGGCGCGCTTCGTCTCCGGACATTTCCTGCGTGCGGACGACACGGTGCACCAGGACGCCGGCCATGCCTGGGCAGAGGCCTACGTGCCCGATCTCGGCTGGGTCGGCTTCGATCCCGCCAACAGCATCTGCGCCACCGACGCGCATGTCCGCCTCGCGATCGGGCTTGACTATCTCGGCGCGGCCCCGGTGCGCGGCACGCGCTACGGCGGCGGCACGGAAACGCTGACGGTGGCGGTGAAGGTCGAACAGGCCGGCCGCGGCGGGCAGTCGCAATCGCAATCCCAGCGGCAGAGCTAGGAGCCGCCAGCCGAACACATTCGGCATGCTACAATCGCGGGATCGGATCAGACCCGCGAGGTAGCCATGGCGACTGTGAAACTACTTTCGGATGATGAACTCTCGGCCGAAGCGCGCGCCGTTTTCGACGATATCCGCAAGGTGCGGAAATCGGACTTCGTCAACAATTTCTGGCGCGCGCTGGCGCATGATCCGAAGACGCTGCGGCGGACCTGGGAGAGCATCAAGGAGGTGATGGCTCCCGGCGCGCTCGATCCCAAGGTCAAGGAAATGCTCTACGTCGCGGTGTCGATCGCGCATGGCTGCAGCTATTGCATCCACTCCCACACGGCCGCGGCACGGGCCAAGGGCATGAGTGAGGCCGAATATGGGGAGCTGCTCGCCATCGTCGGCATGGCCGCGGAGACCAACCGGCTGGTGACGGCGCTCGGCGTGCCGGTTGATGAGGCGTTTCTGGTCGACGCAGCTGACTAGCTTGCCGTCTCGCACCGTCATTCCGGGGCGCGCGTAGCGCGAACCCGGAATCCATCTGGTCGCAGAGTTGGTGGAGGAATGGATTCCGGGCTCGCGACTTCGTCGCGCCCCGGAATGACGGGCTTAATCGGGGGTTGGAGTGGCCCTTGAAATTGGCTAGTAATTCCGCGCAAACGCGTTCGGGGACTGGAAATGACCTATTGCTGCGGAATCCTGGTTCGGGACGGTCTGGTGATGATCGCCGATACCCGCACCAATGCCGGCCTCGACAATGTCTCAACCTTCCGCAAGCTGCACATCTTCTCCAAGCCCGGCGAGCGCATCATGGCGATCGCCAGCGCCGGCAACCTCGCCATCAGCCAGTCGGTGCTGTCGACGCTGACCGAGGGCCTCGAAGATCCCAATACGGGCGAGATCGAGACGCTGATGAACGCGCCGACCATGTTCCAGGCCGCCCAGCGCATCGGCCGGGCGATCCGGGCGGTGCATGCCACCGAAGGGCCGGCGCTGAAATCCGAGGACGTGTCCTTCGACGTCTCCTTTCTGTTCGGCGGCCAGATCAAGGGCGCGCGGATGCGCCTGTTCATGGTCTACACCGCCGGCAATTTCATCGAGTGCACCACCGACACGCCGTACCTGCAGATCGGCGAGCACAAATACGGCAAGCCGGTGCTCGACCGCGCCATGCATTACGACGTCGAGCTCTATGAGGCGCTGAAGACCGGCCTGATCTCGATGGACTCGACGATGCGCTCGAACCTCGGCGTCGGCCTGCCGATCGACGTGCTGGTGGTGCGCAACGATGCCTGCGAGGCCGATCTCAACCACCGCATCGAGGCAGGCGAGCCCTATTTCCACGACCTGCGCTCGCGCTGGTCGGCGGCCTTGCGCGCGGCGCATCAGAACATTCCGCGCCCGCCCTACAAGAACGACAAAGAACCCAAAACCTGACAGCAGAAGAGAAAAGGCAGGAAACGATGAGTGAAGCGAAAAAGATCGCATTGGTGACGGGCGCCGGCACCGGCGTCGGGCGCGCGGCGTCGCTGGCGCTGATGAACACCGGCTTCACCGTGGTGCTCACAGGCCGCCGGCTCGACATGCTCGAGGAGACGGCAAAGCTCGGTCCCGCGGGAAAAAGCCTCTGCGTCACCGCCGACATGACCAAGCCGGACTCCATCGCCGCGCTGTTCGACAAGGTGAAGGCGACCTACGGCCGGCTCGACGTGCTCTTCAACAATGCCGGCATGGGCGCGCCGGCCGTCAACTTCGAGGATCTCAGCCTCGAGCAATGGCAGGCCGTGGTGAACACCAACCTCACCGGCCCGTTCCTGTGCACCCAGCACGCCTTCCGCATCATGAAGGATCAGACCCCGCGCGGCGGCCGCATCATCAACAACGGCTCGATCTCGGCGCACGCGCCGCGGCCATTCTCGGCGGCCTACACCTCGACCAAGCACGCCATCACCGGCCTCACCAAGGCCAGCAATCTCGACGGCCGCATGTATGACATCGCCGTCGGCCAGGTCGACATCGGCAATGCCGCAACCCCGATGACCGACCGCATGGTCAACGGCCCCGGCGTGCTGCAGCCCGACGGCACCACCAAGCACGAGCCGCGCATGGACGCGAAAGCAGTCGGCGATGCCGTGGCCTACATGGCCGGCCTGCCGCTCGATGCCAACGTGCTGACCATGACGGTTATGGCGACCAAGATGCCGTTCGTCGGGCGGGGCTGAACAAAAAAGCGCGAAAACAACCCCATGCACAGTAGGCGTCAAGAGGCGCCTGCTGCTGCCGGGCCGCGGGCGTGACGCGAGTTAAGTCTCCACGCCATCTCAACAATCGTCATTGCGAGCGCAGCGAAGCAATCCAGGCTGCCGCCGCGGTGAGATTCTGGATTGCTTCGTCGCACCAGCGCAAAATTGCTACGCAATTTTGTCGCGAGCTCCTCGCAATGACGTTGAGAGAGCGGAGCGCCTACTCCAGGCTCTCCACCTTGCGCAGGGCTGGAAACAGCTTCATCCAGAGCAGCGCCACTGCGACGGTGGCGACGCCGCCGAGCACGGCGGCAGGCATGGCGCCGAGCAGCGCGGCTGCCACTCCACTCTCGAACTGGCCGAGCTGGTTCGAGGCGTTGATGAACAGGAAGTTCACCGCGCCGACGCGGCCGCGCATCTCATCGGGCGTCGACAGCTGCACCAGCGAAAAGCGGATCACGACGCTGATCGTGTCGGCCGCACCGAGGATTGCAAGCGACAGCACCGACAGCCACATCCAGGACGACAGCGCGAACACGATGGTGGCGAGGCCGAACACGATCACGGCCTGGAACATGCGAAGGCCCACATGCCGGGAGATCGCGTGGCGCGCCAGCACCATGGTCATCAGCAAGGCACCGACCGCAGGCGCGGCGTGCAGCACGCCTAACCCGACCGGGCCGGTCTGGAGGATGTCGCGGGCATAGATCGGCAGCAGCGCCGTGACGCCGCCGAACAGCACGGCGAACAGATCGAGCGAGATGGTGCCGAGGATCGCCGGGTTGCTGCGAATGAAGCGGACGCCGGCGAAGATGTTGTCCGAGTCCATCCCCTCCCTCGCGATCGCCTGCGGGCGCGGCCGGATGAAGCCGGTCAAGATCATCCCCAAGACCCAGAACAGGACCATCACGGCATAGGCAAGGTGCGGGGCGACCGCATAGGCGATGCCGCCGAGCGCAGGTCCCGTGATGGTCGCGACCTGCGCCGCCCCACTGGAGACGGCAGTGGCGCGCTGGAGCGAGCCCTGCGGCGCGATCAGCGGCAGCAGCGCCGCCGTGGTCGGGCTCTCGAACGCGCCGGCGATTCCGAGCAGGAAAGTCGCGATGAAGATCTGCACTTCGCTGACCGCGCCGAGATAGGTGATGGCCCCGAGATAGAGCGCGGTCGCGGCCTCCACCAGCTGGCAGAGCTGGACGACGCGCTTGCGCTCGTAGCGATCGGCGGCGTGGCCGGCGACGAACACCAGAAGCGCGGTGGGCAGGAACTGGACGAGACCAACCATCCCGAGGTCGAACGCCGAGCCGGTGAGATCGTAGATCTGCCAGCCGATCGCGACGGCCGCGATCTGGCTGGAGAAGCGCGACAGGCTGCGCGAGAGCAGGAAGAACAGGAAAGCGGGATGGCGGAGGAGCTCACCGGCGGTGACCGGTCGATGTCCGGATATTGGCTGCTCTGGCATCGCCTCTTCGGTCACGCTCGGACCGCTCTTTCCCTCGATATCGAAGGCCCCCGGGGTGGCCGAGGTGGCCCCGCTTGTCAACACTGGTCGTTCCCGGCTGCTCCCGGCATTGCCTTTGCAACGCATGGGCGGCCATAATCATCGAGGGGCTTGAGACATCATGCTGCGCCTGCAATCTGCACTCGGCATTTTCGCATTGCTGCTGATCGCCTTCGCGCTGGCGGAAAATCGTCGCGCGGTGTCGCTGCGCCAGGCGGCGATCGGCCTTGCCGCGACCTTCGTCACCGCCCTCGTGCTGCTGAAGCTGCCGGTCGTCGCCCATGCCTTCGGCGCCATCAACGAGGCGGTCGGCGCGATCTCGGCGGCCTCGCGGGCCGGCTCCGCCTTCGTGTTCGGCTATATCGGCGGCGGACCCCTGCCCTTCGACCTGAAGGCGCCAGGCGCGGACTTCATCCTGGCGTTCCAGGCACTGCCGATCGTGCTGGTCATGAGCGTGCTCACGACGCTGTTGTTCTATTGGCGCGTGCTGCCGCCGATCGTCCGCGGCATGGCCTGGCTCTTGGAGCGCACCCTCGGCGTCGGCGGCGCCGTCGGGCTTTCGACCGCCGCCAACATCTTCCTCGGCATGGTCGAGGCACCGCTGTTCGTGCGGCCGTATCTGGCACAGATGACGCGCAGCGAGTTGTTCCTGGTCATGACCGGCGGCATGGCCGGCATCGCCGGCACCGTGCTGGTGCTCTATGCGACTCTGCTGGCGCCGCTCATTCCCGACGCCGCCGCGCATTTCGTCATCGCCTCGGTGCTCGGCGCGCCGGCGGCGATCCTGGTCAGCCTGATCATGGTCCCTGGAACCTCCGACAAGCGCACCGGCGGCGCGCTGGAGGATCCGCAGATGGAGGTCGCCAGCACGATGGACGCGATCGTGAAAGGCACCAGCGCAGGCATCGAGCTGCTGATCAACATCGTCGCGATGCTGCTGGTGCTGGTGGCGCTGGTCTATCTCGTCAACGCAATCCTCGACCTGCTCCCGCACGTCGGCGGCGCCGCGATCTCGCTGCAGCGGCTGCTCGGCCTCGTCATGGCGCCGGTGTGCTGGCTGATGGGGCTGCCGTGGGATCAAGCGATCACCGCCGGCAGCCTGATGGGCACCAAGACCGTGCTGAACGAATTGATCGCCTATGTCGACTTCTCGAAGCTGCCGCCCGATACGCTCGATCCGCGCTCGCGCCTGATCATGCTCTATGCGATGTGCGGCTTCGCCAATTTCGCCAGCCTCGGCATCATGATCGGCGGCTTAGGGGTGATGGCACCGGAGCGGCGCGAGGAGATCAATGCGCTGGGGCTGAAGTCGATCGTGTCGGGGACGCTCACGACGTGCCTGATGGGAGCGGTGGTGGGGGTGTTGGCGTAGGCTCTCTTTCCACGCGTCATTGCGAGCGAAGCGAAGCAATCCAGACATGCGTCCGCGGAGACAGTCTGGATTGCTTCGTCGCAAGAGCTCCTCGCAATGACGGCGGCGAGAATCTTTGCCTCAACCGCACAATTTCGACTTCTGCAGGATGCGACGCACCTCAGGCACCTTGGAACGGCACGGCTCGGCCGCCATGGCCTTTGCCTCGCTGGTTCGCCCCTGCACCCACAGCAACACCGCTATCAAGCCCTGCGCCCCGGAGCGCACCGGCCCACCCGCCACGTCCGAAGCTGCGAGCGACATGGCGGTTTGCGCTTCCCTCTCGGCGGCATTGATATCCGCTTGTTCCAGGAAGAAGACAGCACGGTAGACGTGAGCCCGCGCGTCTTTCGGGTAGCGGCTAACGAGATCGAGCGACCGGCTGGCCATCTCGTCGCCCTTCATCGGCACTTCCGAGGCGCGGATATAGTGCGCGGCATCGGCCATGTAGGCCGAATAATGCGCGGCGGCGAAGCCGGCGCAGATGAGAGATCCGATGGATCCTGCCAGCAAGGTCATGCTCGCACTCCGCGGCAGGCTGACATAGGACCAGAAGGCGAGCCACGGCGTGACGGCGAGCGCGGCGCCGGCCACCGCACCGCCTGCGTGGGCGTAATAGTTGACGTTGCCGGAAGCGCCAAAGGCCATTGGCAGCAGTGCGGGAACACCGAAGAACAGCGACGTCTTCAGCCTCGATATGGTCTGATCGGCGTCCGCTTCGGGATCGAAGCTCGCCACGAACAGCGCGGCGATCAGCCCGGTGATGGCGCCGGACGCACCGACGCCGACCGTGCCGGGACCGTTGCCCAGCAGCGAGCCGGCCTCTCCGGCCAATGCACTGGCAACGAAGATCAAAGCAAACCAGCCGCGGCCGATCAGCGACTCCAGCCTGACGCCGACGATGAACAGCGCAACGCAATTGCTCACGAGGTGCCACCCGCTGCCATGCAGAAGCGGCGCAAGGCCGATTCGCCACCACTCCCCCCGTCCGACGACGAGATCGTAGCCGGACGCGCCCTGAGCGATCAGCGAGCGCACATCAATGTCGCCGTCCCGCGCGATGTCGATGGCGAGACTACGCTGCAGAACGAAGATCAGGACCAGACCGAAGATCAGGCCTATGGTGAGGAAGGGGATGTCGGCCAGAAGCTTGTTGTCGGCAAAAAGCGTCTCCTCGCTGGACGAGGGCTTCTCTATCGCGACCGGCGCGGCGGCGGCTTGAAACGATGCTCTTGGAGCTGGCGCTACGGTGCCGCGTCGGCCAAAAGTGTTGGTCGCCATGAAAGCATTTCCCGCGTTGACACAGCCTTGAGTTGACGCGAGAGGTATTTTCGACTGGTTAGCACCAGGCTTGCGGGGCGGCCGAAATCATCCCGATTGCTGACCGCCCGGTTTCTCGGATCGACCGCATTTTAGCGATCGAGAGTTGCGCTTACGCCTTCAGCTCCACCGTCTTGAACTCAGCGGGGAGGATCACCTCCAGCAGCTCCACGTCGTCCGAATAGTCCAGGATCATGTGTCTGATCTTCGGCGGCTGGGTCCAGGCGCTGCCTTGCTGCATCAAGGTCTCGCCCTGCCCGTCCATATAGGTCTTCACCCAGCCCTTGAGCACGTAGACCATCTGGAATTCGACGTCGTGATAGTGGAGCTTGGACACCTCGGCCGGGTTGCAGGGACCTTGCAGGCGGATCACATGCGCCTGCGCGAGGCCATGGGTCGCCTCGCCGATGCCGAGATCGCGATACTTCGCGTAGGCGCGCAGGCCGTCGGCCTTGAAGTCTTCCTCGCGGTGATGGCTGACGGCGATGCGCTGCTTCGGACGTGCGGGCTTTTTCGCAGCGGCAGTGCGCGCCTTCGCCTTCACGGCCTTGCGTGCCGAGGATCGCGCCGCCGCCTTGGCGCCACTCCACTTCTTCACCGCGGTCTTCAATGCGGGCCTCGATGCCTTTTGCTTGGCCATTGTCTGCCTCCCTGTTTCTGAGCCGCCGTCGCGCGGTATGGCTTGCAGGTCAGCTTATCCAGTCGTGGGCGAGGCAGCAATCGCAGAGCTGGTCGTGTTGAGTAGTGCCGCATCCGCGCTGTCACCCTCCCCCTCCAGGACCCTCCCCTGGAGGGTAAGAGGCTGAGGCCAATCACGCGATCACCGTATCGGATCGTAGCTTGCCCCAAGCTGGCGCGTCGGGCTGGGGTCGTCTCGTCTTCGTTCTCGCGCTGAACTAGTCTCGCCCGGGACATCCGGGGGAATTGATTCATGGGCAGCAATGTCGGTCAGCGTGCATTTCAGAATGCCCGGCTTCAGAAGCGGCAAAAGGCCGACGTGCTGCCCTTGCTCGGGCAAGCGCTCGAGTTGCACAAGAAGGGACGCTTGCCCGGGGCCAAGGCTGCCTATCGCCAGCTCCTGCAGATCGCGCCCAATCAATTCATCGCGCTGCATATGCTCGGCGCGTTGGAGTCCGATGCTGGGAATTATCAGCAGGCCGAGAGCCTGCTGAGCCGGGCGGTTGTCGTCGATCCGCGATCGGCCGAAGCCCATATGAGCCTGGGCGTCGCGCTGAACGGGCTGAAACGTCACAATGATGCCCGCGAGAGCTATCGCAAGGCGCTCGCCTTGCGGCCCAACTACGCCCTCGCTCTCTCCAATCTCGGGAACGCGAGCGCGGCCCTGGATCGCTACCAGGAAGCGCTCGACAGCTACGATCGGGCGCTCGCCGTCGACGCAAACCTCGCCGAAGCCCACAACGGCCGCGGCTCCACGCTCTGCCGTCTGCGCAACTACGACAAGGCTCTTGCAAGCCTGAACCGCGCGCTCGCGATCAAGCCCGACTATGCGGCGGCGCTGGCGAACCGCGCCGTGGCACTCCGGGAGCTGCAGCGATTCGACGAGGCCATGGCGGATTGCAACCGGGCAATCGCCCTCGCCCCTGACGACGTGAACGGATGGCTTTGGCGCGCCAATGTCTTGCTTCAGAGCCGGCAGGTGGCCCAGGCACTATCCGATTGCGAGAAGGCGCTCGCGATCGCGCCCGATTCCGATCAGGCTCATCTGGTACTGGGCCTTTGTCTTGCCGGACTAGGCCGGGTAGACGAAGCCCTCGCCAGTTTCGACAGAGCCCTCGATATCAGGCCCGATCTCGAGAGCGCGATCTCGAGCAAGATCTTCACGCTCGATTTTGTGCCGGACGCCAGCGTCGAGCGGCATCAGCAGGCGCGACGCGTATGGTGGGAGCGGATCGGCGCGAAAATCGCTTCAGAAGCGGCGGCACCGCATGACAACGGCCGCGATCCGGATCGCCGCCTGGTGCTTGGCTACGTCTCGTCGGACTTCAACGCGCATTCGGCTGCGTTCATCTTCAAGCCCGTCCTGCAACACCATGACCGCGCCCAGTTCGAGATCGTGTGCTACTCGTGCTCGGCGAAAGTGGACGCGACGACACGCGAATTTCAAGGCATCGCCGATCGCTGGCGTGACGCCTCGCAATGGAGCGACGATCGCCTCGCCGCCCAGATTCGCGACGATCGCATCGATATCCTGATCGATCTGTCCGGCCATACCAGAGGAAACCGCCTCGGCGTATTTGCGCGCAAGCCGGCACCGATCCAGGCGCACGGCTGGGGCCATGGCACCGGCACCGGGTTGCCGACAATCGATTATCTGTTCTCGGATCCGGTCGGGATTCCGCACGACGTTCGGCATCTGTTTGCAGAGACGGTGGTCGACCTGCCGTGCTTCGTGACGCTGGCGCCGCTGCCGGCCGGGATTGCGCAGGGCAAGACGCCGGCACTCTCGAACGGCTTCGTCACCTTCGGTGTCTTCAACCGCATCAGCAAGATCTCGGACGAGGCCGCGGCAGTCTGGTCCAGTATCCTCGAACGGGTGCCGGGCTCGCGCCTCCTGATCAAGGATGTTGCGCTCGACGATCAACTCGTCCGCGACAAGCTGCTGGCGCGATTTGCGGCTTGCCGATTGCCGGCCGAACGCGTCGATCTGCTCGGGGCCACGTTGCGGGACGAGCATCTGGCATCGTTCAATCGCATCGATATTGCTCTCGATCCGTTCCCGCAGAACGGCGGCGTCAGCACATGGGAAGCCCTGCAGATGGGCGTGCCCGTGGTGGCGAAGCTCGGCAACAGCCTGCCCGGCCGCGCCGCCGGCGCCATCCTCACCGCGCTTGGCCTGCCGGACTGGGTCGCCGACAGCGAGGAGGCCTATGTCGAGATCGCGGCCAGTCGCGCGGCCGAGACCGGCGAGCTCGACAAATTGCGCCGCGAACTGCCCGCAACGATCAACGCCACGGCCGCGGCCAACCCCATCTCATATGCACGAGCGGTGGACGCGGCCTATCGCGCGATGTGGACGCGTTATTGCAGCGGCGGCGTCTGATTGCGTGATCTCGTAGGGTGGATTAGCCGAAGGCGTAATCCACCGTTTCTGTTTCGGCACGCGGAGAGAAGCGAGGTGGATTACGCCAGCGGCAGCGCGTCGCGCCGCCGCAGGCTAATCCACCCTACGCGGCCTCAATGCAGGCGGAACACGCCGTCAACGGCGCGGAGCTCGGCCGGCTTGATCAGCTTGGAATGCGCCACCGTCACCGAATGGAGGGGACCGTCGAGCTTCTCCTGCCAGAACGCCAGGAAATCGGTCAGCGCGGGGAATTTCGGAAACATGTCGTAGTTCTGCCAGACATAGGTCTGGAGCAGCGAGGGATGATCCGGCATCCGATAGAGAATTTGTGCCGTCGTCAGCCCGTAGCCCAGCATCTGTTTCCGGAATTCCTCGGAAACGCCCCCAACGCGCAGTCCCATGCCAAACCTCCTTTGCAGGAGCGCATTCGGCGAGTGGCTTGGTCCGTGCCCCGGGGAGCCACCCGGAAACGATGCGCTCACATGAGAGAAATGTGACGCAAACTGACAACTCATCTCAAGCCCAAAAGTTTAACAAGCTGTTGAAATTCAATGCTTTAGCAGCAGAGACGACTCCGTGCTAATACGGTCACGGCTGCCCGGTTAACGATGGCGAGGGGTTTCTGGCAGTCCGCGCTTTCGGCTGCTATTTTTTCTGCTACAAACCCTTGCTCCCGCAAAATTCCTGTCCTATTTCAGGCGCGCTCGTGCTAGCACTCACGGGCAACGATTGCTAACACTCAAAACCTCAACCCGAGCAATTGCTTAGGAGGACTGCATGAAATTCCGTCCGCTTCACGACCGCGTCGTGGTCAAGCGCATCGACGCCGAAGAGAAGACCGCTGGCGGCATCATCATTCCCGACACTGCCAAGGAAAAGCCCTCCCAGGGCGAAGTCGTCGCCGTTGGCCCCGGTGGCCGCGACGAAGCTGGCAAGCTGATCCCGATCGACCTGAAGGTCGGCGACCGCGTGCTTTTCGGCAAGTGGTCCGGCACCGAGGTCAAGATCGACGGCCAGGACCTGCTGATCATGAAGGAGAGCGACGTGATGGGCGTTCTCGAAGTCAGCGAGTCCAAGAAGAAGGCGGCTTAAGAGCCCCTCTCCTCCCCTCCAGTCAAACCCTCAAGGAAAAATCCAGATGGCAGCCAAAGAAGTCAAATTCTCGGTTGAAGCGCGCGACAAGATGCTGCGCGGCGTCGACGTTCTCGCCAATGCGGTGAAGGTCACGCTCGGTCCGAAGGGCCGCAACGTTGTGCTCGACAAGTCGTTCGGCGCTCCCCGCATCACCAAGGACGGCGTCACCGTCGCCAAGGAGATCGAGCTCGACGACAAGTTCGAGAACATGGGCGCGCAGATGGTGCGCGAAGTCGCCTCCAAGTCCGCTGACGCGGCCGGCGACGGCACCACCACCGCCACCGTGCTCGCCCAGGCGATCGTGAAGGAAGGCGCCAAGTCGGTCGCCGCCGGCATGAACCCGATGGACCTCAAGCGCGGCATCGACCTCGCGGTCGAAGCCGTCGTGGCCGACCTCGAGAAGAACTCGAAGAAGGTCACCTCGAACGACGAGATCGCCCAGGTCGGCACCATCTCGGCCAACGGCGATGCCGAAATCGGCAAGTTCCTCGCCGACGCCATGAAGAAGGTCGGCAACGAGGGCGTCATCACCGTCGAGGAAGCCAAGTCGCTCGAGACCGAGCTCGACGTGGTCGAGGGCATGCAGTTCGACCGCGGCTACATCTCGCCCTACTTCGTCACCAACGCCGACAAGATGCGCGTTGAGATGGACGATGCCTACATCCTCATCAACGAGAAGAAGCTCTCCTCGCTGAACGAGCTGCTGCCGCTGCTCGAGGCCGTGGTGCAGACCGGCAAGCCGCTGGTCATCGTCGCCGAGGACGTCGAAGGCGAAGCGCTTGCGACCCTCGTCGTGAACCGCCTGCGCGGCGGCCTGAAGGTCGCGGCCGTCAAGGCTCCGGGCTTCGGCGATCGCCGCAAGGCCATGCTGCAGGACATCGCGATCCTGACCGGCGGCCAGGCGATCTCGGAAGATCTCGGCATCAAGCTCGAGAACGTCACGCTCAACATGCTCGGTCGCGCCAAGAAGGTGATGATCGACAAGGAGAACACCACGATCGTCAACGGCGCCGGCAAGAAGGCCGACATCGAGGCGCGCGTGGCGCAGATCAAGGCGCAGATCGAGGAGACCACCTCGGACTACGACCGTGAGAAGCTCCAGGAGCGTCTCGCCAAGCTCGCGGGCGGCGTCGCGGTGATCCGCGTCGGCGGCGCGACCGAGGTCGAGGTGAAGGAGCGCAAGGATCGCGTTGATGACGCGATGCATGCGACCCGCGCGGCCGTGGAAGAAGGCATCGTCCCGGGCGGCGGCGTCGCCCTGCTCCGTGCCTCCGAGCAGCTCAAGGGCCTGCGCACCAAGAACGACGACCAGAAGACCGGCGTCGAGATCGTGCGCAAGGCGCTGTCGGCCCCCGCTCGCCAGATCGCGATCAACGCCGGTGAAGACGGCTCGGTGATCGTCGGCAAGATCCTGGAGAACAAGGCCTACAATTACGGCTTCGACTCCCAGACCGGCGAATATGCCGACCTCGTCAAGAAGGGCATCATCGACCCGACCAAGGTGGTCCGTACCGCGATCCAGAACGCTGCCTCGGTGGCCGCGCTCCTGATCACCACGGAAGCCATGGTCGCCGAGCTGCCGAAGAAGGGCGGCGCCGGCCCGGCGATGCCCCCGGGCGGCGGCATGGGCGGCATGGACTTCTGATCCAGCCGTTCAGGCACGATACGAATTGCGAAACCCCGGCAGCGATGCCGGGGTTTTTGTTTTGGGGAGCACGTCATTCCGGGGCGCGCCCCTCTTGGGCGCGAGCCCGGAATCCATAACCACGAAACTCACGGGCGACGGGCATAGCGGGCCCACTCCATCTGGCTGTGATTATGGATTCCGGGCTCGCGCCCAAGGGGGCGCGCCCCGGAATGACAAGGAGTGCAGGATGAACCTTATTTGGTCAGCCCCGGATAGAGATCATCCCAATTTGGGTTCTGCTCCTCGATGAGACGCGTCTTCCAGTCACGTCGCCATTTCTTGAGCTCCTTCTCGCGGGCATTGGCGCTCACGGCATCGTCGTAGATTTCGAACAAGACGAGCTTGTCGACGCCGTACTTGCTCGTGAAGCCGGGGACGGTCTTCGTTCTGTGCTGATACACTCGGCGCACCAGGTCGTTGGTCACGCCGATGTAGAGCGTGCCGTGTTTCTTGCTCGCAAGGATGTAGAGATAGTAGGCCATTCCCGTCCGCCTGTGATTATGGATTCCGGGCTCGGCGCTGCGCGCCGCCCCGGAATGACGGAGCAAGCCTCACTCCACCTTCCCGAGCCGCTCGAAGCGCGGCTCGCCGTCTTCATCCAGCGACCAGAAGATCCGCGTCACCTTGCCGATGAGATTGTCCATCGGCACGAAGCCGAACGTCGACTGCACGCGGCTGTCGGTGGAATTGTCGCGGTTGTCGCCGAGCACGAAGATGTGGCCCGGCGGCACCGTGAAGACGTCTGTGTTGTCGAGATAGCCGTTGTCGAGGCAGTCGTAGGTCACATAGGACGCACCGCTCGGCAGCGTCTCGCGCCAGCGCTTGACGGCGGCGCGGTCGTCGACACCGCAGGCGTCGCCGGCAAATGTCGCCTCCAGGGCGACGCGGGTCACCGGGCGGCTGTTGAGGATGAGCCGGCCCTGCCGCATCTGGATGCGGTCTCCGGGCAGGCCGACGACGCGTTTGACGTAGTCGGCAGAACTGTCCTTCGCCGTCCGGAATACCACGATATCCCCGTATTCGGGATCGGCGGCGAGGATGCGGCCCGAGATCCAGGACGACGCGAATGGGAGGGAATAGCGGCCATACCCGTAAGCGTATTTCGCGGCGAAGACGTAGTCGCCGACCATCAGCGCCGGTGTCATCGAACCGGACGGAATGTTGAACGGCTGATACAGAACGAAGCGAAACAGGATCACCGGCGACCACAGCACCGGGATCATGAGGATCAGGACGACGATCGCCTTCCAGTCGCTGGATCGTGCCGCGGGGCGGATCGATTCCTGAAGAACGGTCATGGGCCTTCCCTGATCAAGACGTTGCGGCCCCAAGATGACGCAACCTGCGAGCGCGCTCAATCCCCGACGAGCCCAAATTGGTCGCGCTGCGCGCCGATCGCGTTCATCGCAGACGGCGGCAACGCCGATGTGAAGGGCCGCCCGTGGGCGGCCCTTCGGTTCATGCGCTCTCGGGCGCCTTCAGACGCACGAGCCGGGTCAGGAGGGCATCGAGGCCCTGGCCTTCACCGGCATGGAGGTCGATGCGGCCGACCTTCTCGACCAGCCGCTCCAGCGACTCCAGCTCCTTGAGCCGAAGCAGCAGGGGGTTCTCCTCCATCAGGCGGGCAGTGTTCAGGAGCGAACGCGTCGCCGCGGTCTCCTCCTGCCGGCGGATCAGGTTCGCCTTCGCGACCCGCTCCGCCTCCACCACCTTGTTCACCAGCTCCCGGATCTCGCCGGGCAGGATCACGTCCTTGACGCCGAGCTCGGTCACCTCCACGCCGGACTCTGCGACGCGTGCACGCACATAGTCGCGCAGCTCCGCATCCAGCACCGCCTTCGCAGACAGCACCTCGTCCAGCGTCCGGCCCGCCACCGCCTCGCGGATCGCGAACTGCACCAGGCGGTACAGCCACGCATCCACGTCGGGCACGGTCGCCACCGTGCGCTCGGGATCGACGATGCGGCGGAACGCCGTCAGCGTCACCCGCAGCGCGATGCGATCCTTGGTCAGCATCTCCTGCGCGGTGATCTCGACCGCCTGGGGCCGCAGGTCGAGGCGCTTCACCTCGATCTTGCGGCCGACGGTCCAGAAGGCGTGCCGGCCGGGCGCGAGCCGCTCCACGAGCCGGCCCTCGACATAGAGCAGGCCCGCTTCGTGGTTCTCGACCACAGTCTCGCTCATGACGGTCGAGCGGCTGCGCTCGATCATGGTGAGGTGCCGCGCGTCGACCCTGACGTCGCTGGACACATCGATGCGCTCGACATCGATGCGCGTTGCGACCTTCCAGTAGACGCGCACCTGCCAAGGCGTCATCAGATGCACGGGCCGGCCGTCGAGGCTGACGATGGCGATCTCGTCCGCCTTGGTCTCGACCGCCTCGAACAGCTCGGCGGCAAGATCAGGCCGCGCGGCCTTCAGCACTGCGTAGCGCTCCGCAGGAAATTCGCTGCGGACCACGTCGAGCACCTCGGCCTTCAGCTCGTGCAGGGGATCGAACAGGCGATGCTTGCCGGGCGCGAGCACGCGCACGAGCTGCCCGTTGCGCGTCAGCAACGCACGCTCGCCATCCTTCACCGTCACGTTCAGCATCAGCAAATGCCAAGTCTTGTTCAAAGTCATGGCACGCCTCCTTCAGTTGCCTCCTGCCGAGCGCGGCCGGATAGCGGGTTACACCTGCAAAGGACGTGAGGACGCGGACGACGCTTCCCGCGAAATCGGCGGGCCGGGGCTTGAGCTTGCATGACGACGGGCGCACGCGCGCGATCGCGCGAGACGTGTCGCGCGGCCGTGCGGAGCCACCCGGCATCAGCGCAAGCGGCATCTACCCGCGGCGCAAAGCCGGTCTCACAGTGTCTAGGTTCGGACGGAAAGCCTTGCGGCAAAACGGCCGGACCGCGACTGAAGCGCGCGTCCGGTCCTCGTCAGAGGTATCAGCGTTTCAGGCTGAAACGGAGCGCTGGAGCGGGATTCGAACCCGCGACCCGATGAGTAAAAGTCATCTGCTCTACCAAACTGAGCTATCCTTTGTGCAAGAGACCGGAATCGAACCGATGCCTTCGGGTGTTCAACCCGACGCTCTCCATGAGCTACGTCCTGCGTTTCTCCTTCATTCGGCGGAACACGAAACCGGCAAGACCCGGCCCGCGCCAGTCGGGATCTCAGCGAGCCCGAACCCATGGCCTAGCGAAGGACGGCGCTAATAGACCAGGCACGTTCGGGTTGCAAGGGGGCGGGTGAAGTTTTTTCGTCGCAGCGTGCGCAGCGTGGCGCGATGATTGCGGCGATATGCGACATCAATTGCGCGAGATGTCCTGGAAGCACGCCCTCACCCACGCGATCGTCACGCGTGTCGCCGGATCGCGCTTGAGGTGGTTCTGCACGAGCAGCCAGACGTCGCGGCGCTTCGGCAGCAGGGTGGCGCGCAGGCTGCGGTCGGCGAGCAGGGCTAAGCAGCTGTGCTCGGGCAGCACGCCGATGGCCTGATGCGACTGAATCATGGTGCGGATGATGCGGATATTGTCGGTGACGCAGCGCACGTTCGTCAGCCGCTTCGCACGCAAGAACTGCGCTTCCGGGATCGCGTCGAGCTCGTCCGGATAGACGCACGCAACGGGCTCGCCGCCGCCGCGGTCCGCGGGCTCGAAGAAGTACAGCCTGACGTCGCCGAGCTTGGAGATGGTGAAGTCGCCCTTCTCCGGCTTGCGCAGGCGGATGGCGAGATCGGCCTGCCAGCGCGAGAACTTGACGTTGCCGCTCGCGGTGAGGAATTGCAGCGTCAGCCCCGGATGATCGCGCAGGAAGCTGCTCGCATGCGGCGCCAGCAGCTCCTCGGCGACCGCATTTGTCGAGGCGATGCGCAGCCGCCCGACCGGGCCGGCCTGGCCCTCCTTGATGCGGTCGATCGCCGCCGCATGCGCGGCCATCGCACCGACATGCGCGAGCACCGCCTCGCACTGGCGCGTCGGCCGCCGCACGCCGTCCACCGCATCGAACAGCTTCACGCCGAGATCGCGCTGGATGCGCGCAAGCCTGCGGCCGACGGTGGTCTCGTCGATGCGCAGCCGCGCGCTGGCGCCGGCATAGGTGCCCTCGTCCCTGACCGCGGCGATGATGCGCAGATCGTCCCAATTCATCGGGGCGAGCCTAGCAGGCGCCGCCGCTACCTGCAAATTCGCAGCCATCAGCTGCAATAGTCCTGCACAATGGCAGGCTGCTGCTGCGCTAGTGTCGAAGCATCCGAATTCACGAAAGCCTGACGGCATGACCGCTCCAAAGACGCTGCTCGAACTCGCCGGCGCCGATCTCGATCCGCCCAAGCTCAACGAGACATGCCTCGTTCTGATCGACATCCAGAACGAATATTGCGCCGGCCCCATCGCCCTGCCCGAGGCGCAAGCGGCGATCGCCGCGGCTGCGCGCCTGCTCGCGCGCGCACGGGAGAGCGGAGCTGCGATCTTCCACGTCGCGCACAAGGGCCGCGCCGGCGGCCTGTTCGACCGCGAGGCGGCGCGCGGCGCGATCGTCGAACGCCTGACGCCACTCGCGACCGAGCCCGTGATCGAGAAGGCGCTGCCGAATGCCTTCGCCGGCACCGACCTGCAGGCCCGGCTGGCCGCGACCGGACGCAAGAACATCGTGCTCGCGGGGTTCATGACGCATATGTGCGTGTCTTCGACCGCGCGCGCCGCGCTCGATCTCGGCCTGCGCACGACGATCGCGGCGGATGCCTGCGCCACGCGCGATCTTCCCGATGGGCGCGGCGGCACGCTGCCGGCGAGAATTGTTCACGAGGTCGCTCTGGCCGAATTGTCCGACCGGTTCGCGATCATCGCGCAGAGCGACGTGCTGACCTGAGGAGACCTTCCCGATGCTGCAGCTCTATTTCTTTCCGATGGCCTGCTCGCTCTCGAGCCACATCGCGTTGCTGGAGGCCGGAATCGAGGCGCAGTATCACCTCGCCCATATCTGGACCAAGCGGCTCGTGGACGACGGCCGCGACTTCCGTGAGGTGTCACCGAAGGGCGCGGTGCCGGTCCTGGTGCTGGAGAACGGCGAGCGGCTGACGGAAAGCGCAGCGGTGCTGCAATACATCGCCGATGTGAAGCCGGAGGCACGCCTTGCGCCGCGGCCCGGCGACATCGATCGTTATCGCCTGCAGGAATGGCTGAGCTTCGTCGGCGCCGAGATCCACAAGGCGTTCCTGTTTCCAACCTTCTGGTACAAGGACGACGGCTCGCTGGCCAAGCCGCGCGCGAGGATCATGCAGACATTGTCGGTGCCGGCAGCGCATCTGGCGGGCCGCGAATTCCTCGTCGGCGACGCCTTCACCGTGGCCGATGCCCATCTCACCTGGACCTTGCTTCTGCTCCGTCCGGCAGGGATCGACATCGCGCAATGGCCACCGCTCGCGGCCTATCTCGAACGCATGCAGGCCCGCCCCGCGGTCCGGCGCGCGATCGCGACCGAGATGGCGCTGCGCAAGACCGTTGCGGCCTGAGCTCGCCTCACTCCACCCGCGCCAGCACCGCGAGCTTGCGGATGCCCTTGTTGCGGTAGGCGTCGAGGAACGCGTAGTAATCCTTGAACGACACGCAGCCGTTGGAATCGCCGCCCGGCCCGAGCATGAAGGTGTGGGCGAGCAGGCCGTCGCGGCCGTAGATCGCGCTCTCGCCGCCGATCGGGGTGAGGCGCAGCGCCGGCACGCCGTGGAACAGCGCCTCGCGCGGTTTCAGCGTATAGATGTGCGGCGGCGTCACGCCGCGCATGCGCAGGCGGCGCGAGTCCGGATCGTCGCGGTTGGCGCCAAGGCCGGAATGCGCCTCGAGCCTGGTGCCGTCAGGCAGATACACCATCTTGGCCGTGATGTCGTAGACCGCGGTGTCCCGCTCATAAGGCGGAGCGCCGCCGAACATCGGGTTCTGCTCCTTCGGGGCGATGGACGCAGTGATGCTGGCATCGGCCGAGGCGTAGGCGAGCAGCCCGCCGGACGCTTCGCGCTTGCCCCACAGCTTTTCCACCATCGCCTGGCGCGGAGCGGTGATCGACATCACCGCGGCCTTGGCACGGTCGGCGAAGGATTTTTGCTTGGCTTCGGGCGCCGGCACGATCTCGGCCGGGTCGGCCGAGGCGAGTTGCAGCTGGGCAGCCGGCGCGCGCTTGGTCTTGTCCGCGGCGTTGTCGGCGCCCTTGGCTGCCGGCTTCAGCGCTTCCGCGACCTTCGCGATCACGCCCTGCTTCGGGGCGTCTTTGGCCACCGCAACGACCTGCGCCGGGGGTGCGGCGCTTGTGGCATTCGATGGCACGCCCTGCGTTGCGGCCGCGGCAAAGCGCTCGTTGAACATCTCGCGCGAGATTGGAGCTGCGACCTGGAGGCGGTCGGGCAGCAGCGCGAAGGTTTCCTTGATGGCCTCGCCGGCCTCGCGCAGCACCACCCTGGGCGCGCGCTTGATCACCGGCTCGTCGTAGCCGACGCTGCCGACGGAGGGATAGACGCTCGCGCCGAAGATGTTGCTGTGGATGGTCCAGCCGGCGCCCATCACGGCGCAGCCGATCGCCGCGGCGCCAAGCCAATTGGTCGTGGTCATTTTCCGGGAAGATTTCCGCGAATTGGTCTTCGAGAAATTCTTGGACTTCCGTGCCGCGTTACTCTGCGCAGCGATACTCGTACTCATTCGCCTTGCGTCCAGGACGGTGTCACTCTGTCCCCCTTCGAAGTGCCGCTGGTCACGATCCGGGAACAGCATCTCGCAGAGGGTCGGAGCGTCATTAAGGCGACTTTTAGTTAAATGCGGATTAAGTTCGGGCGGATCTGCGGCGACTCGTTAACGCTGTCCCGTTTTGAGAAAAACGCCCGCAGAACTACGGACTTAGTCGGGTCTGTTAACTATAATTCTCGGCCGGTTCAGCAGGCTCTGCGGACGTCTGCGGCCACATCCATGACGCACTTGAGAACGTCATTTTCGTGGCCCTCCACTGCCCCCGAACGTAACGCGCCAGCGTTGCGCGAGGCTGGTGGACGACGCGTCGGATTGGGCCTCGTCGGCCGCGCGACAACGGTGCATGCTCATGACGCGCCGGGCACCGCGGCACGGCGCCGTGATTGAAAGTTGATCGCCTCGGTTCTGGACATCGCGGGTGCGAGAAAATAGCTCCCACTTCGGCACTTTTCAGCAGCCTCTGCGCGTGATACGGTACCGTATCATCCTGCCCTGAGCTGTGCCGAGCACGCAAACGGAGGCTGGCATGAGAGGGATTGCGCGCGCGGGGTTTTTCGCCCTGGCGGGGTCGTTTCTGTTGATCGGATCTGCGACTGCGCAGCCTGCGGCGAATGCGGGCTGCACGGCATCGCCGTCGGCTGCCGGGACGCAGACCTGGCGCTGCGACAACGGCATCACCATCGTTGCGGAAAACGGCGCCAGATTTGAACTTAAGGACGCCAACCGCGACGGACATATAGACTCCGTGGAGTTGAGCAGCAAAGCGCTGCTGATCGAGGTGCCCAAGAAGCCGCGCGGCAATCCCTTCAAGGTGCTGACGCCGCAAGCGATCGCCGCAGTGCGCGGCACGAAATGGGCGGTCGATGCCGCCGACGCCAAGACTTCCGTGTTCGTCGCAGACGGCCGGGTCGGCGTGAGCCGCAGGGCTCGTGGACGCGGCGTCGTGCTCGGCCCCGGCGAAGGCGTCGATGTCGAGCCAACCGGTCCGTTGACCGTCAAGACCTGGGGCCAGCCGCGCGTCGACGCGCTCATGGCCAGACTCGGGCAATGAGCCGGGGCCGGCAAGGCCCGGCCCATGAGATTTGGATTATACGATTGCAAGACCGCATGCGCAGCCGACGCGTTCAGATCCTGGTGGCACTCGTCCTCACCGCGCTGTGGGGCGCGGGCATCTATGCCACGCACGCCCACGGCCATCTGCGCTTCCTGGACCGCCTCGAAGCCACGTTGACGGATTGGCGGACGCAGGCGCGCGGCGTGCGGCGTCCGCCGGATTTCGTCACCATCGTTGCGATCGACGACACGGTGGTGAAGCGCGGCGGCACCTATCCACTGCCGCGCGCCGATCTTGCCCGCGTGGTCGATACCATCGTGCAGTTTAAGCCGAAGGTCGTGGCGATCGACCTGCTGCTGGTCGACCGCAGCGCCGCGATCGGCGATGCGACGCTGGCCAACACATTGGCCACCGGCCGCATGGTGCTCGCCGCCGCCGCGATCTTCCCCTCGGCCAGCGAAACCGTGTCACCCAGCAGCGAAGGTCCGCTGGCCGTGCTGCCGGAGGCCGAGCGCTTCCTGCAGCCATTGCCCGCATTCGCCGATCACGCCGAGGTCGGCATCGTCAACGTCGCGACCGGGCAATCGGGCTCGCCGCTCTCGGTGCCGATGCTGTTCCGGACCCGCGACAAGGTCGAGCTGTCGTTTCCGTTGCGCGTTGCGGCGCGCGCGCTCGACGAGCCGCTGACCGTCGCGCCGGGCCATCTCATGCTCGGCGATCGCGTGGTGCCGACCGACAGCAATCTGGCATTGCCGATCACCTATTACGGCCCGCGCCGCACCATCCGTACCGTCAGCGCACAGAGCATCTTCGATGGCACGCTCGATCGCGCGGCCATCGAGAACCGGATCGTCGTGATCGGCGCCTCCGTCGCCGGCGGCGGCGACTTCTATCCGACGCCGTTCGATTCCCTCATGCCCGGCGTCGAGGTGGTCTCGACCGCAATCACGCATCTCGTCGCCGGCGACGCCATCCTGCGTGACCACCGGGTCCGCATTGCCGACGCGCTCACGGCGATCCTGCTGCCGGTGCTGCTGGTCGGCCTGCTCGCCTGGCGGCGCATCGCGCTCGGCACCATGGCGGCGGCCGCGGTGATGATTGCCTGGGCCGGGCTCAACCTGTTCGCGTTCACGCACGGCGTCTGGCTGAACGCCGCGACCACGCTCGCCGCCGCCGTGCCGCCGGTTGCGGTCTTTGCCGGCGTGCAGCTGTGGGCCGGAGGCCGCCGCACGCAATATTTCGCCGCTAAGAGCAGGTCGCTTGCGCAATTCCAGGCTCCGGCGCTGCGGGATTGGCTCTCGCGAGATCCGAACTTCCTGTCGAAGCCGGTGCGGCAGGATGCAGCCGTGGTGTTCGTCGATCTCTCCGGTTTCACCGGTTTGAGTGAGCGGATCGATCCGGACGAGCTCACGGATATTCTGAAGGCGTTTCATGCGCTGATCGACCGGATCGCGATCGATTGCGGCGGCATGATCACGGGCTTTCTCGGCGACGGCGCCATGATCCTGTTCGGGCTGCCGCGCGCCATGCCCGACGATTCGGCGCGCGCGCTGAAATGCGCGGTCGATCTGCATCGCGGCCTCGCACGCTGGATCGCCTCGCTTCCGCCGGCGATCGCGGGTCAGCTCGGCTACAAGATCGGCGCGCATTGCGGCCCGATCGTCGCCTCGCGACTCGGCGAAAGCCATCAGCACATCACGGCGACGGGCGACACCGTCAACGTCGCAAGCCGGCTGATGGAGATTGCCGCCCAGAACGATGCGCGCCTTGCGCTGAGCGACACGCTGCTGGATGCGGCCGACTTCCAGGGCGCGCCCGACGGTGTTCTGTCCGGCCCCCTGCTCGCCCGGGTCCGCGGCCGTTCCGGCGTCGTGACCGTCTGGTTCTGGCGCGATCGCGATGGGCCGGGGCAGGATGCTGACAAGGCCGAGATGATTGATTAAGGCGCTACCGCGCTTCCGGCGGCGGCGAGCGGTCCAGCACCTCGCCCTTGGCGACTTCCAGCAGGTCGATGCCGTAGGTCTCGATCACGAGCGGCCCGCGCTTGCGCTGCAATTGCGCCACCTGCGTCACCTTTGCAAAGAGAGCATTGAGGGCAGGATGACCGTCGGCGCGCAGCTCGTCGACATAGAGCAGCTTGCCGGCGAGCAGCTTGGGATCGGGTTCGGCCATGTTGACCCAGCGGATGCGCTGATTTTGCTGCGCGACGCAGGTGCCGCGCGGCAGATAGAATGCGAGCCAGCTCGTGGTGCCGTAATCCTGCGCCAGCACGCAGGTGGCGCCACTGCGCGCGCGCACCGCTTCGATTCCGGCCGCGAGCTCGCGCCAGCCGACACCGACACTGCGCACGGTGGCATCGCGGCGATATCCGGACAACCAGCCGGTATTGGCCTGCACGATCAAGGCGGCAAACATGACGATGCCCACAGGCGCGGCCCAGCGCTGGCAAACGTCGACGAGGCGCCGCTGACGCGGCTTCCATTGCGCAAGATTGGCCGCGGCGGCCGCGGCAATGACGAACGGCGGATACACCGGCGCGAACCAGTTGGCCTCGACGCGCGCATGCAGCGAATGCCAGACGAAATAGGCGACGATGGTCCAGAACATCGTCTCGATCAGCACGCGCGAGGCCAGCGCGCCGGCGCGCTGCCAGGTCAGCGCATGCAGGCCCATGGCGCCGAGGATAAAGACCAGCGGGGTTGCGAACGCGATCTGGGTCGGGATCAGCTCGGCGATGAAGACGGGGCGGAAGTCCTCGATCCTGGCGCGGCCGAGCTGCTTTGCGAACGAGACCCATTGATGGTCGGCATTCCAGAGGATCACCGGCGAGAACAGCGCCAGCGCGACGAGGCCGCCGAGATAGGGCCAGGGCGAGAGGAACCAGCGCCGCAGCTTCGGCACGCAAGCGAGCCAGATCAGGATCGCGGCGCCAAAGAACATCGCGGTGTATTTCGACAATAGCGCCGCGCCGACGGCGGCGCCGACCGCGAGCCACCAGGCGCCGCGTCCGGTCTCCAGCACCTTGGCGAGAAAGAACAGCACGAAGCTGGAGGCGACCAGCAGCGGCGCATCGGGCGTGACGATCAGCGTGCCGACGGAAGCCAGCAGCGTCACGTTGAGCAGGATGGCGCTGGTCGCGGCCACACGCACCCCGCCGAACAGAATTGCGGCGGAGCGATAGACCGCATAGCTCATCGGCAGCGCGAGCAGGATCGAGACGAGGCGGACGCCGAGCTCGGTATCGCCCGCGATCATGGTGCCGGCGCGGATCACATAGGCGACCATGGGCGGGTGGTCGTAATAGCCCCCGGCGAGGCTCTTCGACCACATCCAGTAATAGGCTTCGTCGAACGTGATCGGCGTGAAGGCGGCTGCGACGAGCCGCAATCCCACCAGCGCGACAATCAGCAGCGCGGTGTTGCGGACGATCCGCGCGTCGGCCCCGCCCATCACGCGCTATTTCTTGCGCCAGACGAACAGTCCGGACATCGCGTAGTTCCACACCACGCCCATCAACGCGCCGGCCAGGCCGGCCAGCCACCAGATCGGCTCCTGGTCGTAGACCGAGAAGGCGACGCCGACATTGGCGAGCAGGCCGACGCTGCACACGATGTAGAAGGCGATCAGCCCGCGCAGCAGCGCAAAGCCCTTCAGCCGCTGGTCGCGATAGGTGAGAAAGTTGTTGAGGATGAAATTGCTGGTCATGGCGACGATGGCGCCCGCGGCCTGCGCCTCCGGGAACGGCGCGTTGAACAGGCGAAGCGCGATGAACAGCGTGGTCAGGTGCACGACGAGGCCGATGCCGCCGACCATCGCGAACAGGATGAAGCGCAGCGAGACGATGTCGTTGGTTAGCTTGGCGAAGACGAGGCCGAGGAAGTCGAGCGCGACCATGGAATCGAGCTTGCTCTCGCCGTGCTGGCGGGCGCCGAACGTGTAGGGAATCTCGACCGCCCGCAAGCTGCCATGCGCGGTCGCGACGATGTCGAGCAGGATCTTGAAGCCGTGCACGGAGAGTTTTGGCGCGAGCTGCTCGAAGCGGTCGCGGCGGATCATGAAGAAGCCGCTCATGGGGTCGGCAATCTCGACCCGCAGCATCTTCTTGGCGACCTCGGTCGCGAGCGCGCTGGCGCCGGCGCGCTGCCTGTTGAAGCCTTCGCTCTTGTAGCCCTCGATGTAGCGGCTGCCGACGACGAGGTCGGCCTGATCGCTCGCGAGCAAGAGCAGCATCTTGGGCAACTGCGTCTCGTCGTGCTGGAGGTCGGCATCGATCACGGCCACATAGGGCGCGCTGGAGGCAAGGATGCCCTCGATGCAGGCGCCCGACAGGCCGCGGCGGCCGATGCGGCGGACGCAGCGCACCCGGCTGTCGCGCTGCGCCAACTCGCGCACGACATCCCAGGTGCCGTCGGGCGAATTGTCATCGACGAACACGACTTCCCAGACGACGTTGGCGAGCGTCGCCTCGAGGCGCCGGTACAGCACGGTGACGTTGTCGCGCTCGTTGAAAGTTGGGACGATAACCGACAGTTCCGGCCCCTCGTGGGCTTGGTTGTCGATGCCCGGTCTGATCGCTTCGTTCATGACGGCAGCGTATATCCGCCGCATCCTGCGCTGCCAAGCCGGGGGTCTGGGGAAGGGCCGAAAAGGGGCCTAAAATGCCAACGACCCCGGAACGGCGGGCCGCGCGTACATCCGGCGCAAGCCTTAAGCAATTCCAAGGTCGTTCCAGCGACGGAGGTCTTTACGCTCAACGTCGCCGTTAGAAGCTAGATGGGAATGTCAAAAGCGTTCCGCAAGGGGGCGGAAATCCGATTTTCAAACCCTATTGGTTGGGCACTTCCCGGATGACCGGCCCGCGCGGCGCGGGCGCGACCGGGGCTGCGGGTGCCGCCGCCGCCGGCTCGGCCTTCGCCGGCTTGGGCGGCTTGCCGTACTGGCCGATCGGCCCGAACACGACGGCAACCGCAAGGACGACCGCCGCGACGATCGCCCCCAGAATGCCACCCACCGACTCAGACGACATGCAAGTTCCTGCTCCAGACGGGCTCAGTGATACCATGGATGAGCGCGCGACTGGAAGGCCCAGGGCGAATCGCGAATGGCGAGTGGCGAATGAGCATGGCATGCCTTGTCGCCCTATTCGCGATTCGCCACTCCCCTACTTCTGGGGCGGCCGGTGCTTGACGAAGGCCATCACGATGTCCTTCTGCGCCGCCTCCACCGCTCTGTTCGCGGTGGCGAGATGAGCGCCGGCATCGATATCAGGATATTGCGTGGTGAGATAATCGAGCAGCGTGACCCGGTAATATTGCCACTCCGACGGACAGGCTCCGGCAACCGAGCGGCCGAAATCCTGCTCCGACAGGCCCTGATTGGACTCGCGCGAATATTCCCGCGCGAGGCAATGCCAATAGTCGTCGCGGCCCTGCTGAGCGAGCTTCTGCGCGCCCTTCGTGTCGTCGTCATCCGCCACGGCAGAACTTGTCATGGCAGCAGATGTCATCATGACGAGCGCGCCCCCCACCAGCAGCATCCGCATCTTGTTCTCCTTCTTTGCGGGCCCGTCGCGAGCTTAGACCGGACCGGCCAACTGGCCAATCACATCTGGTTTGATTAGGATGAGATCCCTCCCCGTCGATGCGAGATCCTCCCGTGGCCAAAGTAAAAACTGCCTCCAAAAACTCCGGCAACATCTTCATCGGTATCGGCGGCTGGACCTTCGAGCCCTGGCGCGGCGTGTTCTATCCGGAGAAGCTCGCGCAGGCGAAGGAGCTGTCCTATGCCGCTTCGAAGCTGACCTCGATCGAGATCAACGGCACCTATTACGGCTCGCAGAAGCCGGAGAGCTTTCGCAAATGGGCGAGCGAGGTGCCTGACGGTTTCGTGTTCTCGGTGAAGGGACCGCGCTTTGCGACCAACCGCCGCGTGCTCGCCGAGGCCGGTGATTCCATCAAGCGGTTCTACGATTCCGGCGTGCTGGAACTCGGCGATCATCTCGGGCCGGTGCTGTGGCAGTTTGCGCCGACGAAGAAGTTCGATGGCGCCGATTTCGGCAAGTTCCTGGAGCTGTTGCCGCGCAAGCTCGAGGGGCGCGCGCTGCGCCATGTCGTGGAAGTGCGCCATGACAGCTTCTGCACGCCGGACTTCGTGGCGCTGATCCGCGAGTTCGAGACGCCCGTGGTTTTCGCCGAGCACGGCAAATATCCCGCCATCGCAGATGTCGCCGGCGATTTCGTCTATGCGCGGCTGCAGAAGGGCAATGACGAGATCAAGACCTGCTATCCGCCGAAGCAGCTCGATGCCTGGGCCCAGCGCTTCCAGGATTGGGCTTCGGGCGGTGAACCCGACGATCTCCCGAAGGTTGACAAGGCCAAGCCGAAGAAGGAGCCGCGCGACGTGTTCGCTTACGTCATCCACGAGGGCAAGGTACGCGCACCGCACGGCGCCATGGAACTGATCGCACGGGTGAGTTGAGGGTCCCTTGGCAAAGGCGAAGAAGCTCTTCACCATCGGCTATGAGCAGACGCCGCCGAAGGCCGTGCTGGACGAGCTGGAACAGGCCGGCGTCAAGCTCGTGGTCGACGTGCGCGCGGTGACGTCGTCGCGTCGGCCGGGCTTTTCCAAGAAGCAGCTTTCGGCGGGCCTCGACGAGCGCGGCATCGGCTATGTCCATCTCGCCGCGCTCGGCACGCCGAAGGAAGGCCGCCTCGCCGCCCGCAGCGGTCAATACGACGTGCTGGAGATGATCTTCTCCAAGCACCTGAAGACGCCGCAGGCGAGGGAAGAGATGGACGAGCTTTCTGCGCTGGTGAAAAAGGCCGGCCCGGTGTGCCTGCTCTGCTACGAGCGCGACCACACCCACTGCCACCGCCAGATGATCGCGGAGATCATCGAGGAGCGCGATGGGGTTGCGGTGAAGAATTTGGCGGGGCGGTAGGTGTAGCCACAGCCGTCATTCCCGGGCGCGCGCAGCGCGCGCTAGGGTGCGCAATTGCGCACCTGAGAATCCATTCCTCCACCAACACTGCGGCTAGATGGATTCCGGGTTCGCGCTACGCGCGCCCCGGAATGACAAGTTACCCCTCCCCCGCCAGCCGGAACGTCCCCTCCATCATCTGCACGCAAGCGCCGCCGATGTGAGCGGATACAATCTTGCCGTCCTGCTTGCGTACGCGGGTCGAGAGGATGCTTGGACGACCCATGTCAAAACCCTGCCCGACGGTCAGCTTCAGCTCGCCGTCGCTCGCGGGATCGAGATCGGCGAACAGCGCGGCGGCGGCAACCGTGGCGCTGCCGGTGGCGGGATCCTCGACGAGGCCGCTGGCACCGCGCATGAACATGCGCGCCTGTCGCTCGCAAGGCGCCTCCGCCGCCGGCACATCGCGCGTATAGAACCACACCGCGCGGGCACCATCGCGCGGCAAGACCTTGCCAAAGGCCGCAGCATCGGGCCGGGCCCGCTTCAGCGCCTCGCGCGAATGCAGCTCCATCACCAGAAACGCGTTTCCGACGGTGACAATCTGCGGCTCGTGATTGTCGGTCTTGATGTCGTCGGCAACGAGCGAGATGCAGCTCGCGGCTTCCGCTGTTGACAGCGTTGAGAGCCGCTGCAGCGGCTGCGGCGCGGTGAGCTCGGTTCTGATCACCCTGCCCTGCTCTCGCACGATCTCGACCGGGACCAACCCGGCCTTCTCCTCGAACAGCAGGCGTAGCTTCGGCTCCTTCGCCATCGAGGCCAGCACGAAGGCGGTGCCGACATTGGGATGGCCCGCAAAGGCGATCTCCTGCACCGGCGTGAAGATGCGCACCTCGGCGTCGTTGGCCCTGTCGCGCGGCGGCAGCACGAAAGTGGTCTCGGAATAATTGAACTCGGTCGCGATCGCCTGCATCTGCTGCGTCGTCAGCCCGCCGGCATCGAGCACCACCGCGAGCTGGTTGCCGCCGAAGGCGCGGTCGGTGAACACGTCGACGGTGATGTAGCGGCGCTGCATCGTCACTTCCTCATGCAAGTCGCGGCCGCGACCGGCCGCATCGCGCAGCACTCTACAAGCCGAAAACATCGCTCGTCATGCCCCAAAATTGAGTGCAATCGGAGCAATCGCTTGGATGAAAGAGAACTGCGCGCACCGATGTGTGATGCACATTATCCCAGCTGAAACACCGGTACTTTCTGCTCGTAGCCGCGCACTTCGACCTCGCCGAGCGCGACGGCATCGCTGCCGTCGGCTCCCAGCGCCTCGCGCACGGACGCCGAGATCAAGAGCTGCGAGCCGAAATCCTTGTTCAGCGCCTCGAGTCGCGAGGCGAAGTTCACGGTGTCGCCGATGACCGTGTATTCCTTGCGCCGGGGCGAGCCGATATTGCCGGCGACGACCTCGCCGAAATGGATGCCAATGCCGATCCGCAGCGGCCAGCTGCTCTCTGCGTTGATGCGGTCCATTGCCCGGAGCATCTCGCGGCCGGCGGCGACCGCGCGGTGCGCGGCGTCGGATGCTTCCAGCGGCGCGCCGAACAGCGCGAGGAAACCGTCACCGAGAAACTTGTTCACGATGCCGCCCTGGCGGTCGAGAATGTCGACCAGGACGGCGAAGGCGCCGTCGAGCCGGTCGACCACCTCCTGCGGACTGCGCGACTGCGCACCGGCCGTGAAGCCGCGGAAATCGACGAACATCACCGCGACGCGGCGGACGTCGCCGCTAGCGCCCGTTCCCGCCGTCATCAGCCGCTCCACCACCTGCGGCGAGACATGCTGGCCGAACAGATTGGTGACCCGGTCACGCGCGGTGGCGGCCGCGATGCTCGCGGCGAACTGCCGGCGCAATTGCGCGCCGACGGCGCCGGCGAGCACGCCGCAGATCAGGATGATGGCGCTGCGGACCGCGTGAAAATAGAGCTGGGGCTCGCCGACGCTGCTCGAGGGATCGTAGACCAGTGCGACCACGAACAGCTCGGCAGCAGCGACGAAGCCGGTGAAGGTCGAGAGCCAGAAATCGAGCCGCAGCGTCGAGAGGATGACGAAAATGAAATACATCAGCGGCACGGCAAAGCCGAGGGCCTGGGTCGCGCCCATGGTCCGGATCTGCAGGATGAGGATCACGGTTGGCAGCGACGTCTCGATCAGCGTGCCGATATAGCGCCTGGCCACCGGCACGTCGCGATCGAGGCGGAGGTTCTTCCTGATCTGGGTGTGGACCCAGACCTCGAACAAAATGAACCCGACGAGCAGGCCGTAGACTTCGGCGAACCCTTCGGTGCCGCGCCAGACCCGGTTCACCACGGCGGGGTCGATCAGATAGATTGCGGTGAGGAACAGGGTCATGACGCAGCCGGTCGCGATCAGCGCCCGGACCCGCAACAGCTCGGTGCGCAGCACCTCCCGCGTCAGCTCGCGCTCGAAGTCCTCCGACAAGACGGCATGCTGCCGCGCTTTCCTGCTCGCAAACTTGGCCATCCCGCCCCTCGATTCCGGGGTATTGTGCCTCAATCCAGCGTGCGGCGGAAGCGCGTCACCGCGACGGTCATGGCGAGCAGCATCAGGGCCGCCAGAGCCAGCGTATCGAAGCGCAAATTCTCCATGGTCGCGCCCTTCAGCATGATGGCGCGGACGATCCGCAAATAATGGGTCAGCGGCAGGCATTCGCCGAGATATTGCGCCCAGGCCGGCATGCCTGCGAACGGGAACATGAAGCCGGAGAGCAGAATGCTCGGCAGGAAGAACATCATCGACATCTGCATGGCCTGGAGCTGGTTCTGAACCAGCGTCGAGATGGTGTAGCCGACCGCCAGATTGGTGGTGATGAACAGCGTCGACAGCAGCGCCAGCAGGACGAGATTGCCGAGCACGGGCACGCCGAACAGGCCGACACCGATGCTGATGATCAGGAAGGCCTGGACGAAGCCGACCAGCACGTAGGGCACGATCTTGCCGAACATCACCTCGATCGGCTTGATCGGCATCGACAACAGGCTCTCCATGGTGCCGCGTTCGACCTCGCGCGTGACCGAGAGCGCGGTGAAGATCAGCATGGTCATGGTGAGGATGGTGCCGACGAGGCCTGGCACGATATTGAGGCTGGAATTCGCGGCCGGATTGTAGCGGGCGTGGGCGCGGATCTCGAACGGCATCTCCGGGGGCTCGCCGATATAGAGATCGTGCGCGAGCGCGGTCTGCACGATCATGCCGAGCGAGCCGAGCGCAGCGCTTGCGGCGACCGGATCGGTGGCGTCGGCCGCGACCAGCAGCGCCGGCCTGTCGCCGCGCCGCACCGCCCGCTCGAAGCCGCGCGGGATCTCGACCCCGAACAGCACCTTGCCGGACTTCAGGAGGTTGTCGAAATCGTCGACGTCGTGAACCTCGTAGAGGAAGCGGAAATATTTGGTGTTCTCCAGCGCCTTCAGCACCGAGCGGGCGAGATCGGAATCCTCCTGGAGCAGCACCGCGCTCGGCAGATGACGCGGCGTGGTGTTGATGGCATAGCCGAACAGCATCAGCTGCATCACCGGCAGCATCACGATCATCGCGAACGAGACGCGGTCGCGCCTCAGCTGGATGAACTCCTTGACCAGCATAGCGTAGGAACGCCGCAGGAAGCCGAAGCGCTCGCGGATTTCGCGCCGTGGTTCGGGATGTTCTACCGCGCTCATTGGAAATTGTCCTTGGAGCGTCCCATCAGCTCGATGAACACGTCTTCGAGCGAGGGCTTGGACTTCTGCCAGTGCAGGCCGCCTCTCTCGCGCCAGGGCGCGATGCTGGCTTCGAGCGCCGGGACGTCGCGGCCGGAAACATGCAGCGAAGTGCCGAACGGCGCCACCATGTCGATCCCGGGCTTGCCCGTGAGCGCCGCGCCAAGCTCGTTCAGGTCGTCGCCCGTGACGGTATAGGTCGTCAGCGCGGATTTCGCGATGACCTCCTCCACCGTGCCGTGCGCCAGCAGATAGCCGTAGGCGATGTAGGCGATCTCGTGGCAGCGCTCGGCCTCGTCCATGTAATGGGTCGAGACCAGCACCGTGAGGCCCTCGGCGGCCAGCGCATGGATCTCGTTCCAGAAATCGCGCCGCGCCTTGGGATCGACGCCGGCGGTCGGCTCGTCCAGCAGCAACAATTGTGGATTGGGCAGCGTGCAGGCCCCGAGCGCCAGCCGCTGCTTCCAGCCGCCCGAGAGCTCGCCGGCGAGCTGCTCCTCCCGCCCCGAGAGCCCGAGCCGCTTGATCATGTCGCGCGCGGCGCCGCGCGCGTCAGCGAGGCCATAGAGCCGCGCCACGAATTCGAGGTTCTCACGCACCGAGAGGTCCTGGTACAGGCTGAAGCGCTGGGTCATGTAGCCGACCTGGCGCTTGATCTTCTCGGCATCGCGGCGGATGTCATAGCCGAGACAGGTGCCCTCGCCGCTGTCGGGCGTCAGCAGGCCGCAGAGGATGCGGATGGTGGTGGTCTTGCCCGAGCCGTTGGGACCGAGGAAGCCGTAGATCGAGCCGCGCTTCACCTGCATCGACAGATCGTGCACGACCTCGCGGCCGCCGAATGACTTGGTCAGGCCCTTGACGTCGATTGCGATGCCGTTGCCGTTGCTCATCGCTTGTCCGCCACCGGTGTCTTGGTCTCAGGAGTTTTGGGATTGAGGTGGATATCGATCGGCTGTCCGACGCGCAAGGCATCGGGCCGCGAGGGTCGCGCCTGGATCAGATAGACCAGCTTGTTGCGCTCTTCGAGGCTGTAGATGACGGGCGGCGTGTATTCGGCCGAGGTCGCGATGAAGTAGATCTTCGCGGTGAGGTCGGCGGCGCAATTGTCACAGGAGACACGCACCGTGTCGCCGATCGCGAGCTTCGGCAGCTCGGTCTCCGGCACGAAGAAGCGCAGCTTCATGTTGCCGGGCGGCATGATCGAGAGCACCGGCCGCTGCGCCGCCACCATCTCGCCTTCGCGGAAATAGATCTGCTGGATGGTGCCGGCGACCGGCGCAAAGCCCTTGCGCCGCGCCATCCGCGTCTCCGAGGTCGCCACCCGCGCCTCCGCGACGCGCAAGGCGGACACGGCGGAATCGAGATTGGCCTGCGTGCCCGAACCGGTCTTGTTCAGCGAGGCCGCACGGTCATAGGTCTGCTGCGCATTCGCAAGCGTCGCCTTCTGCTGGTTGAGGTCGGCAAGCTGGAGATCGTCATCGACGGAATAGAGGTGATCGCCGACCTTGACCTCGTCGCCTTCGCGGACATTGAGCTTGGTGACGCGCCCGGCTTCGTCCGGACTGACGAAGATCATGTCGGCCTCGACCCAGCCCTGGAAGCCGGGATCGCGCTTCTCCTTGCACCCCGCAAGCCCAGTTGCGAGCACAAGGACCAATGCCAAGAAAGAAATCACTTGCGACGACCTCATGTCGTCCTCCGTTCGCCAAAAATCAAATCGAGATGAACGCGCAGCATCTCCTGCGCGTCGAGCGGCGCATGCCGCGCAAACAGGCTCTGCCAGATCACGGCGATCATCGCGGGCGCGACCAGGATCTGTGGATAGTGCGCGAGGTCCTTCTGCCGGATCTCGCCGCGGGCGATGCCGAGCTCGATCAGCGCGCGCATGGCAGTGATCCCGCGCGAGACCACCTCGCGGTAGTAGAAGTCGGCGACGGAGGGAAAGCGCGGCCCCTCCGCCACGATCAGACGCACCAGATCGCCCCGTCTCGTGCCGATCACCTCCTTCAGGAAGTTGCCGGCGAACGTCTCGATGAGGTCGCGCACCGAGCCTGCCGGCGGCGGCAGCGTGGTAAGCCGTGCGACCACGGGAACGATGACGATGCGCACCAGCTCCTCGAACATCGATTCCTTGTCCTTGAAGTGCAGGTAGATCGTGCCCTTGGCGACGCCGGCGCGCTTGGCGATGTCGTCGAGCCTGGTGGCGGCAAAGCCGCGCGCGATGAACTCCTCCATCGCCGCCTCCACGATCGCCGCACGCCGCTCCGCCGCACGCGAGGCGCGGTTCGAGGCAGGCGCTGCATCGGGGCCAGCAGTCCCAGGGTCGTTCGCTCCGGTGGGAGCGGCGGAGGGCAAGGCGGCTTTGGTCGGCTTCTTCGTCATTCGATATATATGACTGACTGGTCAGTCATAGTCAAGAGCGCGCGGGGGCGGCGACTGTCCAGACGAATTAGTGTTGACTAATGCATTAGTATCCGCTAATTTGATGGCATGATCGAAGCCACCCCAAACCCCGTCACCACCGTGATGCGCGCCCTTGCCGATCCGACCCGCCGCGCCGTGTTCGAGCGTGTGTTCGAGAGCAAAGAGATCAGCGTCGCCGAGCTGACGCGCGGCAGCGGCGTCACGCAAGGAGCCGTCTCGCAACACCTGAAATCGTTGAAGCAAGCGGGCCTCGTCGCCGAGCGCGCCGAGGGCCGCAACGTCTATTACCGCGCCGCGCCGCAGGGACTCGAGCCGCTGGTCACCTGGATGGACCATTACGGCGTCTTCTGGCGCGAGCGTTTCCGGAACCTGCGTGACCTCTTGAAGGAGATCGACCCGTGAGTGCTGCCGCGTTGAAAGCCGACACAAGAGACATCGTCATCGACGAGGTCTTCCCTCACACAGCCCAGACGATCTGGAAGGCGCTGACCAGCGGACAGCTGATCGGGCGCTGGCTGATGCAGCCGACCGGCTTCGAAGCCGTCGAAGGCAAGGCCTTCACCTTCCAGACCACCCCGGGGGGCAACTGGGACGGCGTGATCCATTGCCGGGTTCTGGAGGTCGTGGCTTTCAGCCGCCTCGTCTACGCCTGGAAAGGCGGCGACGAGCGCAACACCGGCTATGGCGCCCCGCTCGACACCGTCGTGACCTGGTCCCTCACCCCGGTCGAAGCCGGCACGCGGATCCGCCTCGTGCATGCGGGCTTCGTCCTGCCCAGGAACGAGTCGGCCTACACGGTGATGAGCGGCGGCTGGAAGAAGGTCGTTCGCAAGCTCGACGAGATCAGCGGCGAAGGTTGAGTGGGAGATATTGCGGTGGAGAAGCCCTATACCGGCGGCTGCGCCTGCGGCGCGATCCGCTATTCGATTGAAGGGGAGCCCCTCTTCAGCAATCACTGCCAATGCCGCGACTGCCAGCGGGAAAGCGGCAGCGGCCATGGCTCGTACGCGACCTTCGCGCGCGCCGGCGTCACGCTGACGGGCGATGCCAGGCACTGGGACATGGTCGCCGACAACGGCAAGGTGAAGACCCGCGGCTTCTGCACACAATGCGGCGTAGCTGTCTACATGACCTTCGCGGCGCAGCCTGACGTGTTCACGATCCGGGCGGCAAGCCTCGACGAGCCCGCCCGCTACAGGCCGCAGGCGGTGACCTTCGCCGCGCGCGGTCATGAGTGGGATCCTCTCGACCCTGGCCTGGTGAAGTTCGACGGCATGCCGCCAGGGTAAAGCGCCAGATTCTTGTTTTGACGCGTTTTCTTAACGCGAACCGGTGTCCACTTCGCTCGAAAACGCTTTAGCCAAAATCCAGCACCATGCGACCGTCGATCTTGCCGGCCCTCATCCGGTCGAAGACGTCGTTGATCGCTGCGAGCGGCACCTTGGTCACCTCGGCCTTGACCTTGCCGTCGGCGGCGAACGCGATGGCTTCGTCGAGGTCACGCCTCGTGCCGACGATGGAGCCGCGCACGGTGATGCGCTTGAGCACGACGTCGAAGATCGGTGTCGGGAATTCGCCCGGCGGCAGGCCGACGAGGCTGACAGTGCCCTTGCGACGCACCATCTTGAGCGCCTGAGCGAATGCAGCAGTCGACACCGCCGTCACCAGCACGCCATGCGCGCCTCCCCCACTCGCCGTCAGCACCTTCTCCACTGCACCATCCGCCAGCGCGTTGACCGCGAGATCGGCACCGGTTTCACGCGCCAGCTCCAACTTGTCCTCGGCGATATCAACCGCGGCGACCTTCAGCCCCATCGCCTTGGCGTATTGGATCGCGACATGGCCGAGCCCGCCGATTCCGGAGATCACGACCCACTCGCCGGGCTTGGCCTCGGTTTCCTTCAATCCCTTGTAGGTGGTGACCCCAGCGCAGAGGATCGGCGCGATGGCCGCGAAATCGATCGTCGCCGGCAGCTTGGCGGCGAACGCGGCCGAAGCGATGACATATTCGGCAAAGCCGCCGTTGACGCTGTAGCCGGTGTTGTGCTGGTGCTCGCACAGCGTCTCCCAGCCGGTCTCGCAATATTCGCACGACATGCAGGCGTCGTGCAGCCAGGCGACGCCGACGGCATCGCGACTTTCAGATTCTTCACGCCGGGCCCGAGCGCGGCGACGATGCCGGCGGCTTCATGGCCGGGGATGAAGGGCGGCACCGGCTTCACCGGCCAGTCGCCGGAGGCGGCGTGCAGATCGGTGTGACAGACGCCGCAGGCCTTGACCTTGACCAGAACCTCGCCCGGACCGGGCTGCGGCACCGGCACGTCCTCGATCACCAGCGGCTTGCCGAATTGCTTGACGATTGCGGCTTTCATGGTCGGCATCGGTCTGCTCCTTGTGCTTTGTGAAGCAGAATAGCGACGCCGCCCGGCGCACCCTTGAGGAGAGTCAAAAAGCACAATGTTTGCGCAAGGGCGGGTCCATCATGACACCCCGATGACGCCGCGCGGTGCTCTCGATCTGTCAACTATGGAACTTGAGACCGTCGACGATCTTGTCGATCACCTTCCGCTCGGCGCGCATCGCAATGCCGACGAGATTGAGGTCGCTACGCGCAACCGCCCTCACCGCCTCGCGGTTGGCGGCATCATGTGTCGTCTTGAACATGTCTTCGGTATAGACCGCCGCCTTGACGTTGCGGGCGAGCGCGCGGTCCAGCGCGCGCGACAGCGCCGGACCGTCGGCGCCATAGATCAGGATCGGTTGGCCGATCAGTGCATGATACTTCGTGCCCGAGGCGTCCTCATAGGCTTCGCCGATGCATTCCGGAAAGGCCGCGGCGATGCCGCTGGTGAGGAAGGAGGCTACGTTCAGCTTCTGCCAGGCTTGAAGATCGGTACGGATCACGACCGCGATCTTGGTGTCGAACTGCATGTATGCCTTCCACTGTCATTCCCTAGGCGATGCTACGCAACGCCCGATCACGACAGCAAGAGAAAATCACCCCTTGGCGTCACAGGCCCAGGCGCGGATCACGCATTCCTTGCCGCCGTATTTGTAGCATTCGCGCGTAGCGGCGTTGAGCGAGGCGGAAATATTCGGCTTGACGGCATAGCCGTAGGCGCCGCAGGGATTGGTCATATCGACCGACATCGCAGCGCAGGCGCGCTTCATCGTCATGGTGGTGCAATCGCCCTTGCACTGCTTCTGCGCGGCGGCGCGAGCCTCGTCCTCGTGGCCATAATCATAGGCCTGGCCATAAGCGCCGCACTTGCCGACCGCGAAAGCGCCGGCGGCCTGGGCTTCTGTCATATGGCGCGCGCCGGATGCAAAAACGGACAGCGCAAGGAAAAACATCGCGCAACGGCGCGCGACGACGTTCGAAGCCATGGAAAAACCCCTCCCCCCAAGGCAGGTGGCGGCAACTCTAAGCGGCGGTCGTTTCCAGATGGTGAACGGGGGGTTGAAATCGGCAGGCTTGCAGGATGCCGTAGTCCCGTAGGGCGGATTAGCGAAGCGTAATCCGCCTCTTTTGTTTCCGCGGAGAAACACAGCGGCGGATTACGCCTTCGGCTAATCTGCCCTACGCACCTTCAGCCCCGCCGTGCCGCCTCCAGCGCCTGCGGCGTGTCGATGTCCAGGAAGGCGCTCTCGCCGTCGACGGGCACTTCGGCGACCGCTTCGGTGTGCTTGGCGATCAAGTGCCGCGCGCCGATGTCGCCGTCGAGCGTCATCAGCTCCCTGAAGAAGCGGCGCGACCACAGCACGGGGTTGCCGCGCCGGCCCTCGCTGACGGGAACGACGATGAGATTGCCGCGGTCGGGCGCAAAACTGTCGATGAGCCGGTCGATCAGGCCGGCGTCGATCAGCGGCATGTCGCCGAGACACACGACGGCGCCATCGCAGGTCTCGGGCACGGCCGCGATCCCGGCCTTCACCGAGCTGGCGATGCCGCCGGCGAAGTCCGGATTGCGGACGAATGTCACCTTCAGGCCTTGCAGCGCCTGCTCGATGAGCTCGGCCTGGTGGCCGGTGACGACGATCACCTCGGATGCCCTGGAGGCCAGCGCCTGCTCGGTCGCGAGGCGCACCAGCTTCTTGCCGTCGAGCTTGGCGAGCAGCTTGTTCGGCCCGCCCATCCGGGTCGAGCGTCCCGCCGCGAGCACGATGGCCGCGACCTGGCTGTTGCCCTCGGTCTCCGGCTTGGCGCGCGGCTGCGGCCGCGTCACGATCTCCATCAAGAGGCCGCCGACGCCCATGCCCATCAGCTCGGACCGCGTCACCTTGATGCCGGCGAGAAGCCGCATCAAGACCCAGTCAAAACCGTTCTCGACCGGCGAGCGCGCGCAGCCCGGCGCGCCCATCACCGGCACCTCGCCGGCGCGGGCGATCAGCAGGAGATTTCCGGGGTCGACCGGCATGCCGAAATGCTCGATCTCGCCGCCGATTCCGGTGACGGCCGCCGGAATCACGTCGCGGCGGTCAGCGATCGCGGATGCACCGAAAACGATCACGAGCTCGGCGCCGAGGCCGAGCAATTCCTTGATCGCGGCCGACAGCGCCTGCTCCTCGTGCGGGACCCGGCGCTCGGCGATGATGCTGGCGCCGGCTGGCGCCAGCCGTTCGGCAGTGACGCGCAGCGTCTTGTCGATCACCTTGGTGGACAGGCCCGGCAGCAGCGTCGAGACCACGCCGACGCGCTTGATCACGTAAGGCGCGACCTTCAGCACGTCCTTGCCCGCCGCCTTCACCGCGGCATCGCGCAAACTCGCCTCGACGCCGAACGGGATGATCTTGACGGTTCCGACCATCTCGCCCTCGACCACCGGCTTGTAGGCGGCGAGCGTGGCAAAGGTGATGGCTTCGTCGATGTTGTTGATGCGGTCGACCGCGGCGCGATCGATCACCAGCACGCCCGCTCGCGCGGCGAACAGATTGGCACGGCCGGTGAAAGCGCGCTCGACATGGATGCCCTCGCCGCCGATGGCGAGCGCGATGCTGGCGGCGGCAACGTCCTCGGAGACGTCGCCCGCCTCCATGCGCACCACGACGATGTCCTTGATGCCGGCGCGCTCCAGCGCCTCGACCTCGGCAGGTCCGATCGTCGTGCCCTTCTTCAGCACCAGCGATCCCTGGCGCAGGGTGTGGACGGTCACCCCGCCAATCGCATCCCTGGGACTCGCCGGGCCGAACTTCATGCCGCTTCTTCTTTTTCCTTGGGAGGCAGCCGAAGCACGGCCGTGATCTCGGCCATGATCGCCACCGCGATCTCGGACGGCGAGACCGCGCCGATCGCTAGCCCAATGGGCGCGTGGATGCGCGCGATGTCGTTTTCCTTGGCGCCTTGCGCCCGCAACCGGTCGCCACGCTTGGCATGCGTCTTTCGCGAGCCGAGCGCGCCGATATAGAAGCAGTTGCGCTCGAAGGCGTGCAGCAGCGCGGGGTCGTCGATCTTGGGATCGTGCGTCACCGCCACGAACGCGGTGTAGGCATCGACATTGAGCGGCGGCAGCGCAGTATCAGGCCATTCGGCGATCAACGGAATGTCGGGAAAGCGCTCGGGGCTCGCAAAGGCCGTGCGCGGATCGACCACGGTGACGTCATAGCCGAGCGAGCGCGCCAGCGGCGCGAGCGCCTGGCTGATATGGACCGCGCCGATGATGACGAGCTTTGCCGTCGGGGCGTAGACGTTGAGAAACAGCTTCTTGCCGCCGGCCTCGACACTGGCGCTCTTGCCCATGCGAAGCTGCTTCTCCAGCTCGGCGCGCAGCGGATCCTTGGCGAAATCCTTCGCCTTCACCAGCCGCTGCTCGCCGCTCTCGGTGTCGGTTACCAGAATCACGGGCCGGCGCGCGGCGCGTTCGGCATTGAGTTCGTGCAGGATGTCGAGCTTCACGGCTAACCGACCTTCTCGACGAAGACGCGGATGGTGCCGCCGCAGGACAGCCCAACGTTCCAGGCGGTCTCGTCGGCGACCCCGAACTCCAGCATCTTCGGCTTGCCGCTCTGGATCACATCCATGGCCTCCGTAACCACCGCACCCTCGACGCAGCCGCCGGATACGGACCCCAGGAACGTGCCTTCGTCGTTGATAACGAGGCTCGAGCCCGCCGGGCGCGGCGCCGAGCCCCAGGTTTCCACCACCGTCGCCAGTGCGACGCCACGGCCGGCCTTCTGCCAGTCCTCCGCCGCCTTCAGGATGTCCTCGTCGCGATCGAGCATGGCTGGCCTCTCAAGCTGCGGAGCGGATCAGGCTGCGGTGATGCGGCGGCAGCGGCTGGGAGAGCGTCGTGATCAGCTCCTGGATCGAACTCAAATTATGTACCGGGCGGAATTCGTCAACGTGGGGGAGCATCATTTTGATGCCCTGCGCCTTGGCCTCGAAGCCGCCAAACCGCAGCAGCGGGTTCAGCCAGATCAGCCGCCGGCAGGAGCGGTGCAGCCGGTCCATCTCGAAGGCGAGCTTGGAATCGGCCTCCCGCTCCAGCCCGTCGGAGATCAGGAGCACGATGGCGCCCTGGCTCAGCACCCGCCGCGCCCACAATTTGTTGAAGTTGTGCAGCGAGGCCGAGATCCGGGTGCCGCCGGCCCAATCCTCGACCGAGGCCGAGCAGCTCGCCAGCGCCTCGTCCGGGTCACGCTGGCGCAGCGCGCGGCTGACATTGGTGAGGCGCGTGCCGAACAGGAACACCGAGACGCGCTTGCGGGCATCCGTGATGGCATGCAGGAAATGCAGGAACAGGCGGGTGTATTCGCTCATCGAGCCCGAGATGTCGAGCAGCGCCACGATCGGCGCCGGCTTCTCGATCCGTCCGAGGCGATGAATGTCGATGATGTCACCGCCGGTGCGCAAGGAGGCGCGCAGCGTGCGGCGGAGGTCGAGGCGCAGGCCGCGCGCATCGGGCCGGCGCCGGCGCGTCAGGAGCTCGGCCTGCGGCAACCTCATCCGCTCGATGGCACGGAGCGCCTCGGCAATCTCCGCCGCGCTCATCTGCGCAAAATCCTTCTTCTGCAGGATCTCCTTGTCGGAGACCGACAGGCGCAGATCCTGCTCCTGGTGCTGCGGCGTCTCGGTCATACGGGGCTGCGCCATCGCCTCCTGGACGCGGCGGGCGCCGGCCTGGGGCTTCTTCTTGGCCTCGTCCGGCAGCGGCACCGAATCCAGCATGTGCTTCCATTCTTCCGAGACGCGGAAGAACAGGTTGAAAGCCTGCTTGAAGATCTGCGCATGCTCATGGCGCTTGACGAAGATCGCCTCCAGCGTGGTGAAGACGTCGGATCGGCTGCCGATGTCGATCACCTGCAGCGCGCTCATGGCATCGATGACAGCGCCCGGCCCGACCGGCAGGCCGGCCGCACGCAGCGCGCGGGCGAAGCCGACGGTGTTGTCGGCGAACTGCTCGGTCTTTTCGGGGGCAAGGTGGTTGATGGCCATTGGTTCAGCACCCTCGGTCGTCATTCCGGGGCGATGCGCAGCATCGAGCCCGGAATCCATTCATCCACCAACTCTGCGGCCCGATGGATTCCGGGTTCGCGCTAACGCGCGCCCCGGAATGACGTGAAGATCAATTCTCGCTCGTCACGTCCTTCAGCACCTTCTGCAGCGTGTCGCCCTGCATGCGGGTGATGTCGTCCTGGTACTTGAGCAGCGCGCCCAGCGTGTCGCCGACCACTTGCGGGGTCAGTGAGCGGGCATCGAGCTCCGACAGCGCGGTGGCCCAGTCGATGGTCTCGGCAACGCCCGGCGACTTGTAGAAGTCCTGGTTGCGCAGTGCCTGCACGAAGCGGACGACCTGCTGCGACAGCTTGGCGGAGATGCCGGGCACACGTGTCTTGACGATCGCGAGCTCGCGCTCGGCAGCGGGATAGTCGACCCAGTGATAGAGGCAGCGCCGCTTCAGCGCGTCGTGGATCTCGCGGGTACGGTTGGAGGTGATGATGACGATCGGCGGATGCGGCGCCTTCACGGTGCCGAACTCAGGGATGGTCACCTGGAAGTCACTGAGGATTTCGAGTAGGTAGGCTTCGAACGCCTCGTCGGCACGGTCGAGCTCGTCGATCAGCAGCACCGGCGGACCGGCGACATCAGGCTCCAGCGCCTGGAGCAGCGGCCGCTTGATCATGTAGCGGTCGGCGAAGATATCGCTCGAAAGCTGATCGCGATCAGTGTCGCCCGCGGCTTCCGCCATCCGGATCGCGATCATCTGCGACGCGCTGTTCCACTCATACACCGCGGAGGAGACGTCGAGGCCTTCATAGCACTGCAGGCGGATCAGCTTCCGCCCCAGCGCCGCCGAGAGCACCTTAGCGATCTCGGTCTTGCCGACGCCGGCCTCACCTTCCAGGAACAGCGGTCGGCCCATACGCAGCGACAGATACGTCACCGTCGCCAGCGAGCGCTCAGCGAGATAGCCGCGCGACGTCAGGAGTTCGAGCATCGCATCGACCGATGCCGGCAAAGCACCGGAAGAAGTGGCCGCTGAAGTCATGGAAAAGCCAGTCTTACTACGCCCTCACCGGGGACAGGTCTGGACCGAGGAATGAGGTCAGCTCATTCCTTGGCATTGGCGGCATCGACGGCGCGCCGCGTCAGCACGCCGATGAGATGCGCGCGGTATTCGGCGCTGCCGTGGATGTCGCTGTTGAGGCCTTCTGCCGGTACCGCGATGCCCTCCAGCGCCTTCGAGGCGAAGCGCTTCTTCAAGGCTTCCTCGAATGCGGTGACGCGGAACACGCCTTCGGAGCCCGCACCGGTGACCGCAACGCGCACGTCCGAAGGACGCCGCGCCACGAACACCCCGACAAGCGCATAGCGCGAGGCCTGGTTGCGGAACTTGACGTAAGCGGCCTTCTTCGGCAGCGGGAACATCACCTTGGTGATGATCTCATCCGCTTCGAGCGCGGTCGTGAACAGGCCCTGGAAGAACTCTTCCGCCTTGAGGCGGCGCTTGTTGGTGACGATGGTGGCCCCGAGCGCGAGCACCGCGGCCGGATAATCGGCAGTCGGATCGTTGTTGGCGAGCGAGCCGCCGATCGTGCCCTTGTGACGCACGGCCGGATCGCCAATGCCGCCGGCAAGGTTCGCCAGCGCAGGAATGGCTTCACCGACGATGGCGGAGGTCGCGACCTCGGCATGCTTGGCGGTGGCGCCGATCACGAGCGAGCGGCCCTTCATCTCGATCGCATTGAGCCCCTCGATGTGGGAGAGGTCGACCAGATGCGGGGGACTGGCGAGGCGCTGCTTCATGACGGGAATCAGCGTGTGGCCGCCGGCGATCACCTTGGCGTCCTCGTTCTTCACCAGGAGGTTGGCCGCCTGGCGAACGGTCCCAGGGCGATGATATTTGAATTCGTACATCTGTATGTCCTGATCGCGGGAGGCGCGTTACGCGAGGTCGGATTTGGCCATCGCCTTCGCGCCGGCAGAGATCGAGGCGACGATGTTCTGGTAGCCCGTGCAGCGGCAGAGATTGCCTTCGAGCTCCTCGCGAATGGTGTGGTCGTCGAGCTCGTGGCCCTTGCGGTGCACGATGTCGATCGCAGTCATGATCATGCCGGGCGTGCAGAAGCCGCACTGCAGGCCATGGTGCTCGCGGAAGGCCTCCTGCATCGGATGCAGCGGCGCGCCGTCCGCAGCCAGCCCCTCGATCGTCTTGACCTCGTGGCCATCGGCCATCACCGCAAGCGTGGTGCAGGACTTCACGGCCTTGCCGTCGAGATGCACGACGCAGGCGCCGCACTGCGAGGTGTCGCAGCCGACATGGGTGCCGGTCAGCCGCAGATTCTCGCGCAGGAATTGCACCAGGAGCGTGCGGGGATCGACATTAGCGGTGACTGGATTGCCGTTCACGATGAGGGAGATTTTTGCCATAAGCACTCTCTGTCAGCACCCCGACGGGTCCCGTCGAAGCGGTTCTTATAATTATTCCAACCCATCATATGGGCCATTATGCCCCGGGGCAACATCGCCCCGGGCGCAAGGCGCCATGCCGAAGGCGCTACCCTAAAGGTATTGGACCTTCAGCCCTGTACGGCCTTGGCGAAGTTCGCGAAAAACTCATCGGCAAGCTTCTTGGCGGCGCCGTTGATGAGGCGCTGGCCGAGCTGCGCCAACTTGCCGCCGATCTGCGCCTCGACGTCGTAGGAGAGCAGCGTGCCGCCGTCCTTCTCGGCGAGCTTGACGGTCGCGCCGCCCTTGGCGAATCCGGCCACCCCGCCTTCGCCCTCACCGGAGATCTTGTAGCCGTTCGGCGGGTCGAGATCGGACAGCGTGACCTTGCCCTTGAAGCGCGCCGACACCGGGCCGACCTTCATCTTCGCCGTCGCGCGGAAGCCGCCGTCGTCGGTCTTCTCCAGCTCCTCGCAGCCGGGGATGCAGGCCTTCAGCACCTCGGGATCGTTGAGCTTGGCCCACACGGCCTCGCGCGGCGCTGCAAGCTGGACTTCGCCGTTCATCGTCATGGCCATGAGGGTGCCTCCCGGATCGCGTAACTATAGTGCTGATCAAGTAACGCAGCGGCGCGGCAAAGAAAAGGCCGGCGCCCGGTCACGTGCAATGCATATTCGCAACTGCAAAATGACGTGTGCGGGCGGTGGGGGATTGGCACGGCCGGGCCATGATGATTAGGTCGCGCGCAACATGAGCACATCCCTCTCCCCCCTGCTCGCACCGATGCTGTCGAGCGCCGCCATGCGCGTGGTCTGCGACGATCGGTCGACCTTGCAGAACATGCTCGATTTCGAGGCAGCCTTGGCACGCGCCGAGGCGGCCACCGCCGTGATTCCCACATCCGCCGTCGGACCGATCGAGGCGGCGTGCAAGGCCGATGGCTTCGACATGGCCGCACTGGCCGAGGCCGCGACGCGGTCGGGCAATCTCGCGATTCCCCTGGTCAAGATGCTAACCGCCAATGTCGGCAAGAATGACGCGGAGGCCGCGCGCTACGTGCATTGGGGCGCGACCAGCCAGGACGTCATCGACACCGCGACCATGCTGATGCTGCGCGCCGGCATCGCGGCGCTGGATGCCGACCTCAGCCGTGCCATCAAGGGCTTTGCCGCGATGGCGCGCAGCCATCGCAACACCGCGATGGTGGCGCGGACCTGGCTCCAGCATGCGCTGCCGATGCCGTTCGGGCTGAAGGCCGCCGAATACGCCTCGAGCCTTGCGCGCGCCCGCTGCCGCCTGCGGCGGCTCTCCCGCGAGGGCCTCGCGCTGCAATTCGGTGGCGCTGCCGGCACGCTCGCTGCGCTCGGCGACAAGGGGCTCGCGGTGGCCGAACGGCTGGCGCAGGAGCTCGACCTGCCGCTGCCCGAGGCGCCCTGGCATACCCATCGCGACCGCATCGCCGAGGCCGCATCCTGCTTCGCCATTCTCGCCGGCAGCTGCGGCAAGATCGCGCGCGACGTCTCGCTGCTGATGCAGACCGACGTCGCCGAAGCGTTCGAGCCCGCCGGCGAAGGCCGCGGCGGCTCCTCGACCATGCCGCACAAGCGCAACCCGGTCGCCGCCGCAAGCGCGCTGGGCTCTGCCACCATGGCCCCGCAGCTCGCCGCGACGATCTTCGCCGCCCAGGTGCAGGACCACGAACGCAGTGCCGGTCCCTGGCACGCGGAATGGCCGACGCTGCCGCAATTGATGCTGGTCACATCAGGCGCGCTGGCTGCCGTCGTCGACATCGCCGAGGGTCTCGAGGTCGATGCAGCGCGCATGCTCCGCAATCTCGATGCGACGCATGGCTTGATCATGGCCGAGGCCGTCACCTTCGCGCTCGCCGAAGCCATCGGCAAGAGCAACGCGCATCATCTCGTCGAGGCCGCGAGCAAGCGTGCCGTCGCCGAGAAGAAGCATCTGCGCGAGGTGCTGTCGGCCGATTCGCAAGTCATCGCGCACCTTTCGCCGGAAAAAATTGCGGCATTGTTCGAGCCGATGGCCTATCAAGGGGCGTCACAGGCGCTGATCGACCGGCTGCTCGACAACCTCGATCAAGATTAAGAACGGAGACGCCGCATGCCCATGATCGATGCCGACGGATGCCTGCTCAACGTCTCCGTCGAGGGCCGCGACGGCGGGCCGACCTTGATGCTGTCGAACTCGCTCGGCTGCACGCTGCAGATGTGGGAGCCGCAGATGAAGGCGCTGACGCAGGTGTTCCGTGTCATCCGCTACGATCGCCGCGGCCACGGCAAGTCGAACGTCCCGCCTGGCCCCTACACGATGGAGCGGTTCGGCCGCGACGTGCTCGCGATCCTCGACGACCTCAACATCGAGAAGGTGCATTGGTGCGGCCTGTCGATGGGCGGCATGGTCGGGCAATGGCTCGGCGCCAATGCGCCCGAACGGTTCGGCAAGCTGATCCTCGCCAACACGTCCTGCTACTATCCCGATCCAACAAACTGGCACAACCGCATCAAGGCGGTAAAGGAGGGCGGCATCGCGGCGGTCGCGGACGCTGTGATCGCGGGCTGGCTCACCCAAGATTTCCGCGAGCGCGAGCCTGCGATCACCGCGAAGATGAAGTCGATGCTGCTCGCCTCGCCCGTCGAGGGCTATCTCGCCTGCTGCGAGGCGCTGTCGACGCTGGACCAGCGCGCGCTGCTGCCGAAAATCAAGAGTCCGACGCTGGTGATCGCCGGCCGCCACGACGCGGCGACGCCGATCTCGGCGGCCGAATTGATCCGCTCCAGCATTCCCGGCGCCAGCATGACCATCATCGACGCCGCGCACATTTCGAACGTCGAGCAGCCGCATGCGTTCACGGATGCGGTGGTGGGGTTCCTGACGCAGCGCTAGCAACAACCGTCATTGCGAGGAGCGTAGCGACGAAGCAATCCAGTCCGTCTCCGCGGACACATTTCTGGATTGCTTCGCTGCGCTCGCAATGACGAAAGAGGAGGAACAGAATGGACGACCAGAAGCGCCGCGATGCCGGCATGAATGTGCGCCGCAAGGTGCTGGGCAATGCCTGGGTCGACAAGTCGATCGCGAACCGCAATGCCTTCAACACCGACTTCCAGGACCTGATCACCCGCTACGCCTGGGGCGAGATCTGGACGCGGCCGCATTTCGACGAGCGCACGCGGCGCGTGCTGGTGATCGGCACCATGGTCGCGCTCGGGCAATGGGACGAATTCCGCCTGCACGTGCGTGCGGCGCTGGCCGAGGGCGGCTTCACGCCCGACGACATCAAGGAGATCCTGCTGCAGCAGGCGATCTATTGCGGCGTGCCGGCGGCGAACCACGCCGTCAAGGAAGTCTCAGCGATTGTGCAGGAGCTCGGCCTGCTCGAGACCTAGAGGCTGAAGATTCGGCGGCGCGGCGACCTCGGCCGCCTTCGACGCAGCCGCCGGCTTTTCGATCACGAGCACGACGGCGGCACCGAGCAGCATCAGGAGCTCGGTGGCGTGCAGCCGAAGCGCAGCCAGCTCGCCGACCTTCGAGGCCATCACCATGCTGGCAAAGGAGATCAGGCTGCCGATCGCCAGCGCAATCCCGAGCGCCTCGTCACTGCCGCCGCCCTTACGGGTGCGGGGAATACAGAGCAGCACGAGGTAGATCGCAAAGAACGCCACCACGGTCAGCCTTCCGAGCGCCAGCAGCCAGGCGGCACGCACCGTGTCCATGCCCGCCATCTGCAGATGGTCGCTCAGGTACAGCGCCACCGCGACGCTCGGCCGCTCGTAGAGGCCGCGCACGGGCGCGACGATGATGCTGAAGGCTATGAGGCTCCAGACGGGAATGAAATAGGCCGCCAGCAGCGCGCCGTTGACCGAGCCGATCCGCCAATTCCTGAACATGCCGCTTCCCGCCTGATTTGCCGAGCCTTCGATGGAAGGCGGCGGCCATGCCGGAGCTAACTCGCATCAGACTGTGGCGGCAATTTAAACCCTTTGTTTACCTTAACTGCCCTCTCGCGCGGCGTCATTCCGGGGTGGTGCGCAGCACCAGACGCGGAATGACTCTTCCGCAAAGAAAAAGGCCCCGCCTCGCGGCGGGACCTCTCCTCACTACCGGGCTCCCAAACTCGCTATTCCTGATCGCGCTGGCCGCCCTGCTGCTGGCCCGGGCGATCGCCCTGGCGCGGGTCCTGCTGCTGCTGTCCGGGTTTCTGGCCACCACCCTGCTGCGGATTGCGCTGGCCGGGATTCTGATTCTGCTGACCCGGATTCTGGTTCTGCTGCTTCGTCATTCGGGGAAACTCCCTTATTGGACGTCAGAGGGGAGACAACGGCCGGCATCCACTTTGGTTGCCTCGGGAACCGGGTTCCTCGCAGGACCCAGGGAACCCGGCGCCGAAATGATCTCTGTACAAGCCTTAAGGTGGAGCCCGGGCCAGTTGCAGCCGCCAGTTCCCTCCTGTTACAAAACCCAAATGCTCAAGGGCTGCCGGGGCCCAAGAACTCTCTGCAAGAGCTCCCTTTGAGCCGCGTCAAGTTTGGGTACGGCAGCTTATGGATTATTTCGCCCAGCAGCTCATCAACGGCCTCGTGCTCGGCTCGATCTACGGCCTGATCGCGATCGGCTACACGATGGTCTACGGCATCGTCGGCATGATCAACTTCGCCCATGGCGACGTCTTCATGATCGGCGGCTTCATCGCCCTCATCACCTTCCTGATCCTGATCTCGCTCGGCCTCACGGCCATTCCCCTGATCCTGCTCGTGGTGCTGCTGGTCTCAATGGCGATCACCGCGCTCTATGGCTGGACCATCGAGCGCATCGCCTACCGGCCGCTGCGCCATTCCTTCCGCCTCGCCCCGATGCTGTCGGCCATCGGCATGTCTTTCGTGCTGACGAATTATTCGCAAGTGGCGCAAGGCGCCCGGGTCAAGCCGATCCCGCCGGTCATCACCGGCGGCTATACGCTGCATGAAAGCGCGGACGGCTTCGTCATCCAGCTTTCCAACATCCAGATCATCGTCGTCATCACCACCATCGTGCTGCTGGCGATCTTCACCTGGCTGGTGTCGAACACCCGGCTCGGGCGCGACATGCGCGCCTGCGAGCAGGATCAGACCATGGCAGCGCTGCTCGGCGTCAACGTCGACCGCACCATCTCCATGACCTTCGTGATCGGCGCGGCGCTCGCCGCCGTTGCGGGTCTGATGTACCTGCTCTATTACGGCCTGGTCGACTTCTTCATGGGCTTCGTCGCCGGGATCAAGGCCTTCACCGCCGCGGTGCTCGGCGGCATCGGCTCGCTGCCCGGCGCCATGCTCGGCGGCCTTGCGATCGGCCTGATCGAGACGTTCTGGTCGGCCTATTTCTCGGTCGAGTACAAGGACGTTGCGGCGTTCTCGATCCTGATCGTCGTGCTGATCTTCATGCCGACCGGCCTGCTCGGCCGTCCCGAAGTCGAAAAAGTCTGACGCGCGTGACAGCTCCCTCCACCCACACGACCAAACCTGCAACGGGCATCCCCGCTCTCCTCAAGACCGCCTTCATCAACGCAGTGATCGCGCTGGTGCTGTTCTCGCTGATGGTCGGCGTCCGCACCGAGGCGGGCTCCGACGGCCAGCTCACCTATTGGACGCGATTCGGCGAGCTCGCCTCCCTCGTCGCCGCGGTGTTCGGCGGCTCGATCGTGATCGAGCTGCTCAGGCAATGGATCGGCCCGGCCGGCACCGAGCAGCTGGTGCCGCCAGTGGTGCAGAAGGGCGTGTCGCTGGTCGGCCGCTACCTTGCGCCCGCGCTGCTGATCTTCACGCTGCTGGTGCCCGTGATCTTCTATGACCAGCGCTATATCCTCGATCTCGCCATTCTCGTGCTGACCTATGTGATGCTGGGCTGGGGCCTCAACGTCGTGGTCGGGCTCGCCGGCCTGCTCGATCTCGGCTACGTCGCATTCTATGCCGTCGGCGCCTATTCCTACGCGCTGCTCGCCACCAATTTCGGCTGGTCGTTCTGGATCTGCCTGCCGCTCGCCGGCATCCTCGCCGCATTCTGGGGCGTGTTGCTCGGCTTTCCCGTGCTGCGCCTGCGCGGCGACTATCTCGCCATCGTGACGCTCGCCTTCGGCGAGATCATCCGCCTCGTCCTGATCAACTGGCAGGATCTGACCGGCGGACCGAACGGCGTGTCCGGTATTCCGCGTCCGACCCTGTTCGGCATTCCGCTCGACAGGAGCGACGATGGGCTGGCCGCCAAGCTCGGCATCGAGTTTTCGCCGACCCACCGTATCGTCTTCCTGTTCTATCTGATCCTGGCGCTGGCGCTGCTCACCAATTGGGCGACGATCCGCCTGCGCCGGCTGCCGATCGGGCGTGCCTGGGAAGCCTTGCGCGAGGACGAGGTCGCCTGCCGCGCGCTCGGCATCAACACCACGACGACCAAGCTCACGGCATTTGCGACCGGCGCCATGTTCGGCGGCTTCGCCGGTGCGTTCTTCGCCACCCGCCAGGGCTTCATCAGCCCGGAATCCTTTACCTTCCAGGAATCGGCGCTGGTGCTCGCCATCGTCGTGCTCGGCGGCATGGGCTCGCAGCTGGGCGTCGCGCTCGCCGCGCTGGCGATGATCGGCGGCTTCGAGCTGTTCCGCGGCCTCGAGACCTATCGTATGCTGGTGTTCGGCTGGACCATGGTGCTGATCATGATCTGGCGGCCACGCGGCCTGGTCGGCCATCGCGCGCCGACCGTTTATCTGAAGAAGGCGCAGGCCATCTCCTCCGACCTCGTCAAGGAAGGACACGGATGAGCGGCGACAAGATCCTCAGCGTCGACCGGCTGACGATGCGCTTCGGCGGCATCGTCGCCGTGCAGGATCTCTCGTTCGCCGCCGAGCGGAAGAAGATCACCGCGCTGATCGGGCCGAACGGCGCCGGCAAGACCACGGTGTTCAACTGCATCACCGGCTTCTACAAGCCGACCGGCGGCGCCATCCGCCTCACCCACGATGACGGCAAGGAAATCGCGCTCCAGCGGCTCAACGACTTCCGTATCGCCAAACAGGCCAAGGTCGCGCGCACGTTCCAGAACATCCGCCTGTTTCCCGGGATGACCGTGCTCGAAAACCTGATGGTGGCGCAGCACAATATGCTGATGCGCGCCTCGGGCTTCACCTTGCTCGGCCTTGTCGGCGCGCCCGCCTATCGCGACGCAGAAAAGCGCGCGATTGATCTCGCCTCCGACTGGCTGAAGCGGGTCAACCTGCTGGACCGCGCCGACGACGCCGCCGGCAATCTCGCCTATGGCGATCAGCGCCGCCTCGAGATCGCGCGCGCGATGTGCACCGAGCCCGCACTTCTGTGCCTCGACGAACCGGCTGCCGGCCTCAACGCGCGAGAGAGCGCCGCGTTGAACGAGCTCCTGCTTTCGATCCGCAACGACCTGGGAACGTCGATCCTCCTGATCGAGCATGACATGTCGGTGGTGATGGAGATCTCCGACCACATCGTGGTGATGGATCACGGGGTGAAGATCGCACAAGGCACGCCGCGCGAGGTGCGCGACGATCCCAAGGTGATCGCCGCCTATCTCGGCGCCGACGAGGAAGAGGCCGTGGCCGTCATGGAGAGCGGATCGTGACGGCGGCATCCCCCCTGCTCGCGATCCGGGGCCTGCGCGCGGCCTACGGCAAGATCGAGGCCTTGAAGGGCGTCGACGTCGACATCAATTCCGGCGAGATCGTGGCGCTGATCGGCGCCAACGGCGCCGGCAAGTCGACGCTGATGATGACGATCTTCGGCAAGCCGCGCGCCCGCGCCGGGCAGATCCTGTACGAGGGCAAGGACATCACGGCCGTCCCGACCCACGAGATCGCCCATTTGCGCATCGCGCAGTCGCCCGAAGGCCGCCGCATCTTCCCGCGCATGAGCGTCGCCGAGAACCTCCAGATGGGGGCCGACGTCACCGAGAGCACGCCGGCGGAACGGGAGAGCACACTCGAGCGCGTGTTCGCCCTGTTTCCCCGCCTGAAGGAACGTTTCGCCCAGCGCGGCGGAACCCTGTCCGGCGGCGAGCAGCAGATGCTGGCCATCGGCCGCGCCTTGATGAGCCGCCCTCGCCTGCTCCTGCTCGATGAACCCTCGCTGGGGCTCGCCCCGCTCATCGCGCGGCAGATTTTCGACGCCATCCGCACACTGAACCGGCAGGACGGCCTGACCGTGCTGATCGTCGAGCAGAACGCCAACCACGCCCTCAAGCTGGCCCATCGCGGCTATGTCATGGTCAACGGCCTGATCACGCTGGCCGGCAGCGGCGCCGAATTGCTGCAGCGCCCCGAAATCCGCGCCGCTTATCTGGAAGGCGGCCGGCACTGACCGGCCCCGCCCTGCGCGAGAATGCGGCTAGATATCTTGGCGTATGCCCGTATTTTGCCGGTGACTTCTCCTCGAATTCATTCAAGAATGGCGCCGGTTTGAACCGGGCATGCCCGGCAACTTCCACAGGCGACCACCCGCGAGGTATCTCATGAAATCACTGAAGCTCATCGGTCTGGCATTCGGCGCATCGCTCGCGCTATCGAGCGCGGCATTCGCGCAGGATGTCACCGTCGCAGTCGCAGGCCCGATGACCGGCGGCGAGTCCGCCTTCGGCCGCCAGATGAAGAACGGCGCCGAGATGGCCGTCGCCGACATCAACGCCGCCGGTGGCGTCAACGGCAAGAAGCTCGCGCTCAACGCCGAGGACGACGCCTGCGATCCGAAACAGGCCCGCTCGATCGCGGAAAAGATCGCCGGCGCCAAGATCCCGTTCGTCGCCGGCCATTTCTGCTCGTCGTCTTCGATCCCGGCCTCTGAAGCCTATGCGGACGGCAACGTCCTGCAAATCACCCCGGCTTCGACCAACCCGCTCTTCACCGAGCGCAAGCTGTGGAACGTGGCGCGAGTCTGCGGCCGCGACGACCAGCAGGGCCTGATCGCCGCGCAGTACATCGCCAAGAACTACAAGGGCAAGAACATCGCGATCCTCAACGACAAGACCACTTACGGCAAGGGTCTTGCCGACGAGACCAAGAAGGCGCTCAACAAGGCCGGCATCACCGAGAAGATGTACGAATCCTACAACAAGGGCGACAAGGACTTCAACGCGATCGTCTCGCGCCTGAAGAAGGACAATGTCGAGCTCGTCTATGTCGGCGGTTACCATCAGGAAGCCGGCCTCATCCTCCGCCAGATGCGCGATCAGGGCATGAAGACGGTGCTGATGTCGGGCGACGCGCTCGCGGACAAGGAGTACGCCTCCATCACCGGTCCCGCCGGCGAAGGCACGCTGTTCACCTTCGGTCCCGACCCGCGCAACAAGCCGACCGCGAAGAAGATCGTCGAGGCGTTCAAGGCCAAGGGCATCGATCCGGAAGGCTATACGCTCTATACCTACGCTGCGCTGCAGGTCTGGACGCAGGCGGTCAAGAAGGCCGGCACCACCGACGCCAAGAAGGTCATGGAGACCATCAAGGCCGGCAAGTGGGACACGGTGCTCGGCCCGATCGAAATTGACGCCAAGGGCGACCTCAAGCAGATCGACTATGTCGTCTACAAGTGGGACGCCAAGGGCAATTACGCCGAGCTCGGCGCCAAGGGCTCTTGATCGAGAATGCTCTTCGGGGATCCCGATCAGCGATCGCCCGAAGGCTCCCGCCATCGCGACCACGCCCCGGCTTGCCGGGGCGTTCTTTTGCCGGTCAGACCGCGGCCGAAATCTCGTCGCCGGCCGCGGCCTGGGCCTTCCGCAGGGCCTGCAGCAGATCGTTCGGCCGAAACGGCTTTTGCAGGCCGACCACGTTGGCGAGGTGGGGCGATTGGTCCATGAAATCGAGTGCCGTCATCCCGGATACCGCAATCACCGGCAGCGCCGGCGCGCGTTCGCGCAAGGCGGTGATGACGTCGACGCCGCTGGTATCACCGAGGAAGATGTCCACAATCGCCGCGTCAAAGCGGCTTTCCGCAAAGGCCTTCAGCCCCGCCGCGCCGGTTTCGGCCTCCACGACCTCGAAATGGTACCCGAAGCACGATCGCCACCATCGCGCGGACGTCCTTCTGGTCGTCGATGATGAGAACGCGGGGCATGGGCAAACTCCCGATCTCGAAATCAAAATCGCCTGTTTCAAGCCTGGAACCGGCCGCAGCGGCAGGGCATTATGACACCGCCCAGTAAAGTGCCCCTTACCAATCCCTGTTCCGTGCTCTCACCGAAATTAGGTAAGCTGTAACCCTCGGTTGAGTCGTAAACCGGTTCCGTGACCACCTGCGCCCAGAACCCGCTACGATAAACGGACTGCCGGCGAATGAGACTAGCGGAGATGCTCAAGCCCATCTACTCGCGCGAAATGGACGTGCCTGCGCCGATCGACCGAAGCACATTTCTGTCGACCCTGCCGGCCACGTCGGCCGACCGCACTGCAGCATTGACGATTGTCGGTGTGTCCTCGCTCCTGTTCGCCGCAGCCGTGCCCTTCGCCGGTACCCCGCTCCTGCCGGTGCCAGCCTTCGTCGCCAGCTATCAATCCGCGCTGGCCGTGAGCGACATCGTCACGGCAGTGCTGCTGCTGTCGCAATTTGCGATCCTGCGCACCCGCGCGCTGCTGTGGCTCGCCAGCGGCTATCTCTTCACCGCCGCGGCGGCGCTGGTTCATGCCCTCACCTTCCCAGGGCTGTTCACCCCGACCGGACTCCTGGGCGCGGGCCGACAGACCACGGTGTGGCTCTACATGATCTGGCACGCCGGCTTTCCGCTCTGCGTGATGGCATATGCCTGGCTGAAGGAGAAAGACGGTGGGCCCCGGATCCGCGGCGCGGTAAGCACCGCGATTTATGCCTGCGGGCTCGGCGTCGTCGCCGCGATGGCGGTCTTCGCCTGGATCGTCACCGCGCAGCACGATCTGTTGCCGGTCCTGTTGAGCGAGGGCCGCTACACGGCGACCATGATCGGCGTCGTGTCCTTCGTGTGGTCGCTGAGCTTTGCCGCGCTGGTCTCGCTCTGGTTCCGCAGGCCACATACGGTAATCGACATCTGGCTCATGGTGGTCATGTGCGCCTGGCTGTTCGACATCGCCCTGTCGGCGATCGTCAACGTCGCGCGCTTCGATCTCGGATTCTATGCCGGCCGGCTCTACGGCCTCGCCGCGGCGACCTTCGTGCTCGCGGTGCTTCTGATCGAGAATGTCCGCCTCCAGGCGCATACAGTGGGCCTCGTCGGAAAGCTGCGCCAGCAATCGGCCTCGCAACGCGACTATTTCGGCAAGCGCCTCGCGCTGTACGGCGCCGTGGTCGAATCCTCCAATGACGCGATCATCACCAAGTCGCTCGACGGCATCATCACCAGCTGGAACAAGGCCGCCGAAAACCTATTCGGCTACTCCGCCGCCGAGGCCGTCGGCAAGCCGATCGACATCATCGTGCCGCCGGATCGCAAGGGCGAGATCAGAAGCACCCTCAACCAGATCGCCAGCAATGAATCGATCGCCCAGCACGAGACGGTCCGAATCCGCAAAGACGGCCGCCCGCTCGACGTCGTCCTGAACGTCTCGCCGCTGCGGACCGACGATGGAGAGATCATCGGCGCTTCCAAGATCGCCCACGACATCACGGAAGAAAAGCAGGCTAGAGAGAAGCTGCGCCGCGAGACCGAGGAACGCCAGCGGATTTTCGAGACATCGCAGGACCTGATCCTGGTCACCGACGGCTACGGCAATTTCGTCCAGGTCAGCCCGAGCGTGCAGAACATTCTCGGCTACAGCCCCGAGGACATGGTCGGGCACAGCGCGATCGAGTTCATCCATCCCGACGACCTCGAGAAGACGCGGAGCGAGATGCGGGCGGCCCGTCGCGGCGCGGTCAAGCGCAGCTTCGAGGCGCGCTACTACCATTACGACGGTCACGAGGTCACGCTGAACTGGATGGGCACCTGGTCCGAGCCGGTGAAACGCCACTTCTTCATTGGCCGCGACCTCACCGACAAGCAGGCCGCCGAAGCCCAGCTCCGGCAGGTCCAGAAAATGGACTCGATCGGCCAATTGACCGGCGGCGTCGCCCACGACTTCAACAACGTGCTGACCGTGATCACGGGCACGATCGGCATTCTCAGCGACGCGGTCGCCGACCGGCCCGATCTTGCCGCGATCACCAAGCTGATCGACGACGCCGCCGAGCGCGGCGCGCAGCTGACCAAGCACCTGCTCGCCTTCGCCCGCAAGCAGCCGCTGCAGCCGCGCGAGATCGACGTCAACGCACTGGCGCTCGAAGCCGCCAAGCTCTTGCATCCGACGCTCGGCGAGCAGATCACCATCATGCCGCAGCTCACCGAGGATGCCTGGCCGACACTGGTCGACCCGGGCCAGCTCTCCACCGCGATCCTCAATCTCGCGCTGAACGCGCGCGACGCCATGCCCGAGGGCGGCACCCTGGTGCTGGAGACCCGCAACATCTTCCTCGACGACGGCTATGCCAGCATGAACCCCGACGTCGTTGCCGGCAATTACGTGATGATCGCGGTCAGCGACACCGGCACCGGAATTCCTGCCGAGCTGATCGACCGGGTATTCGATCCCTTCTTCACGACCAAGGAGGTTGGCAAGGGCACTGGCCTCGGCCTCAGCATGGTGTTTGGCTTCGTCAAGCAATCGGGCGGGCACATCAAGATCTACAGTGAGGAAGGCCACGGCACGAGCGTGAAGATCTACCTGCCGCGCTCGACCGGTGTGCAGGAGACCGAGTTCGAATCGCTCCAGAATGCGCCAATCACCGGCGGTAACGAGAAGATCTTGATCGTCGAGGACGATGCCTTGGTGCGGCAGTATGTCGTGACGCAGGTCAAGAGCCTCGGCTATACCGCGCTCGAGGCCGCCAACGGCGCCGAGGCGCTCAATATCATCGACAGCGACGAGACCATCGACCTGCTGTTCACCGACATCATCATGCCCGGCAACATGAATGGCCGCCAGCTGGCCGACGAAGCCCACAAGCGCCGCCCCGACCTGAAGACGCTGTTCACCTCGGGCTACACCGAGAACGCCATCGTCCATCACGGCCGGCTCGATTCCGGCGTGCTGCTGCTGGCCAAGCCCTACCGCAAGTCCGAGCTCGCCAAGATGCTGAGGACCGCGCTCGCCGGTTGAGCCTGCGGCATTGCTGCGCTATCGCAGATCGTGAATTCTCAAACACGAGGCCGCCTTGAAGAACCTTCTCACCGATATCGCCGGCGTCCGGGTCGGCCACGCCGAAGATCCGAAAGTCGGTTCCGGTGCGACCGCGATCATCTTCGATTCTCCTGCGATCGCCGCGATCGACGTGCGCGGCGGCGGCCCCGGCACGCGCGAGGATGCACTGCTCGATCTCGCCAACACGGTCGAGCGCGTCGACGCTATCGCGCTGTCGGGCGGCTCGGCCTTCGGCCTCGACACCGGCGGCGGCGTGCAGGCCTGGCTCGCCGAGCAGGGCCGCGGCCACCGGGTTCGCGAAGCGCTGATCCCGATCGTGCCGGGGGCGATCCTGTTCGACCTGCTCAATGGCGGCGACAAGGCCTGGGGACGCTTCTCGCCGTATCGCGACCTCGGCTATGCCGCGGCGACTGCCGCCACCAGCGCGGATTTCGCGCTTGGCAGCGCCGGCGCCGGTTTCGGCGCCACCACCGCGACGTTCAAGGGCGGGCTTGGCTCGGCATCGGCCGTGACGCCGAGCGGAATCAAGGTCGCGGCGATCGTCGCCGTCAACGCCGTGGGCAGCGTCACCGTCGGCAATGGCCCGTGGTTCTGGGCGGCGCCGTTCGAGGTGGACAGCGAATTCGGTGGACGCGGCCTGCCGGACAAGTTCACCGAGGACATGCTCCGCATGCGCATCAAGGGCGGTCCTGCCGCGAGCGCGCGCGAGAACACCACCATCGGCGCCGTCGTGACCAACGCGGTGCTGACCAAGCCCCAGGCCAAGCGGCTGGCGATGATCGCGCATACCGGCTTCGCCCGCGCGATCTATCCGGTGCATGCGCCGACCGACGGCGACGTGCTGTTCGCCGCCGCCACGTGCGAAAAGCCGATCGAGCCGCTGGTTGGCCTCACCGAGCTCGGCACGATCGCCGCCAACGTGGTCGCCCGCGCGATCGCCCGCGGCGTCTACAGCGCGACGGCCCTACCGTTTCCGGGCGCGCAGGCGGCTTGGAAGGACCGGTTCGGCTAGAAACGAAACCGTCACCCAAGCGTTACCCGGCGGACAAGGTGCGCGGCCATGCCCTCTTCCGTGATCCGCTTTTTTCGCTATGCGCCAGAGAGACGCGAACTGAAGGTGACGTTCGTCAGCGGGCGCCTCTATGTCTATGAGGATGTTCCGCCCGAGATCGCTGCTGCGTTCAGGGATGCGCGCGCAAAAGGAACGTTCTTCAATCGCGAGATCCGCGACCGCTATGCCTGTCGTGACATCACGCACGAACTTGCCGGGTAACTTCGGGACGCGCTCACACGCTGATCGACATCGATGAAGCTGCTGATCCCGCAGTGGCCTGCGCCTGGCGCTGCATCATCTGCCCGAACCAATCATAAGGCGAATTGCCGCCACTTTTCGCATTCGACGAGCTGGCGGCGCCCGGCACCGTGGTCGACATCTTGAAGCCGTCGGCATAGGTGACGGTGGTGGTGGTCGAGCCGTCGGCATTGGTCGTCGTGGTCGACGTCGAGCCGCGGCTGGATTGCGACGAGGAATCCGAGCCATCGCCCGCGCCTTCCGCGTGATCACGGCCGTGACCGCCCCTCAGCGCCTTCGTCATGTCGCCGAGATTGACGCTGCCATCCGCATTCGCGTCCATCTTCGAGAACACGTCGTCGGCCTGGGCCAGGTTGGTGCCGCCCGCGCCGAGCGCGTCCTCGAACTCGGACTTGGTGATCTTGCCGTCGGCGTCAGCGTCGATCTGCGAGAACAGATCCTTCAGCGCAGCCTCCCGGCTCTTCGACGACGAGGATGTGCCGTTGGCCGACTGGCCCTGCGCCGCGAACAGCGCATTCATCGTCTCCGCCGAGATCTGCGGATATTTACCTGCATTGACCGATGAGGTCGCGCCGGTCGTGCTGCTGCCGCTGTCGGTTGCGAACGGATTGGTCGGCGCGCTCTGCGAGGAGCCCGACTTGTGCGCCGCCGACGACGATTTCGCGTTCGTCAGCGACTGGATCGCGTCGAGCGCGCTCGATACCGCACCAAGGGCGAACAACATTGCACAACTCCAACAGGATGCGGCATGCCGCGACCAATGTTCTGCGGCTGAAGTCAGCAAGCGCCGTGCCATCGCGAAAATCTCAACGAATTCCGCATCCGTCGGGTCGTGCAGGCCGCGGGAACATCGGCAATTCATGCCGCCGGCGGCAGAAATTTCCGCCCACAGGAAGCCCGCCCTCCTGCATTGCCCGGCACAAGGGCCCATGTTAGGCGAGGCCATTCGTCGTCCGTACGCCCCCGGGAAAACGCGCCATGACCCAAGCTTTCGCCCCCCGCCCCCTGGCCATCGCGCCCTCGATCCTGGCCTCGGATTTCTCGAAGCTCGGCGAGGAGGTGCGCAGCGTCGACGCCGCGGGCGCCGACTGGATCCATCTCGACGTGATGGACGGGCACTTCGTTCCGAACATCTCCTACGGCCCTGACGTCATCAGGGCGATGCGCCCGCACACCAAGAAGATCTTCGACGCGCATCTGATGATCTCGCCCTGCGATCCCTATCTCGAGGCCTTCGCGAAGGCCGGCTGCGACCACGTCACCGTGCACGCGGAGGCAGGTCCCCATTTGCACCGCTCGCTCCAGGCGATCCGCGCGCTCGGCAAGAAGGCCGGCGTCTCGCTCAATCCGGCGACGCCGATCAGCGCGCTCGAATACGTCCTCGACCTCGTCGACCTCGTGCTGGTGATGTCGGTCAATCCCGGCTTCGGCGGCCAGGCCTTCATCCCCTCCGCGATCAACAAGATCCGGGACATCCGCGCGATGGTTGCGGGCCGCCCGATCGATATCGAGGTCGACGGCGGCGTCGGCCCCGATGTTGCGGGTGCGCTCGCCGCGGCCGGCGCCAACGCTTTCGTCGCGGGCACCTCGGTGTTCAAAGGCGGCACGCAGGAGGCCTACAAGACCAACATCGCCGCGATCCGCAACGCGGCACTTGGGGCACGCGGCGAGGCGATCTGAGATCATCGCTATCCGAACCGGAGCCGCGGCCGCTACGACCAAGTGGAATGGATAAACTCCGCGCCACTCCGTTTACTGCCGGCCTGCTTCGTCTTCTCGCCGAGTCCCTTCAGGATGGAGAGCAAGTGGTCTGGCAGGGGCAGCCCGACGCCATCGCCAACGCGACAATGTGGCGATTTCTCTGGTGGATCGGATTTCCCTGGTTGTTGCTGACCGTCATCGCCGTCAGCAACGATTGGATCGACCAAGCGACCCAACCTCTGGCAATGATTGGAGTTGGGATGATTGCAGCTCCGTTCGTGATGCTGCTGCAAGACCTGCAGACGCTTTATGTGATCACCGACCGCCGCGCGCTGATCGTGCGCACGGCCTGGAGCAGACGCAGCGTGACCGCTACTTCGTTCGACGCCATGGATGAAGTGTTCGAAATCCTCGACATCGGCGGCGGCGTCGGCCACCTGAACTTTGCGTCAGGGCGCTCGACCCGTTCGCCCGATACCGACTACACCGGGCGCTATGGGTTTCGCTGTGTTCGAGACGCAAGGCGCATCCGGGATATCCTCGATCATGCGCGCACCGGCAAAGTACGTCGGTCGCACGCGGGAAGAACTGCGGCTTCCACGGGTTCTGCAAGGCGCAAAGCTTAAAATTGTAGCCTTGGTCCGTACTCATCCGGACTTCCCTGATTCGCGCAAATCACTGCAAGTGATTCCTGCCTGTTTCGCGGGAGCACATCATGACGACGACCCTGGTTTGGACTGGCGTGGCGTTGTGGATTGGTTTCAGTGCGTTTGTGGTGTTCGGTCCCTCGGCCGGACCGGTCGAGGCCCCGGCACGTCCGGCCCGCAACATCCGCCGCGACCGCACCAGGGGCTGACGTCCATGCAGATCGCACTCGTGAGGCGTCAGCCGAAGCGCCGGTGCCGGATTCCACGGCGCCCGCATCCGAGCCTCGATTATTTCTTCGGCCGCCTCGAGCGCGCCGATGGCACGCTGGACGACGATGCCGGGCTCGACAATTCGGACCTCGACCGTTCGCTTGGCTCGCCGCGCCGACACTGAGACTCCTTTCCGGACCACCCATGAAACCGCATTGCCCGAACTGCCTGAAGGAAATGACCAAGGCGTCCGCGTCGCGTAACCTGTTCAATTGCGAGCCCTGCCGCGAGATCATCCAGTATTTCGGCGGCAGCGCCGATCACGGCGAGCCGGGACCGCAATTCGCCTGGCCGATCCGCCGCAAGCGCGCGTTTGCCGTCCACGCGGCCTGATCCGGCCCGCAAATCGCCCCGGCCGGCCTAACCTTCGCCGGCCTCCGGCCCGCCGCCGTCCCCCGCCAATCGCGGCGGCCGCACCACGGTGACGGTGCAGCTCGCCTCCGAGGCCACCTTGGCCGACACGCTGCCGAGCAGCATGCGCCGGAACGAGCTCTGTCGCGCGCCGATGATGACGTGGTCGACCTGGTTGGCCTTGGCAAACTCCAGGATCGCGGCGGCGGGATCGACCGCCTCCAGCACATGAGCCGACAGCCGGCTCTCGTCCAGCTTGAGCGGCGTTGCCCAATGCCTGAGCGCGACCAGACGATCGATATGCTTGTTGGAGCCCTGCTCGTCCAACGTCCGATCGATCGCAATCCGGTTCAGCTTGAGCACGTTGACGCAGGCAAGCCGCGCCGAGGGCAAGGTGGCGAGGATGCGCTCGGTGGTCACGCGCAGCGCCTCGTTCAGCTCCGGAGCGCCCTCCGCCGTGTCGAGCGCAACGGCGAGGATCGGGCTCGATGCGATCTGGGCTGCGACATCCGATTTCGCGCGCGGCGCCATGACACCCTGGTTGAAGCGCCGGCGCCAGGCGATGCCGAGGGAATCGCGCTTCACCCGCTCCGAGCGCGCGGTGAGCTTGACCTGGTCCGGATAAGCGAGATCGAAGGCAAGCTGGGCCGCGGTCGGATAGCGCCACACCGGCTCGATCTCCAGACAGCGCAACACCACCTCCTGAAGCCAGGGCGGATAATCCGCACGAAGCTTCCGCGGCGGATGCGGATCGCGCCACAGCCGGCGCCGCATCGCCCGCAGCGTCTCGCCCTCGCCGAACGGCCGCTCGCCGGTGGTGAAGAAATAGAGCAGCACGCCGAGCGAAAACACATCGCTGCGCGGATCGTCGCGCACCCCGAGCAGCCGCTCGGGTGCCATATAGGGCGCGGTGCCGTAAGGCAGGCGGAATTCCTCCTGCAACAGGTCCGGCAGGTGGTTGTGATGCGACAGGCCGTAGTCGATCAGCACCGCTTCGCCGCTCTCGCGGAACATGATGCTGCTCGGCTTGATGTCGTGGTGGATCACGTTCTGCCGGTGCAGATCCGCAAGCGCCGTGGCGATCCTGGCGACGAGCTGCCGCGCCTCGTCATAGGGCAGCGGCAGGTCGGGGAGCCGCTTGTACAGCGTGGCACCTGGAATGCGCTCGATCACGACATAGGCTTGGCGGGCGAAATCACCGGTGCCGAAGCAGGCCGGCACGTGCGGCCCCGCCAGCCGCGGCAGGATCATCATCTCCATCTCGAAGGAAACGATCGCGGCGGCGTCCTCGCCCTCCGACACCCGCGGGATCTTCATCAGCAAGGGGACGTCGATGCCGGGATGGGTGACGGTCCACAGCGTCGCCATGCCGCCGGCATGAACGCATTCGCCGATCGTAAAACCGTCGATCTCCGCGCCTGACTTGACCAGGGGTTTCGGCATCCGTCAGCGCCCCTGCAACAAGCGGTCGGCAAGCCAAGGCGGCAGGCCGTTGTCGCGGATCCTGCTCGCTGCGGTCTCGACGTCATAGGGCGCGCGGCAATAGGTGATCTGGCACGACTCGGTGTCGAACAGCACGAAGGCCGCCGACGGATCGCCGTCGCGGGGCTGGCCGACCGAGCCGAGCACGGCGAGCCATTGCCGTCCGCGCAGGAGCTGCACGGGGACGTCGGTCTTCGGCACGAAGCTCGTCATCTTCGCCGTCACCGACATCGAATAGAGCGCCGGCCTGTGGATGTGGCCGCAAAAGGTGACGTGGGCCCGTGTCGCAATCAGGCTCTTGGCGGCGTCCACGGTCGAGCGGACATAGTGCCAGCGCTGGGGATGCGAGGCTTCCGCATGCACGAACAGGCGGCCATCGTCCTCCACCTGCATCGGCAATTCGGCCAGAAACCGCCGCTGCGCCGTGTCGAGGCGGCCGCGGGTCCATTCGATCGCGATCTGCGCCTCGGCGTTCATCGTCTCGGCCGTGGAATTGATCGCCTGGTCATGATTGCCGCGCACCGCGACGGCACCCTGCGCGACCAGCTCCATCGCGGTGTCCACCACCCATTCCGGATCGGCGCCATAGCCGACGAAGTCGCCGAGCAGGACGAAGCCCTCTGCGCCCTTCGCATGCGCGATCTTCAGGCAGGCCTCGAACGCCTGCCTGTTGCCATGGATATCCGAGAAGACAGCGAGAAGCACGCACCCTCCACCCCTCAAATTCTTATTCGGGGCCGATGAGGCCAAATTGAGGGAGGTCAACAGGATGCGCCAGCACTGGGCCGTTTGCCAGCGCTGCTCTACGATGATGGTGATGGGCCTATTGCTCGTCCTTCGGCGGCATCCGGGGCGGCGGAATCGGCGTGAACACCGCGTCCTGGGCACCGGCCGGCGGCGCAGTGAACTCGCCGGTCGAGGAATCGCCGCCGCTGGTCTCCAGGATGGTCTTCGGCGTCACATATTCTCGAACCAAGTCGATCAGGCTGCCGTCGCCGCCGCCGAAATCCGCCGCGCGCCCTCCTTGCGGATGTCCGGCCGCGATCTCGTTCTCGGCGGCGTGGGTCTTGTCGGCCAGCCGGTCATTGTAGGGCACACGAAAAGCGCGCGGGATGCCGCTCGGGCGATTGTCCTCGTCCAGCGCCTCGACCCAGAGATAGATCGAGCCGGGATCGCCCTCAAGCGAATGCGGCTCGACGATGCGGGCCTTCAGCAGCTTGAAGGTGGTCGGCAGCCGCTCCGTGCTGGCCCAACCGAGCAGGCCGCGCATTTCGGTGAAGCTGACGATGTAGAAGGTGCTGGTCACGACCACGGCGACCGCCTTCAGCGACCAGTGCAGCCGCGCATAGACCAGAACGACCAGCAGCAGCGCGCCGATGACGGCATACGCGACCGATAGCGTCAGGATGACCGTTTGCAGGTTACTCACGGCGTACCCTCGTAGCGTTCCTGCTCACACCGGTCCTGGCATCGAGATCGCCGCCGTTGCGCCAGCTGCTGCGGAACGTCTCCAACAGCGATTTCGGCCGCTGATCGACATCGACGACCTTGCCTTCCGCATCGATCCGGAATCGGACCGCGGTCTTCTCGTCGCCGGTGTGGTCCAGCGTGAACTTGTTGTCGAAGATCACCTGCGCGGTCGGATTGAGCTTCTGCACCTTCACACCGGCCGTCACAGGCTCGCCCGTGGTGGCGACGAAATGCGAGACGTTCACGACGTACTCGCCGGCGAGGATGCCACGCACGGTGACGATCTCCTCGCGGATCGGCGAGGCGATCTTCTTGCCGTTGACGATGATGAAATTGTTGGCCCCGCCGCGGTCGTCGCGGTCGAGCGTGAGGAAGCCGGCCTCGCGGTGGCGATACCAGGCGATGTTGCCGGCGGGATCCTGCACGAACAGGTCGAGATCGTCGGGGTGGTTGTCCGGCCAGTCCAGCGTGATCATGAACTCCGCCTTGGAATCGATCTTGCCGTCCTTGGCGTCGGGGGAGACCGCCAGCAGCGCCAGGAAGAACAGGAAGGCGATCACCTGGAGCGCCTTGAACAGCATCACGCCCAGCGGGTCGAACGGCTCCTCGCGCGGATAGAGACCGAAATCATCCATCATGACGGCGTTCCCGAACCCTTGCGCTCCAGCACCGGCGTCACATAAGTCTCGGTCAGCACCACCGCGTCCGAGAACACCCGCTGGGTCGCGGCGTCGAGCATGTAGTACTGGATGCGGATCAGGATCGAGCCGACAAGGCCGGCCAGCGTCGTGTACATCGCGATCGCCATGCCGTCGCTCATCAAGCCCATCGAGGAGCGCATCGCGACCTTGTCGGCGGCGTCCAGCCCCGCGATCGGCGCCAGCATGATGATGAAGCCGATGATGGTGCCGAGCAGACCGAGCTTCATCAGCGTATCGGAGACGAAGGCGCCGAACCCGTTGGAGCCGCGCAAGCGATCGGCGAGATTACGTAGCAGCAGCGTCTGGTCGACCGGCCGGTAGTCCTGCGCCGCGGCCTTGGTCACCAGGCTTTCGATGTGGTCGCGCACCAGACCGCGCGGCAGCGCCACGGCGCTCGCATCGAGCGCCTTGCTGCCGCCCGCTGCCGACAGCACCGCGCGGCAGCGCCGCGTCGCCGCCCCTTCCCGCGCGATGGCCCGGGTCCGCAGGAAGCAGTGGCCGCAGGTGAGGACGTAGAGCGCCGCGATCACCGCTGAAATGTAGGTGCGATCCGAGGTCAGCATCAGGTGAATCAGGCCGAAGCGCCACAGCAGCACGACAGCGAAGATCGACAGCCCGGTGAAGATCATCCAGAACAGCAGCGCGCTGCGCTCGGATGGATCGGCAGCCTGGCTTGCGATTGGTCCAATCGTCATCGAACTCATGCTGCACCGCTCCTGGCTTGCAGGCGCCGGCCTGCAACGTGTCCTCACCGATTAGATCAAAGCCGCCGCTTCAGGTCCAAAGACCCATGCCCAATCCGGCTTGGGAAATTTGCCCGAGCTGCAATCCCTAGCGTTCTGCGATTGGCAAGGCACGGCGGCGTTGTTAGGCTGACCTTAGCAAACGTCGGGGGTGATCGCATGCGCCTCGTGCTTCAGCTTGTAGCTCGCCTGCTTCTAATCGTAGCGCTGTGCCTGGGAGCCGCGACCGTATGGGCCACGTTCGATGCCTATCGCAGCGTCGATCGGGCGACGGCGGCGTCGGCGCAGCGGGTCGCGCAGGCGCTTCAGGCGCTGTATTGGCGCGAGCTGTTGTTGCGCAGCAGCAGGGCGCGCGAGCATCTCCTGCCGGTTCCGGAGTGGCGCACGCTGGAGACGATGAAGCTGATCTCGCCCGGCGTCTGCGTCGAGTTCCAGCCCGCGGCGGCCTTCGAGAAGCCGCTCTGCGGCCAGAGCGAGGGGCTGGGCAAGACGCCGCCGCGCTGGTTCGCCGCCATCGTGCCGAGCTTCCTCGGCAGCCACGCCGAGGTGGTGCGGCCCGTCAGTCCCCGCGCCGCAGCCGCCGGCGCCGTCGTTGCGACGCCCCATGCGGCCGCCGCGATCGCGCTCGCCTGGGACTACGTCCTCAACGTCATCGACGTCGCGCTGCTGATGGCGGCGGCGATCGCCCTGCTTGCTTCGCTCGCCATCGCGCACGCGCTGGCGCCGGCGCGCGCGATCGTCACCGCGCTTCAGCGCATGGCGCGCGGTCAGTATCGCACCAGGCTGCCGCGCTTCCGCTCGATGGAGCTGGCGATGATCGGCAGCGCCGTCGGCGAGCTCGGCGGCCGGCTGGAGGAAGCGACCGAGCAGCGCGCCGCGCTGACGCGCCGCCTGATCGAGATCCGCGACGACGAGCGCCGCGCGCTCGCCCGCGAGCTGCACGACGAGTTCGGGCAGAATCTGTCCGCCATTCTCGCCTTCGCCAACACGATCGAGACGGCGAGCACGAAGCGGCACAAGGATGATGGGATCGCGCAAGACGCGCGCATGATCTCGCAGGCGACGCACCATCTGATGGCTTCGCTGCGCGACGCGCTGAACCGGCTGCGCAATCCGCTGCCGGAGGAGCTCGGGCTCGAGGCGAGCCTGGTCAATCTCGTCGACAGCTGGCGCTCGCACAGCGCCGCGCGGCCGGCGATCCAGCTCGATCTCAGGGGCGACCTCACCGATATCAGCGGCCCGGCCGCCACCACCGCCTATCGAGTCGCACAGGAATGCCTGACCAACGCGCTGCGCCACAGTGCAGCGCGCGAGATCTCGCTCCGCGTCGAGCGGCGCGCCGGCGAGGACGATGCGCTGCTGATCCGCGTCGAGGACGACGGCGGCGGCGATGCGGAGCGTGTCGCGCAATCGGCCGGCTTCGGCCTCACCGGAATCCGCGAGCGCGTCACGGCCGCCGGCGGATCGCTGTCGATCCTGCCCGCGAACCGCGGCCTCAGCATCGCCGCCACCATTCCGCTCGCTGCATGAGGCCGGAATGAACGAGGTGGCGGCAACAGGCATCTCCGTGCTGCTGGTCGACGACCATCCGATCGTGCGGCAAGGCTATCGGCGCGTGCTGGAGAGCCAGGGCGATTTGCATGTCGTGGCGGAAGCCGACAACGCCGCCGACGCCTACGGCGCGTTCAAGGCGCATGACCCCGACGTGGTGGTGCTCGACATTTCGATGCCCGGCGCGAGCGGGCTGGAGGCGATCCGCAACATCCGCGCCCGCAGCCCGCGGGCCCGCATTCTCGTCTTCACCATGCACAATGAGGCCGTGCTGGTGAAGGCGGCCTTCGGCGCTGGCGCCTCCGGCTTCGTCACCAAGAGCAGCGAGCCGTCCGCGGTCGTGAACGCCATTCGCAGCGTCGCCCGCGGCGAGCGCGCCATGAGCGATGACATCGCACATGTGCTGGCGGAGGACAGCCTGTCGCCGACCGGCTCGGTGCTGGACCAGTTGGGCGAGCGCGAGATCGAGATTTTGCGCCAGTTCGCCGGCGGCGCCACCACCGAAGAGATCGCGGCGCATCTCAATCTCAGCGTCAAGACCGTGCAGAACTATCACTACCTGATCAAGTCGAAGACCGGCGCGCGCACCGATGCGCAGCTGGTGCGGCTCGCCGCGACCTGCGGGCTGACGAGGATCTAGCAGCAAAGCTGCCGCACAGGCTCATCCCTCGCGATCCTCAATCTGCCGAACGAAATTGGAACGGTTCCGATCCGGCTCCGGTTAGTACGGCAGACAAGGAGTAAAGGGTCATGAGTAAGGGTCACCCCAAAGCAGTCGACCATCCCCCCATCATCACAGTAGGCGAGCTCATCGACGAACTTTGCCGTCTGCCGGACACCGCCATCGTCCACTTTCGCTGCCCGATGTTCGATCAGGAGCTGACATTCTACCGGCTTCGAAGGCGATCGAAGGATGCCGTCGAAATCGCGGTCAACGCTTATCCGGATAGTCCGCCGGTCGTGCCATCGTCCGATCCTGCCTTCCACACGCGCAGACATTCGGCATCCGCACCCTTGCCCCGCGACGGCGCCGCTCTCCAGAAAACGCGAGGTTGATTGACAGCACCCAGGGCTGAACGGGTTCTGCGGCCTTAGGCCGCCTTCAGCCCACGCAGCAGCAGCGCCAGCGTCGCATCGAGGCGCGCGGGGAGATCGGCGTCCTTCCATTCCTCGGCATGGGCCGGATGGTGGAAGCGGACGGTCGCATCGAAGATCGCGCGCGCGGTCACCTTGATGTCGCCTACGGCGAACTCGCCCTGCTGCACGCCGTCGGTCAGGATCGCGGCGATCTGGTCGATCATAGTGTCCTTGTGGCACTTGACGGCCGCGCAGGCCTCACGCGCCAGAGTCAGATAAGTCTCGAACATTTCAGGATCGTCGAGCACACGCGAACGCTTGGCCGCGAACAGCGTGCGCAGCCAACGGTCGAGCCTGTCGGGCGCCGAGCCCTGCTCCCTGGCGATCGCCAGCAGCGGGGCGTCGATGCGGTCCAGCCAGCGCTTGGCAACGGCCTCGCGCAGCGAGGCCTTGCTGGGGAAATGACGGTAGACGCTGCTGTGGCTCACATCGAGCGCACGGGCAACGTCGACCACGGTGGCCTTGGCAAGTCCGTAACGCCTGAGCACGTCCTCGGTGACTTCGAGGATCCGCTCCGGCGTCAAGACAACAGCTTCATTCATGCCAGCACCATGTTCCCGTTCAGGGCTCAGTTTACTCCGGCAGTAGGGCTGCTTCCGAAGCGCCCTGGCCGGTCGTTTCGGAAAGCCTATGCCTTAATGCGGCAGTTTTGCAGCCTGCGCCGCGATCTGGCGCGCCACCAGCAAATTGAGCCAATGCCCAATCACGCCGGTGAAATTGAGGATTTCGGTCGTCATTGTCTAAGTCTCCATTCGTCCGCGGTCCCCGCTCTTCAATCCGCCCTCCGATCCGAGCGTGGCTCGGATGTCGGGCTCCCCGGGGCTTGTCGCGGGACGCCCAATCGGAGCGTCCGAGAACGGATATACACGTCCCGCTGACAAATTTCAATATCTGTCAGTCAATGATCCGTGATTGACAGTTAATATCTGCGGCCAGGCGCCGCCATCCCGGCCGGCCGGTCCGGTGGAAAGGTCGGCGATGCCCTTCTTCCGGGGCCCAGACCGTTTGTTTCGCCCTGCCTGCTCTGTTACATCACGGCGTAAAAAGCATTTTGGCCGGCGCCGCCGTTCTCGGGACCGCCCGCCCACCTTCCTGGAGCCGCCCCATGATCCCCCGCTACACCCGCCCGGAAATGGCCTCGATCTGGGAGCCGCAGACCCGGTTCAAGATCTGGTTCGAGATCGAGGCGCATGCGGCGGACGCCCTCGCCGAGCTCGGGAGCATCCCCAAGGAGGCCGCCCGGACGGTCTGGGCCAAGGCCAAGGACGCCATCTTCGACGTCGCCCGCATCGACGAGATCGAGCGCGAGACCAAGCACGACGTCATCGCCTTCCTCACCCACCTCGCCGAGATCGTCGGCCCCGAGGCGCGCTTTGTGCACCAGGGCATGACCTCCTCCGACGTGCTCGATACCTGCCTCAACGTCCAGCTCACCCGCGCCGCCGACCTGCTGCTCGCCGACCTCGACAAGGTGCTGGCCGCGCTGAAGAAGCGCGCCTTCGAGCACAAGATGTCGCCGACCATCGGCCGCAGCCACGGCATCCATGCCGAGCCCGTGACCTTCGGCCTCAAGCTCGCTTATGCCTATGCCGAATTCACCCGTGCCAAGGAACGTCTGATCGCGGCGCGCAAGGAGGTCGCGACCTGCGCGATCTCCGGAGCCGTCGGCACCTTCGCGCAGATCGATCCGCGCGTCGAAGAGCATGTCGCCAAGGCCATGGGCCTGGTGCCGGAGCCGATCTCGACCCAGGTGATCCCGCGCGACCGTCACGCGATGTATTTCTCGACCCTCGGCGTGATCGCCTCCTCGATCGAGCGCATCGCCGTGGAGATCCGCCACATGCAGCGCACCGAGGTGCTCGAGGCCGAAGAGTTCTTCTCGGAGGGACAAAAGGGCTCCTCCGCCATGCCGCACAAGCGCAACCCGGTACTGTCGGAAAACCTCACCGGCCTCTCCCGCATGGTGCGCGCCTATGTGACGCCGGCACTGGAGAACGTCGTGCTCTGGCACGAGCGCGACATCTCGCACTCCTCGGCCGAACGCATGATGGGCCCGGACGCCACCGTGACGCTCGACTTCGCGCTGGTGCGCCTCGCCGGCCTGATCGACAAGCTGCTGGTCTATCCCGCCAACATGCAAAAGAACCTCGACCGCCTCGGCGGCCTCGTGCATTCGCAGCGCGTGCTGCTGGCGCTGACGCAGAAGGGCGCCAGCCGCGAGGACGCCTACAAGCTCGTGCAGCGCAACGCCATGCCGGTCTGGCGCGGCGAAGGCGACTTCCTTCAGCTGCTGAAGAAGGACAGTGAGGTGAAGACATATCTCACCGACGCCGAGATCGAGGAGCAGTTCGACCTCGGCTATCACCTCAAGCACGTCGACACGATCTTCAGGCGCGTGTTCGGGGAAGCGTAGGATCGTAGGGTGGGTTAGCCTTGCGGCCTGCGCGAAGCGCAGTCCGCTGGGCGTACCCACCTCTTTCGCTCCCACGGAAATCGTGGTGGGTTACGCCAAGTGGATGCGCTTGCGCATCGGGGCTAACCCACCCTACAAACGACAACCAGAAAGCGGATTCCCTCATGCCCATCGTCAATCGCGTCGCCGCCCTCTCCGACGAAATGGCTGCCTGGCGCCATGACTTCCACGAGAACCCCGAGCTGCTCTACGAAGTCCACCGCACCGCCGGCATCGTCGCCGATCGCTTGCGCGAATTCGGCTGCGACGAGGTGGTGACGGGCATCGGCCGCACCGGCGTGGTCGGCGTGATCCGCGGCCGCAAGTCGGCCTCCGGCAAGACCATCGGCCTGCGCGCCGACATGGACGCGCTGCCGATCATGGAGACGTCGGGCGTGTCTTATGCCTCGAAGGTCCCCGGCAAGATGCACGCCTGCGGCCATGACGGCCACACCGCGATGCTGCTGGGCGCGGCCAAATATCTCGCCGAGACGCGCAATTTCGACGGCACGGCCGTGATGATCTTCCAGCCCGCCGAGGAAGGCGGTGGCGGCGGCAAGGCGATGGTCGAGGACGGACTGATGACGCGCTGGAACATCCAGGAGGTCTACGGCATGCACAACATGCCGAACCTGCCCGAGGGCCATTTCGCCACCACGCCGGGTGCGATGCTCGCCTCCTCCGACAACATCCAGATCACGGTCCGCGGCAAGGGTGGCCACGCCGGCGCCGGTCCGCACAAATCTGTCGACAGCGTGCTGATCGGCTCGCAAATCGTGAACGCGCTGCAATCGATCGTGGCGCGCAACGTCGATCCGCTGAAATCGGCGGTGATCTCGATCACACAATTCCACTCCGGCACCGCCTTCAACATCATCCCGGAGGTCGCCGAGCTCGCCGGCACCGTGCGCACGCTCGACCCCGAAGTGCGCGATCTCGTCGAACGCCGCATCGGCGAAGTCGCCGACAGCATCGCCCGCGCCTATGGTGGCTCGGCCGAAACGAAATACACGCGGATGTATCCGGTGACGATGAACCATGCCCGCGAGGCCGCACTCGCCGCCGACGTCGCGCGCGACATCGTCGGCACTGAGCGCGTCAACGACAAGTTCGTCCCGATGATGGGCGCCGAGGACTTTTCGTTCATGCTGGAAGCACGCCCCGGCGCGATGGTGCTGGTCGGCATGGGCGACGGCAACGAGTGTCACCACCCGGCTTACGTCTTCAACGACAACATTCTGGGTCACGGCGCCTCGTTCTGGGCGCGGCTGGTGGAAACACGAATGCCTGCGGGGTAGCAGGCGGGCAATCACCAGCTCAGTTGCAGACTTCGACCATGCTGGTGCCGCCGCCGGCCGTTTGGCCGGCAGTCCTATTGCCCCACGTCTCGAGCCGACAACCCTGCCGGACCGGCCGGCACCCTGCACTGTTGCAAAAGACCTGACCGGTCGCCTGCGGTTTTGACGGCGCGGACTCGCTTGCCTTCCGCTCATCGTCTCGCGGTCTGGAATTCTCGCGCGTCGCAACCGGCTTCTTCTCCTGCACCTTTTCGCATTCGTTATCGTCGTTGACACGATAACCGGCCCGGCAGGTGATCTTCACGCATTGGTCGCCGTCGGCCTTGAATCCGAAATTGCACACCAGCGGACAAACCCGTCCCGGCTTGGCCTTCAAAGCATCGAGTGCGTCGACGCTGGCCAGCTTCACGTCGAACTTGGTGCCGGAATATTTGTTGAACAGCGTCAGCGAGCGCTGCGCGGCCGAGCTCCACTCGCTTTCCGCAGACGAGGTCAGGCAACCGACGCGGCGCAATTCGCTCTGCACGGATTTCGTGAGTTCGGCCGGGGATAAGGTCGTCTTCGGCCCGGGCCCGGGCGCGAGCGCGGCCACTTTCTGGTTCTCGACCTCGGGCATCTGCCGATCGGCGGCCGGCTTTGCAGCCTGCTCCGCTTTCTCTGCCGCCTGCTTGGCCGCCAACTCGGCCTTGGCCTTCTCTGCCGCCTGTTTCTCGGCCAGCGCTTTCGCGGCCGCCGCCTCGGCGGCCTTGCGCTGCTGCTCGGCCGCTTCCGCCCTGGCCTGTTCGATCTGCTTTTGCTTCTCCGCAGCGATCCGCGCCTCTTCAGCGGCTTTGGCCGCAGCAGCCGCCTTCTCCTGCTCGGCTTTCTGGGCGCGCTCGGCGATCAGCCTTGCCTTTTCCTGCTCGGCCGCCTTGGCCTTTTGCTCGGCAGCCAGACGCGTCTCTTCGGCACCGATCTTGTTCAACTGCCCCTTGGCGAGGCTGGCATAGAAGCCGTCCGGATAGGTCGCCAAAAAGGCTTCCCAGGCATCGCGCGTCGCAAGCTGGAGCGCGAGCTCGTAGTCCCTGCGAACCGCGTCCTGGGGATTTGCCTGCGGACCGGTTGCGGCCGGCTTCATTACGAGCGGCACGTCGTCGCCGCCGAGCGAGCCATAGACATAAGGCTCCTGCTTGTAGCCGGTGGTCTTGAGCACGTCGTCGCGCACGAAGCCGAACGCCTTGCGCAGATCGAGGCCCGGCTTCGGCAGGTGCTCGACCAGCGCGGCAGCAAACGGACTATTGCGAGAATCGCCGTCGGATGCGGTCGAGCCGGCCTTCGCGGCGAAGGCGATCATCGTGTTCGGGCTGGTTGGCTCGACCTTAGCGAGGCCGCGTCCGATCGCCCGCGAGGCCAGCGTGCGCTTCATCGTCTTCGCAAAGGGGTTGTCGCGGCAGGCATCGAGGATGATCAGGCGCAGCTGCTTGGCCGGCTCGACCGCGAACAATGCGCGCTCGACAGGAATGGTTTCGTCGAGAACGTCGCCATCCGTCTCCAGCGTCGCGTCGGTCGGAATGAGATAATTGTTGCCGTCGAGCTCGATGCCGTGGCCGGCATAGTAGATCACCGCCATGTCCGCATCGCGTGACCTGCCGGCGAACTCGCGCAACATGCGCCTCATCTCGCTCGCACTGAGATCCAGCCTGACGTCGACGGAATCGAAGCCCGCCTTCTTGAACATGCCGCCAATCAGCGTGGCATCGTTCGCGGGATTGGTGAGCTTGGGCGCGCTCTTGTAGGCGGAATTGCCGATGACGAGCGCGACCCGCCGATCGGCGTGTGCCGATCCGCAGGCCAGTAAGGTCGCAAAAATCAATAAACCAAATAGCCGAAACGGAATCACTGCAGCCCCCTCGGATGCAATTCCCTGAGACTATTCGGAGCGTCGATGAAAGCCAAATTTTTCTATGTGAGGCCCATCACATAAACTCCTCGATCGCGGCTTATAGCTAATGCAGTCAGCCCTCGCCCCGCAGGCGCGGACCTACACCTGCACCACCTCGTGGCGCATCACGAAGGGTGCGAGCAGTGCGTGCACCTCCCCCTCCACCGCTTCGCGCTGCCCAGCCGGCAGGCCCGTCAGCGTCACGGTCGCGATCGAGCCGTGGCTGCCGTGCGGGCCGACCTTCACCTTGCAATCGATGCCGCGCTCGACCAGCGGCGCCAGCACCTTGGTGAACACGCGCGCGGCCGCGTCCCAGCGCAGCTGCGGCTTGAACACCTTGCCGACGCCCGTCACCGGCATTGGATCGATCGGGATGACCTGCACAGGAACGGCGGCGCGCTCCGGGGTGCGCTCGCGCACCCAGGCTTCCAGCTCGCCCGGCTCAACCTTTGCGCCGGGCTTCAACTGCACGTAGCCTACCGGCAATTCGCCGGCATAGGCGTCGGGCTGGCCGACCACCGCGGCGAAGCCGACGGCGGGATGGCGGAACATGATCTCCTCGATCGGCGCCGGATCGATGTTGTGGCCGCCGCGGATCACGAGATCCTTGGCGCGGCCGGTGATCCACAGATAGCCGTCGGCATCGAGCCGCCCGAGATCGCCGGAATTGACCCAGACCCCGTCAATGAAGGCACCCTTGTTGTGCTCGTCGTTGAGATAGCCGCCGAACACGCCGGGCCCGGCCATGATGACGACACCAATCTCGTCCGGCTTGCAGTCGCGGATCAGGCGGCCGTCGGCGTCGAGCTGCACGATGCGCACGCGCGCATAGGGCATGGGAAGGCCAACCGAGCCGAGCCGGATCGGCCGGCCCGGATAAGCGAGCGTGTGCACGCTCGAGGTCTCGGTCATGCCGTAGACCTCGACCACCGGCAGCTTCAGCGTCTCCTGAATCGCCGAGCCGACCGCGACCGGAATCGCCGAGCCGCCGCCGGCCGCATATTTCAGGCTCGAGATATCCGCATTCCCCGGCGGCACCGCGAGCGTCGCGGCGAGCACGGTCGGCACGCTCGACAGCGCTTCGGGCTTGAAGCGCTCGACGAGCTGCCAGATGTTCTTCACCGCATTCGGGTTGCGCCAGCCGCTCGGCGACAGCACGACCAGCGAGCCCCCGCCCGACAGCGTCGTCAGCACCTGGGTCAGCGATCCACCGACGTGAAACAGCGGCATGCCGAACAGCAGGTTGGCGCCGGGCTTGCCCTTCAACAGCAGATTGAGTGCCCAGGCCTGATAGACCTGGTTGGCATGGGTATGCCGCACCAGCTTGGGCGTACCCGTGGTGCCGCCGGTGTGGAAATAGGCTGCGATGTCGCTGCCGCGAATCTTGCGCCCGCTGACCAGCCGATCCGACGGCTGCTGCTTGATCAGGTCGCTGAAGGCGAAGATGCCATTGGCCGGATCGCCGCCGCCGAACACCTGCACGATGGCTTTCAGATGCTTCAGATGCGGGCGGATCTGCTCGACCTTCTGCCAGATGTCGGTGCCCGGCATCGGCCCGAGCGCCACCAGTATCTTGGTGTTCGCAGCTTCCAGGATTTCGGCGAGCTGGTGCGGCTCGAGCAGCGGATTGACGGGATTGGCGATGCCGGCGGCCTCGGCGCCGAACAGAGTGACGAACGCATCCGGCACCAAGGGCAGCATGAAGCTGATGACGTCGCCCTTCTCGGCGCCGAGCGCGTGAAACATGTTGGCGGCCTGGGTGACGCGCGCGATGAAATCGCGGTGCGTGACGACCAGCGGCGCGTCGGCGGGATCGGCATTTTGCAGGAACTGGATCGCCGCCCCGTCGGGATTGCGCTCGGCACCAAGCCTGATGGCGTCATAGGTGCTCTCGGCCGCGACGCGGTCGGCGTAGGGGACCTGCTCGAACGCCCGGACCTCCTCGTCCGTCAACAGTTCCGGATAGTCGTTGCCGATCAACCGATCGAGCGCGTGGATGCCCGCCATGAATTCCGTCCTCCCTCAGATGCATGTCCCCGCCGCCGTATCTTTTGACAGTTTTGGTTCGGCGAGGTCTCGGCCGTGTTCGGCCGAGCCGGACCAGAATGATGGATGATTTGCCGTTCGTCCATTGCCTACCGGCTGCGCCACTTGAACCTCTGCGCCTGATCGAGGGACCAAGAACTGCCGCTGACTTCACTCGCCAGCGCCCTCCCGCAAGACAAGAGGTCATCATGACGACGCCCCTGCGGAACCGGATCGCACGGCTGGTCGCTGCGTTCACAATGGTATCCGCGATCGCCCTGCCCGGTGCCTCGCTTGCCGACAGCCAGCTCGACAAGGTGCGGGTCAAGGTCGCCGCCTTCATCGCCGACAAGATGGAGAAGCTGGGCGGATCGCGGATCGTCTACAGGGTCGACACCGATGCCTTGCGGGAGGCGGTCGTCACGGATTTGCGCGACGACGTCTACAAGATCCTGCGCGAGGGCCGCATCGCGTTCTCCGGACTTGCGATCCGCGACGGCGGCGTCGACGTGAAGATCGCTGACGGCAAAGGCAGCGAACAGCTCACGCGCAAGCTCGTCGCGGCGGCGGAGGGGTTGCCGACACACGCGCTCAACGTCACCGACGCCGGCGACGGGCTGCTCAGGCTCGCGCCGACCGATGCCGCATCCGCCGCGCGGCTGCGCGATCTCGTTGAAGATTCCATCGCCATGATCGAGCAGCGCCTCAAGGACGCCGGCGTCAAGCTCGCCAGCGTCCAGCCCGAGGGAATGGACCGTATCCGCATCTTCCTGCCCGGATTGATGGAGCCCGAGCAAATCACCGCGATCTTCGCCAGGAAGGTCAAGGTCGGCTTCCGCCTGATCGACCTCTCGATGTCCGCGGAGCAGGCGCAATCGGGCACGCCGCCGGCGGGCACGGAAGTCCTGCTCGGCTTCAAGGACAAGCTTCCTTATCTCGTCGCCAAGGACAGCGCCCTCGAGGGCGGCGAGATCAGCTATGCCGGCCCGGGATTGACCGGCGACAGCAAGGAGCCGATCGCATCGTTCCGCTTCAACGGCCGCGGCACGCGGCGCTTTGCCCATATCACGGCAGAGAATGTCGGAAAGCCCTTTGCCATCGTGCTCGACGACAAGGTGATCTCCGCGCCCGTGATCCGCGAGCCCATCACCGGCGGCTCCGGCCAGATTTCCGGCAATTTCACCCTGGAAGAGGCCAACAGCGTCGCCATGCTGCTGCGCGCCGGCTCTCTGCCGGGGCGGCTCGGCCTCGTCGAGCAGCGGGTCGTGCAACCCGCCGCCAAGCCGTAAACGAAGGTCGCTTCGGGCCCGTCAGCGACGCTCAAGCCCGCACGGCTGGCCCGAATCACGGGCCTGCGCGGTCGGACGCGCAACCAACGGGCAATTGCCGAAACGCCCGATCAGGCTAAAATTTGCCCCTTGCGGCACGATGGCCGGAAGCGTCATTCAAGCGGTCGTCATTCGATTTCGGCTATACGGGTGCCGACCAGGACTGAATGCCTTACGTGGGGTTAGTACCATGCCGTCCGGCAGCGCAGACGTTTCGTCGATCCTCGACCGCATCCTCGAAGCGGCCACGGACAACCTCAGGATCGCGAAAATCCTGGTCCAGATGGGGCTCGATCCCGACAGCGTCACCTACGAGGCGATCTTCAACCGGCTCCTGGAGATCTTCGTCCACAACATCACGCTCGCCAATCTGTTCGCCGTGGTCGGGGCGGTCTTCTTCGTCGCCACCCTCTTGATGCGGACAATGGTGCCGCTGCGCGTCGCCAACATGATCGGCTGCGCGTTCTTCGCTCTCTTCGGCGCGCTCTCCGCCAACGTCGCGACGTTCCTGCTCTATCTCCTGATGCTTCCGATCAACGCGCTGCGCCTGCGGCAGATGCTGAAGCTGGTCAAGAAGGCGCGCCATGCGGCCGAAGGGGACATGTCGATCGAATGGCTCAAGCCATTCATGACCGAGCGCAGATACCGGCGCGGCGACATCCTCTTCAAGATGCGTGACCCAGCCAACGAAATGTTCCTCACCGTCACCGGCAAGTTCCTGGTCAAGGAGATCAACGTCGAGATCGGGCCCGGGGCGCTGATGGGCGAGCTCGGCTTCCTCACGCCGGACAACCGGCGCACGGGGACGGTCGAATGCATCGAGGACGGCCAGGTGCTGACCATCACCTATGACCGGCTGCTCGAGATCTACTTCCAGGATCCGCAATTCGGCTATTACTTCCTGGTGCTGACCAGCCAGCGCCTGTTGCAGAACATCGATCGCCTGCAGAAGCAGCTGGCAACCGAGCGCGGGACCACCACCAACAGGATCGCGTGAGCGCCGCGCGGCCGATCTGACGCCGGGGATGACGACGCAGCGCGTCCGTGACACGAGACGCCCCCCGGTCTTTGCGGGATCGCCGCAAAATCGCCCTAAAAACCGAATGGTAACCATGCCGGGCTAGGGTGGCGACGTGACCAATTCTCCGACGATCCTGGTGTTCGATTCCGGCCTTGGCGGGCTCACGGTGCTCCGCGAGGTCGTGGCGGCGCGGCCCGACGCGCATTACGTCTACGTCGCCGACGACGCCTTCTTCCCCTATGGCCACCACAGCGAGGACGAGATCATCGCCCGCGTCGTGCCGCTGATGGGGGAGCTGATCGGCCGGCATAGTCCAGACCTCGTCGTCATCGCCTGCAACACGGCGTCCACCCTGGTCCTGTCTCACTTGCGCGCCGCCTATTCCGTAGCCTTCGTCGGCACGGTGCCGGCGATCAAGCCGGCCTGTGCGCAGTCCAGGACCCGCCGCGTTTCGGTGCTCGGCACCAAGGGCACGGTGAAGCGCGAGTACACCAAGGCGCTGATCCGCGATTTCGCACAAGGATGCGAGGTGACGCTGGTCGGCTCGCCCGAGCTCGCTTCGCTGGCCGAAGCCGCGCTCGGCGGTAGCCCGATCAGCGACGAAGCCATCCTCGCCGAGCTCGCTCCCTGCTTCGTCGGCGACGCCTCGGATGCGAGCGCGCGCACCGACACTGTGGTGCTCGCCTGCACGCACTACCCGCTTCTGCTCGACCGGATGAAGAAGCTCGCGCCCTGGCCGGTCGACTGGATCGATCCAGCGCCCGCGATCGCCCGCCGCGTCTCCGACCTGCTCGGCCCGCCGACCGGCGGCATCGCGCAGTCCGGCGCCGAGATGATTTTTACATCGAACCGCGTGCATGGTCTCAGCGCCACGCTGACGCCGTTCTTCGGCGGACGCGCGGTGGCCTGAGCTTGCGCACTGGCGGCGCGCTGCTAGGCTTTGCCGTCGCCATCGTCCCGCAGGATTTTCCATGTCGGTCCCCGCAAAGCCGCTGAACCGTCTCCGTCAGCTCTGGCGCGAGGGTCGCCCCGCCTTCGGTGCGATCGCGACCATCCCGAGCGTGCAGATGGTGCAGATCATGGCGCGCTCGCTCGATTGGATCATCGTCGATCTCGAGCACGGCCCGATCGGATTGACCGAAGCCCACGCGATGATCGCCGCGACCACGGGCACGCCGTGCACGCCTCTGGTGCGGATCGCCGCCAACGAGCCGTGGCTGGCGAAAGCGCCGATGGACATCGGTGCCTTCGGCATCAACTTCCCGATGATCACGAGCCGCGCGGATGCCGAGAAAGCGGTGCGCAGCGTGCGCTACCCGCCGCGCGGCGATCGGCTCTGGGGTCCCTTCCACGCGCCGTTCCGCTGGGGCCAGTCGATGCCTGATTACATGGCCTCTGCCGACGACGAGATGATCTGCATGATCACGATCGAGCACGTCGACGCGGTCAATCGCATCGACGAGATCATGGCAACGCCCGGTATCGATGTCGCGGTCATCGGTCCCGGCGATCTCGCCACCTCCATCAACAAGCGCGGCCAGATGGATGATCCGCAATTGCTGGACCTGATCGCGCGCGCCGAGGCGGGCATCCTCAAGAGCGGGGTGCCGATCGGCGGGGTGGCGCGCACCGCCGATCAGGCCAATGCGCTGATCGACCGCGGCTACCGCGCGATTGCGCTGGGCTTCGACTGGTCGCTGTTCCAGCGCGGCATCATGGCGGCCTACGAGGGGGTCAGGCGCTGATCGGGCCGATCGACGCATGACCGACCGACGCGACCAAGAGCGCCTGATCGAGATATAAATCATTGAAAATGGATGATTTTTTGGTCTAAAGGGGGTCCATCTTTGGCGCTGCCCAGTGCGGCGAACCGACCGGCCCCAAGCGGGTTGGTTCGTGCTAGAGCGAGCAGGCGGGCCCCGCTCGTTGCACATATTTTGATCTTTTGATTTGGAACCGGAGGCCTATGCGCGGGACGCCCAAGACCATTTCGCTGCGTCGTCGTGTGATCTGCGACCTCATGCACGCCTCGAAGGGCGTACCTTTCGTTTCATTGGCCCGTTCGCTCAATATCCGCCCCCTGCTGGAGGCCCGCGCGGACGCGGCCGCGCCCGCCGGCTGGGCCGCGATGTTCGTCAAGGCTTTCGCCCTGGTTGCAAAGGACGAGCCGATCCTGCGCACCCTTTACGTCAAATGGCCCTGGCCGGCTCTGTATGAGCTTCCAAAGAGCGTGGCGACGGTCGCGATCGCGCGGGTCGAGGATGGCGAGGAATGCGTGCTGCTGCAGCGAATCGCGGGTCCCGAGGCTCTTTCGCTGGCAGAAGTCGATGCGGAAATCCGACGCGGCAAGACGGCCCCGATCGAGGATGTTCCGATGTACCGCAAGATCATGCGGGCGACCCGCCTGCCGTTGCCATTGCGGCGCCTGTCCTTGGCCATCGGTCTGAATTTCGGCCGTCAGCGCGGTAACTGGTTCGGCAGCTTTGCGGTAAGCTCGGTCGCCGCCTACGGCGGCGGCGAGCTCCACCCGATCACGCCGGGCCCCTTTGTCCTGAGCTATGGGCTGGTCGAGCCGGATCAGACCATCCATGTCGTGATCCGCTGGGACCACCGCGTCACCGACGCCGCCCCGATCGCGCGGGTCCTGACCCGGCTGGAACAGGTCCTGAACACTGAAATTGCTGGCGAATTGCGGGCGGCGGGGTCAAAGCCGGTCCGGGCGGTCAGGACATAAGAATACCGTCGTCGCAGGTCCCGGAATGACAGGCTAAAGAATTGACAGCCAACCCCAAAGTCCCCTAAAAGCCGCCTGCTCGCGGGCCGATTTCGGCCCGCGAAGCGTTTCGCGACCCGTGGTCCTCTCCCTTAAGCTTTGGGGATCGGACCTGTCGGTGCCGGGATCATCCCGTCACACAGGAGGGCGCGTTTCCTCAAACCATGACCTGAAGAGGACGCGATGACTAAGCGCAGTGAGGCGAAGTACAAGATCGATCGCCGTATGGGCCAGAACATCTGGGGCCGCCCGAAGAGTCCCGTCAACCGCCGCGAATACGGCCCCGGCCAGCATGGCCAGCGCCGCAAGGGCAAGCTCTCCGACTTCGGCGTGCAGCTGCGCGCCAAGCAGAAGCTGAAGGGCTATTACGCCAACATCTCCGAGCGCCAGTTCCACGGCATCTATGTCGAGGCCAGCCGCCTCAAGGGTGACACCGGCGAGAACCTGATCGGCCTGCTGGAGCGTCGTCTCGACGCGGTCGTGTACCGCGCCAAGTTCGTCTCCACGATCTTCGCCGCACGCCAGTTCATCAACCACGGCCACATCAAGGTGAACGGCCGCAAGGTCAACATTTCGAGCTATCAGCTCAAGGTCGGCGACGTGGTCGAGGTCAAGGAAGCCTCCAAGCAGCTCGCCCACGTGCTCGAAGCCAGCCAGCTTCCCGAGCGCGAGGTCCCCGACTATCTCGAAGTCGACCACGGCAAGATGACCGCGAAGTACGCCCGCATCCCCGGCCTCTCCGACGTGCCGTTCCCGGTGCAGATGGAGCCGCATCTGGTCGTCGAATTCTATTCGCGCTGATTATTGGGCATATCGACGTTCAAAGGCCCCGGTTCTCCGGGGCCTTTTTGTTTGAACGGGCCATTCCCATGTCGCAGGCCATCTGTGCTATGGTCGCCACATCGCGGAGTTGAGCATGACTCGTCTTCTGGAAGAGGCCTTCAGCAAGGTTTCCAGCCTGCCTGATTCAGAGCAGGACGATCTGGCGCGGGCCCTGCTCGAGCTTGCCGGGATCGATCAGCCACCGATCCAGCTGACGGCGGCGGAAGAGGCGGATCTCGCCGAGGCCGAAGCAGAAATCGCGCGCGGTGAGTTGGCCAGCGCCGACGAGGTCCGCGCAATGTGGGCCAAGCACGGGCTGTGAAGGTCCGTTATACGAAGCGGGCGCTCGCCCAAATCGACCAAGTTCTAACTTACATCGAGGTGCGCTCACCCCAAGGCGCAGGCCATGTGCGCGACCGCATTGTCGCTCTCATAGCATTGCTAGAGAACTACCCCTACGCAGGGCGAACAACTACGCGTGCATACGTCCGTCGCTTGCCGGTCAACCCTTATCCCTATCTGATCGATTATCGTGTGACCGCGACAGAAATCGTTATTATGCGGTTTCGTCACGCCGCCCGGCGTCCACCCAAAGCTCGCTGACCCGCGAGAGAGTGCCATTCCATTCGAGGAGCAAGTTGATGCTCTACACCCCTCCCCCCGTCGATCCCAAGGCGCCGCCGGTGCGCATCAATCTGCTCTCGGACACGCAGACCAAGCCGACGGCAGGGATGCGGGAGGCGATGGCGCGGGCGGAAGTCGGCGACGAACAGGTCGGCGACGATCCGACCGTGAACGCGCTGTGCGAGCGCGTGGCCGATCTGCTCGGCAAGGAAGCTGCGGTCTACATGCCCTCGGGCACGATGTGCAACGTCACCGCGACGCTGGTGCATTGCCGCCCCGGCGACGAGATCCTCGCCCATGAGACCGCGCATATCATCGCGCGCGAAGGCGGCGCGCATGCCGCAATCGGCGGTTTCCAGGTCACCCAGCTCAAGGGCCCCGATGGCCAGTTCACGCCGGAGACCCTTCGCAAGGCGCTGCATCCGCGCACGCGGTACCAGCCGCCGCAGACCGTCGTCAGCGTCGAGCAGACCGCCAATATCGGCGGCGGCACGATCTGGAAGAAGGCGGTGCTCGACGAGATCGTCGCGATCGCCAGGCAGCACGACCTCGTCACCCATATGGACGGCGCGCGCCTGCTCAACGCCACGGTCGCGAGCGGCATCTCGCCACGCGACATGACCGCGGGCTGGGACTCGGCCTGGATCGACTTCTCCAAGGGCCTGGGCGCACCGATCGGCGGCGTGCTCGCAGGCTCGCGCGCCTTCATCGACGCGGTCTGGCAGTGGAAGCAGCGGCTCGGCGGCTCGATGCGGCAGGCCGGCATCTGCGCCGCAGCGTGCATCTATGCTCTCGACCACCACGTCGAGCGCCTGGCCGACGACCACGCCAATGCGCGCGCGCTCGCCCGCGGCCTGTCGCAGATCTCGGGCATGGAGGTGCAGGAGCCCGAGACCAATCTCGTGTTCTTCAAGCCCGACGGCGCCGGCATTCCCGGCGACAAGATGGTCTCGGCCCTCCGTCAGCGCGGCGTGACGCTCGCGATGATGGACGGCCGCATCCGCGCCTGCACCCATCTGGACGTCAATGCGAGCCAGATCGAGGAGACGATCGGGTACGTGCGCGAGATCGTGCGCGGGGCGTAAAGCTCAGCCCCGTAGCCCGGATGGAGCGCAGCGAAATCCGGGATCTATCCACGCGGTGAGGACGTCCCGGATTGCGCTTCGCTCCATCCGGCTACGCAAAGGGGGAGAGGTCTCACCGCCCCATCGCCTGATAGATCAGCGTCTTCAGCTCGAGCTGGATCCGGCCGCGCTGCGAGGGGGTCTGCACCATGAAGATTCCGAACAGGTCGTCTTCGGGATCGATGAAGAAGAAGGTGCCGCCAACGCCGTCCCAGCGATATTCGCCAAGCGGCCAGTTCGTGCCCGGCGGCACTGCGGTACGTACGGCGAAGCCGAGGCCGTAGCCGCTGGTCTCACCCGGATAGTAGTGCTTGTCGCGCTCGACGCGGGTTTCGGGACCGATATGATCCCTCGCCATCAAGGCGATGGTTTCCGGCTTCAAATAGCGTCGACCTTCAAGCGTGCCGCCGTTGAGCAGCATTTGCGAGAAGCGGGCATAATCGCCGACCGTGCCGACGAGGCCGCCGCCGCCCGACTCCCATCGCAGCGGTTTCCTGATATCGCGAACCTGCGTGATCGGGCTGATCGCCCGATCCTGCGGCATCGGCTCGGCGATACGCGGCCATTGGGCGGAATCGGCGACGTAGAACGCCGTGTCCTTCATCCCGAGTGGATCGAGCAGCCGCGTCTTCGCGAACTCGAGCAGCGATGTCCCCGAGATCACCTCGATGATGCGCCCGAGCACGTCGGTGGAGTGGCCGTAGTCCCAGATCGTGCCGGGCTGTTCGGCGAGCGGAAGCGTGGTGATCTTCGCGACGAATTCGGCATTGGTCGAATTCCTGTCGAACAGTCCGGCGTCGGCATAGAGCTTGTTCACCAGGTCCCCGCCATAATAGCCGTAAGGGATCCCGGCGGTATGCCGCATCAAATCCTCGATCGTCACCGGACGTTTGAGCGGCTCCAACTCCAGTGAGACCTTGTCGTCCTCGGCCTTCTTCTCGACGCCGACCTTCATGCCGGCAAAGGCCGGAATGTATTTCGAGACGGGATCGCTGATCGCAAGCTTACCCTCCTCGACCAGCATCATCGCCAGGACCGAGGTGATCGGCTTGGTCATCGAATAGAGGCGGAAGATCGTGTCCGCACTCATCGAAAGTTGGGTCGCGACGTCGCGGACGCCGAAATTCTCGCAGTAGACCGGCTTGCCGTGTTGCTGGAGCAGCAGAATCGCTCCCGGAAATTTGCCGGTCGCGATCTCATTCCTGATGTAGTCGGAGACTTTTGCCAGGCCTTCGGGCGTGAATCTGTGCGCGCGGCCCTCCGAGCCCGCCCGCGCACTTACGGCGCCGAACAAAAGAACGAGCGCCGCGAACAGCGCGCGGCGCCCGTTCATGTCACTTCTCCATGGCTTCATAAACCAGCTGCTTCAATGTCCGCTGCACGCGCTGGCGCTCGCTCGGGGTCTGCTCCAGCAGCACGAAGAACATGTCCTGCTTGGGGTCGATCACGAAATAGCAGCCGGAGGCGCCGTCCCATTTGAGTTCGCCGAGGTTGCCGGGCGGCGGCGGCTTGGCATTGCCGGGCTCGGTACGGACCGCAAGCCCAAGGCCGAAGCCAAAGCCGTCGCCGGGGAAATAGAAATAGTCGCGCTCGACGCCGGAGCCGGGGCCGACCTGATCAGTGGTCATCAGCTTGAACGTCTCGGGCTTGAGGATGGTCTTGCCGTCGAGACTGCCGCCATTGAGCAGCATCTGCGAAAAGCGCCTGTAATCCGCCATGGTCGTGACCATGCCGCCGCTGGCGAACTGGATCTTCTTGACGACCGTCGGATCATTGATGCGGCCGACGCGGAAATCGGCATCGTTCGGCACGGGCTGGGCCAGAAGCTTCTGCTTCGCGGGGTCCGTGACCAAGAAGCCGGTATCGACCATGCCGAGAGGATCGAGCAGCTTCTCGCGCATGATGTCGATCAGCGGCTTGCCGGCGGCGACCTCCATCACACGCGCCAGCACGTCGGTCGAGTGGCCGTATTGCCAGAGCGCGCCCGGCTGGTTGTGCAACGGCAGCTTGGCGATTCGTTCGGCGAACTCGGCCAGATCGAAGTCGCCGGCATAGATGTTGGCCTCGCGATAGGCCTTGCGGACCAGGCTGTCGCCGTAGAAGCCGTAGGTGATGCCCGAGGTGTGCGTCATCAGATCGTGCACGGTCATCGGCCGCTTCGGCGGCACCAGCTCGAGCGATTTCGTGCCGTCCTCCGCCTTCTTCTCGACACCGACCTTCACATTGGCGAAGGAGGGAATGTATTTCGAGACGGGATCGTCCAGCTTGATCTTGCCCTCCTCGACCAATTGCATCGAGACCACCGCAGTGATCGCCTTGGTCATCGAGAACAGGCGGAAGATGGTCTTGTCCGTGATCGGAGCCTTGCTGACCACGTCCTGAACGCCGAAGACTTCGTGATAGACCGGCTTGCCATGCTGCTGGATCAGCACGTTTGCACCGGCGATCTTGCCCGTCGCAACCTCGTTCTTGAAGAACTCGGTGATCCTGCCGAGCTTCTCCTGGTTGAAACGTGCGCCGGCCGGAATCTCGTAAGTGCCCTCCGCGCGCGCCGGCGAGATCGCGGCAAGCGACACCAACGCGCCGCAGGCGAGCGCACGCAGTCCAAATTGTGAAATCATATCCCCTCCCCGGAACATGGCGCCTCAGAGTGTACCGACCAGCTCAATCGGCACAAGGGCCGCCCTGTCGCGCAAGCGCCTCGGCATGGAGCCCGGCGCTCGGCTCAGAGAGGCAGCAAAACACGACGCGAGCGACGGTCGGCGCCAAAGCCAGCCCTTCGATCGTCGTGCGCACGGCGATATCGGCCGCCCGGTCGGCAGGAAAACGGTAGATGCCGGTCGAAATCGCGGGAAATGCCACCGAGGTCAGCTTGTGCTTCCCGCAAAGCTCCATGGACCGCCGATAGCAGGAGGCGAGCAGATCGTCCTCGCCGAGCGTGCCGCCATTCCACACCGGACCGACGGTGTGGATGACATGCGCGGCCTTGAGCCGATAGCCCCTGGTGATCTTCGCGTCGCCCGTCTTGCAACCGTGGAGCATGCGGCATTCGTCGACGAGCTCGGGCCCGGCTGCCCGGTGGATCGCGCCATCCACGCCGCCCCCGCCAAGGAGCGACGTGTTCGCGGCGTTGACGATGGCGTCGACGCCGAGCGTGGTGATATCGGCGACGATAACCTCGAGCTCCGCGCCGCCAATCCGGCGCGTCAGCAGGGTCACGTGTCAGGCCGCGACGACGACGCCCTTCTCGGAGAAGAGCTGCTGCAATTCGCCGGCCTGGAACATCTCACGGACGATGTCGCAACCGCCGATGAACTCGCCCTTCACGTAGAGCTGCGGGATGGTCGGCCAGTTCGAATATTCCTTGATGCCGTTGCGCAGCTCGGCGGATTCGAGAACGTTGAGCCCCTTATAGCCGACACCGATATGGTCGAGAATCTGGACCACCTGGCCGGAGAAACCGCACTGCGGAAATTGCGGCGTCCCCTTCATGAACAGAACCACGTCGTTCGACTTCACTTCATTGTCGATGAATTCCGCGATGCTCATATCCGTGTCCTTCTGGGGCAGAGCCCTCACCAATTGCTTCGGGCCGGCTCAGCCGATTTAACCCGATACCTGCCCATATATGTAGCCCAAACCGTTGTGCATCCAAAGTAAAATGGCGGCGACGGGTCCCCGCGGCCGGATTGACCCCAGCCGGGTCCATAGGCTGATGACATCAATATCATCGCCGCAGAGGACTTTCATACCGTAACGGAGCCCCTATCTAGGACGAACCCTGTTCATGGAACCGGGTCGTGCGAACAACGTTCTCTTGTCCTGTCTGGAGAAAAACGTGACGAAACAAGCCTCAGCCACGGCCTCCCTGCGTTCGTCACCGTCCTCCCGCGAGGACGAACTCGCCCAGCGGCTGGAAGCGGCGTTCTCGACTGTCCGCAATGAGACCGAACGCCGGGCCGCACCGCTGTCGCCCGAGGACCAGCAGATCCAGTCCATGCCGGATGCCAGCCCGACCAAATGGCACCGGGCCCATACGACCTGGTTCTGGGAGCAATTCCTGCTCGGCGAGCATGCTGCGGGCTACCGGCCCTTCCACCCCGATTTCGCGTTCCTGTTCAATTCCTACTACGTCAGCGCCGGCCCGCGACATGCTCGCAATCATCGCGGCGACATCACCCGCCCCAGCGCCGACGAGGTCGGCGCCTATCGCAAATACGTCGATACGGCGGTCAGCAAATTCTTCCGCGAGGCGGGCGCGGACAAGCTCCGCGCAATCGCGCCGCTGGTCGAGGTCGGGCTCAATCACGAGCAGCAGCATCAGGAGCTGATGTTCACCGACATCCTGCATGCCTTTGCGCAGAACCCGATCTATCCGGCGTATGACCCGGCCTGGCGCTTCCCGGCCGCAACGCGCGGCGGCGATGACTGGCTGACGCTGAACGAAGGCATCCACACCGTCGGCCATGTCGACGACGGCTTTCATTTCGACAACGAGAAGCCGGCGCACCGCGCCCTGGTCGGCCCGGTCAGGATCGCCCGCAATCTGGTCACCAATGCCGAGTGGCTCGCCTTCATGCAGGACGGCGGCTACCGGACCGCAACCCTGTGGCTGATGGACGGCTTTGCCGCGGCCAGCAAGGAAGACTGGCAAGCCCCCGGCTATTGGCGCGAGGTCGACGGCGCATGGCAGGTGATGACGCTGGCCGGCCTCAAGCCGGTCGATCCAGACGCGCCGGTCTGCCACATCAGCTATTACGAAGCGGATGCGTTCGCGCGCTGGTCCGGAAAACACCTGCCGACCGAGATGGAATGGGAGGTCGCGGCCCGCGCTGGCCAGCTCAACGACGCCTTCGGCCTCGTCTGGCAATGGACCCGCAGCTCCTACGCGCCCTACCCCGGCTATCGCGCCGTCGAAGGCGCGCTCGGCGAGTACAACGGCAAGTTCATGGTCAACCAGCTGGTGCTGCGCGGCTCCTCGCTTGCAACTCCGCAGGGCCACAGTCGTACCACCTATCGCAACTTCTTCTATCCGCACCACCGCTGGCAGTTCACCGGGTTGCGGCTTGCCGATTACGACTAAGTATTCCGACGACAGATGCGCGCCGGACAGCGCGTTCAGGAGAGTATCATGAATGTGCACGCCAGCGCTTTGGCCGAGGCCCATCTTCCCGACGAGCAGACCACCGCCTTTGCCCGCGAGGCCATCGAGGACCTCTCGCAGCAGCCGAAAAAGCTGTCGCCGAAATACTTCTACGACGCGACCGGATCGGAGCTGTTCGAGGCGATCACCAAGCTGCCGGAATATTATCCGACGCGCACCGAGCTATCGATCCTGAAGGAGCGCGGAAGCGAGATCGCAAGCATCATCCCGGAGCACGCCGCGCTGGTGGAGTTCGGCGCCGGCGCGACCACGAAGGTGCGCCTGCTGCTCGATCATTGCAAATTCGCAGCCTATGTCCCCGTCGACATCTCCGGCGACTTCCTGAAGGCACAGGCGAGCGGCCTGAAGCGGGATTTCCCGGCGCTCGGCATCTATCCGGTGGCGGCCGATTTCACCACGCCGTTCGAGCTGCCCAAGCAGGTTGCAGCCATGCCGAAGGTCGGCTTCTTCCCCGGCTCCACCATCGGCAATTTCGAGCCGCAGGAAGCGCAGGCCTTCCTGAAAAGCGCGCGCAAGATCCTCGGCAAGGGCGCGCAGATGATCATCGGCGCCGATCTCGAGAAGGACGAGCGGATCCTCTTCGACGCCTATAACGATGCGGCCGGCGTCACCGCGCGCTTCAACCTCAATGTGCTGGTGCGCATCAACCGCGAGCTCGGCGGCAATTTCGACCTGTCCGCCTTCACCCATCGCGCGATCTACAACCGCGAGCGGCACCGCATCGAGATGCACCTGATCAGCAGGAAGAGCCAGACCGTGCGCCTGCTGGGCACCAGCTTCTCGTTCCGCCCGGGCGAAAGCATCCACACAGAGAACAGCTACAAATACAGCATCGCGCGTTTTGCCGCGCTGGCCCAGGGCGCGGGCTGGCGGGTCCGCGAGAGCTGGACGGATGCGGCGAAGATGTTCTCGGTGCACGCGCTGGAGGTCGCGGAGTAAGGCCGGGCTTCAATGCTCCCCGGCCTCCTCCACCTTCGACCCCAGCGACACCGACTCCCACACCGCCACCACGATTAAGATGGCGCTCGTCGCCATTGACAGCCACAGCGGCGACAGTTCCGACGCGAACCACCACAGCACCAATAGCGCGATGATGCCGATGCCGTGCGAGAGCTGGAGGAAGCCGCGGACCGCGTGCTTGAACAGGATGGTGCCGATCAGAAACACCAGCGGGCCGCCGATCGTGCTCAGAACCGTGCGGGCGTCGGAATGGCCGGACGGATGCTTCAGCACCAGTTCGTCCGAGACCGCGGTCAGGATGATGCCGGCGATGATCGGCATATGCAGATAGGTGTAGGCGAGCCGCGCCAGGCGGCCGGACTCGCTTGACTTCGAGATCCGCTCCAAGCCGGCCTCCGCGCCCTTGTGGAAATAGATCCACCACATCGCGATGGCGCCGACCAGCGCTGAGACGAAGGCGAGAATGTTGCTCGCGGTCCACTCCAGTTCAGCGAAGGTCGCGCCGTTGACGATAATGGCCTCGCCGAGCGCGATGATGACGAATAGACCGCAACGCTCGGCCATATGGCCGCCTTCGACCGCCCAGGCCTCAACGGAAGAAAAGCCCAGCTTCGGCACCCAGAACCGCGCGGCCGGCGAGATGTATTCCCAGGTAACCGCCGCGATCCACAGCCATAGCCGCCTCTCGCCCTCGGCCAGGCCGCCCGCGATCCACAACGCCGCGGAGATCGACAGCCAGGTCAGGATGCGGATTGCGTTATGCCGCACCGCTGTTCGATGCAGCGGCGTTGCGAGCAGCCAGAACGCGGTACGCCCCACCTGCATGGCCGCATAGGCAATCGCGAACCACAGGCCACGGCCCTCGAAGGCGGTCGGGATCGTGGTCGACAGCACGAGGCCGCCCAACATCATCGCAAAGAGCAGGAGCCGGACCGGGGTCAGCTCGGGATTGAGCCAGTTGGTAACCCAGGCGGTGAAAACCCACAGCCACCACACCGCGAGAAACAGCACCGCGACGTGCACGGCGCCGAGCGGCGTGAAATGGTGCAGCAGCGTGTGCGAAATCTGCGTGACGGCGAAGACGAAGACAAGGTCGAAGAACAGCTCGACGAAAGTGACGCGGCTGTGCTGGTTCGGCACAATGACGCGGAACATCGCGCCGTGCGGATTGTCCGCAGCCATCATCGTCCCCTCGTGGCGCTGGTCAGGTCAGGTGCAGCTTCTCAGGTACCTGGTACGCCGGTTTGCAGCGCCAGCGCGTGCAGCACGCCGCCCATCTGGCCACGCAGGGACTGGTAGACGATCTGGTGCTGCTGGACGCGCGATTTGCCACGGAAGGATTCCGAGATCACGGTCGCGGCATAGTGGTCGCCGTCGCCGGCGAGGTCACGGATGGTCACCTCGGCATCGGGGATCGCTGCCTTGATCATCGCCTCGATATCGTGGGCGTCCATGGGCATTCGGGTCTTGCTCCTTATCTCGGCTGCAAAGCAGCCTCATCATCGAATCGCTGCCGGGGGTCCCCTCGCCGGCAAGGTCAAACTTAGCGTGAACGGCCTTCTACGTCACGCTTTCCGGCACTATATCCCTGATCCCATCAGGACAAAGGCACGACAAAGTGCCGCGCGCGGCAGATTGATCGAAAAGGCGTGAAATCATGAAGCTTCCAGGGCCCGACCACCCGATCACCATCACCCCAAATCCCCGGCGCGTCCGCGTCACGGCGGGCGACATCGTGATCGCCGAGACCAGCAAGGCGCTGACCTTGAAGGAGGCCAGATATCCGGCAGTGCAATATGTACCGCGGGAGGACGCCAACATGGCCCTGTTGGAGCGTACCGACCGCGTCACCCATTGCCCCTACAAGGGGGACGCGAACTATTACAGCGTCAAGGCCGACGGCAAGACGCTGGACAACGCGATCTGGACCTACGAGACACCCTTCCCCGCGATGACGGAGATTTCAGGCCATCTCGCGTTCTATCCGGACAAGGTGAAGATCGAGGAAGTGGAATAAGCGCCGCAACCCACGACCGTCATGCCCGGGCATCCACGTTCTGCACGCGGTAAGGCGTGGATGGCCGGGTCGAGCCGGCCATGACGGCGGAGAGGGCTGAATCAGCTACGCCCTGAAGATCGTGAGTCCCAATATCAGCAGCACCAGGAAGATCACGACGAAGACGTAGAACAGGAAGCGGGCGATGTCGGCCGAGGCGGCCGAGATGCCGGTGAAGCCGAGCACGCCGGCCACGATCGAGACAAGGAGGAAGATCAGCGCCCATTTCAGGATCGACATCGCCAGCTCCGAACTGCCGCGTCTCACGGCCTACGCTGTTTTCGGCGAACGCTAACATTGCTGCGAGGAACTGGTTCCTAGAGGTAGTCGGGGGCGACCTCCGAAACAAACGGCCCTTGCTGAATCGAGTTCCCGGCGGCAGAGTCCAGCCGAGGTCAGGATCGGGGCGGCCACGATGACGATGTCACATTCAGCGACGATCGGCGCGGAGGTGCATGCCGCGCCCACGAGCAAGGTGCGCAATTTGGCGATCGATCGCGCCCGCACCTTCCTCACTCTGGTGGTGCTGCTGCATCACGCGGTGATCCCCTATACCTATTTCGGGCATACCGATCCGAGTTATTTCTTCGGCTTCGACATGATCGTGCTCGCCACCGACAGCTTCTTCATGGCGATGTTCTTCTTCCTGTCGGGACTGTTCGCCTGGTCCGGCATCGCCCGGAAGGGAGTCCGGAGCTATTTGGCAGATCGCCTGCTTCGGCTTGGCCTACCCTTCGCGATCTGCGCCTTTACAGTCATTCCGCTCGCGTATTACGCGATCTCCCTGCGGCACCATCCCGAGATCGGTTTTGCGGAATTCTGGTGGAATATGGTCACGAAGGGCCCGTGGCCGAGCGGGCCGATCTGGTTCCTGTGGGTCTTGTTCGCCTTCGACCTGGTTGCCTGCCTTTTGTACCGGCTGTCACCCAACCTGCTCGATCCGATCAATCGCCTCTCGCTACATGGTCGCCGCCGGCCCGCCGTGTTCTTTGCGGTCATGCTGGCGGTCACCGCCGCGTTCTACATTCCCGGGCTGGTTCACTACGGACACAGCAGCTGGTTCGAGTTCGGGCCGTTCTCGGTCCAGCACGGGCGCGTGATGCTGTACGCGACCTATTTCTTTTTCGGTGCCGGCATCGGCGTTGCGCAAATGGATCGTGGGCTGCTCTCTGTCGACGGTCGCATGGCAAAGGTCAGCTGGGACTGGATGGTCCTGGCGATCGTCCCGTATTGCCTGTTGTGGGGCCTGATCTTCATCAAGCGCGAAATACTGGGCAACCCGTCGCCGTTGCCGGATTGGTATGAAGCGCTTTATGCCATCTGCTTCACCGTCTTCAGCGTGGCCATCATGTTTCTGATCCTGGCCCTTTTCCAGAGATTCAAGCAATCAGGCTCAGCCAGGCTGCTCGATCCAATGCAGGGCGACGCGTTCGGCATGTTCCTTGTGCACTATCCGATCGCGCTGTGGCTGCAATACTGGCTGTTCGACTATGACCTGCCGGCGATCGTCAAGGCCACGGTCGGGTTCGTCCTGACTGTCGCGGCGAGCTGGGCGCTGACGCGCGCGTTGCGGCAGATCCCGGGCGCGTCACGCGTGTTGTGAGGCACGGTCTCTCGGTCCGTAGCCCGGATGGAGCGCAGCGCAATCCGGGACCTCGCCACAAGTGATAGCGGTCCCGGATTACGCTTACGCTCCATCCGGGCTACAGATCTGATTTGTGGCAGCGCCTTACGCCGCCTTGCCGCTCATATATTCCGGCAGCCAGCGCTCGAACGACTTGCGCAAGCTGTCGATCGTAACCGGCGTCTCGCCCGCGATCGCGATGGCATCGCCGCCGGTGGTGCCGATCCGCACGCAGGGCACCTCGCAGCCGCGCATCTTGGCGAGCACGCGGCCGGCTTCGGTTTCCGGCACGGTGACGAGATAGCGCGCCTGGTCCTCGCCGAACCAATAGGCCTGCGGCACCAGCGCAGTCGGTGCCGCCAGCAGCTTGGCGCCGATGCCGCCCGCCATCGCCATCTCGGCCAGCGCGATCAGGAGGCCGCCGTCCGACAAATCATGCACGGCGGTCGCGGTGCCCGCATGGATCATGCCGCGCACGCAATCGCCGTTGCGCTTCTCGGCCGCGAGATCGACCGGCGGCGGCGCGCCCTCCTCGCGGCCGCAGATGTCGCGCAGATAGACGGATTGGCCGAGCCAGCCATGGGTCTCGCCGATTAAGAGGATCGCCTCGCCCTCGGCCTTGAAGGCGAGCGACGCCGACTTGGTGAAATCGTCGAGCAGGCCGACACCGCCGATCGAGGGCGTCGGCAGGATCGCGCGGCCGTTGGTCTCGTTGTAGAGCGAGACGTTGCCGGACACGACCGGGAAGTCCAGCGTGCGGCAGGCTTCCGAGATGCCCTTGAGGCAGCCGACGAACTGGCCCATGATCTCGGGCCTTTCAGGGTTGCCGAAGTTGAGATTGTCGGTGATCGCGAGCGGCTTGCCGCCGACCGCGGTGATGTTGCGCCAGGCTTCCGCGACCGCCTGCATCCCGCCTTGATAGGGATCGGCCTCGCAATAGCGCGGCGTGACGTCGACGGTGAGCGCCAGGCCCTTCGGCCCGTCCTGCACGCGCACGACGGCGGCATCGCCGCCGGGACGCTGCATGGTGTTGCCGAGAATGACGTGATCGTACTGCTCCCACACCCAGCGCTTGGAGCACATGTCCGGCGTGCCGATCAGCTTCTCCAGCGCAGCTCCAAGGCCCATCGGCGCCGGCACGTCGCGGGCATGCACGACCGGCAGCGCTGTGGACGGAACGTGCGGGCGATCATAGACCGGCGCCTCGTCGCCGAGCTCCTTGATCGGCAAATCGGCCATGACGTCGCCGCCATGCTTGACCACGAAGCGCTTGCTCGGCGTGGTGTAGCCGACAATCGCAAAATCGAGCCCCCACTTCGTGAAGATCGCCTCGGCTTCCTTCTCCTTCTCGGGCTTGAGCACCATGAGCATGCGCTCCTGGCTCTCCGAGAGCATCATCTCGTAGGCGCTCATGCCGGCCTCGCGGGTCGGCACCGCATCGAGGTCGAGGTCGACGCCGAGGTCGCCCTTGGCGCCCATCTCCACCGCCGAGCAGGTCAGGCCCGCCGCGCCCATGTCCTGGATCGCGATGACGCAGCCCTTCTCCATGATCTCGAGGCAGGCCTCTAACAGCAGCTTCTCGGCGAAGGGATCGCCGACCTGCACGGTCGGGCGCTTCTCCTCGGACTTGTCGTCGAACTCGGCCGATGCCATCGAGGCGCCGTGGATGCCGTCGCGGCCGGTCTTGGAGCCCAAATAGACGATCGGCATGTTCACGCCGGAGGCTGCCGCATAGAAGATCTTGTCGGCATCGGCGAGGCCCACCGCCATGGCATTGACGAGGATGTTGCCGTCGTAGCGGGTGTGGAAGCGCACCTGGCCGCCCACCGTCGGCACGCCGAAGGAATTGCCGTAGCCGCCGACGCCCGCCACCACGCCGGAGACGAGATGCCGCGTCTTCGGATGCTCGGGCGCGCCGAAGCTCAGCGCATTGAGGCAGGCGATCGGGCGCGCGCCCATGGTGAAGACGTCGCGCAAAATGCCGCCGACGCCGGTGGTCGCACCCTGGTATGGCTCGATATAGCTCGGGTGGTTGTGGCTCTCCATCTTGAAGACCACAGCCTGGCCGTCGCCGATGTCGATCACGCCGGCATTCTCGCCGGGGCCCTGGATCACCCAGGGCGCCTTGGTTGGCAGGCCGCGCAGATGGATGCGCGAGGATTTGTAGGAGCAATGCTCGTTCCACATCGCCGAGAAGATGCCGAGCTCGGTGAAGGTCGGCTCCCGCCCAATCAGCTTCAGGATGCGCTCATACTCGTCGGGCTTGAGCCCGTGGGCGGCAACCAGTTCCGGGGTGATCTTGGGTTCGTTCTTCATGGATTCGAGGCTTTCGGCGGCGGTTTGGCCGTTCTTAGGAACATCGGACGGCTTCGAAAAGCCCTTTATGGCGCATTTTCCCGCTGTCCCACGTTTTGCGCCGGCAGGGCCGGCGGGAACGGGAATTGCACGGCGCGGTCGGATCGGATTTAAGGTCTAAAGACCCGCAATTGAAGGCCTATTTCCTTGCACGAATTGACCAAAGCGCCCCCGCCCCGCCGCCCCGACCTCCACGTCGCCACCGAGGGCGAATTTGTGGGTTGGCGGACCTGGATTCGCGACAGTTTTGAGTCCCATGTCGGCCCGTTCTGGCACCGGATCGAGGCCGACGGCAGCGTCCGCAGCGCCTTCCGGGTCGAGAAGAAGCACCTCAACGGCTCCGGCAACGTCCATGGCGGCTGCTACATGGCCCTTGCCGACTATTCGCTGTTTGCGATCGCCACCCATGTCCTGGACAGCCGGGCGGTGACGACCAATTTCGCCTGCGAATTCCTCGATGCGGCACGCGAGGGCGAGCTGATCGAATGCACCGGCGAGGTCACCCGCGCCGGCGGCTCGCTGATCTTCCTGCGCGGCAAGATGGTGTCGGGCGAGCGGCTGCTGCTGACCTTTTCCGGAACGATCAAGCGGATGAAGCGGAAGGCACTCCCTCAGCCAAACGCATAGCTCGACGCCTTCCCTTTTCGCGCGCCCTCGCCCAGACTTCCCACCAAGCGCTTTGGAGCCGGGGAGCAAGAACAAGGTGCCGCAGAGCACATCCGAGGCGGGTCGCGCGACGGCGGCCGCATCAACGCCGTTGCCGTCCATCGCCACCGGCGCACGCAACTGGCGCGATTATGCGCTGCTGCTGGCGCTCGCCTGCTGCTGGAGTTCGACCTATCCGCTGACCAAGCTAGCGCTTCCCACCATTCCGCCGATCACCTTCATCTCGGCGCGCTCGCTGATCGCGTTCCTCTTTCTGTTCGCGATCCTGCGGATGCGCGGCGTCAAGCTGCCGACCGACGTGAAGGCGTGGAAGCTGTTTGCGACCCAGCAGCTGATCAACTCGACCTTTCCGTTTCTGGTCATCACCTGGTCGCAGCAATACGTGCCGGCGTCGAACACGGTGGTGCTGGCTTCGACGACGCCGATCTTCGCCTTCCTGATCACCTCGCTGATCACGCGGCACGAGCCGGCGACGCTGCTCAAGCTCGCGGGCGCGATCCTGGGACTGGCCGGCACCGTCGCGATCGTCGGGCTCGATGCTTTGCATGGCCTTGGCAGCGAGATCGTAGCGGAGATCGCGATCCTGCTTGCCACCATTTCCTTTGCCTGCGCGACCATCTTCGGCCTCCGTCTCTCCGAGTACGATCCGATGGTGGTGGCAACCGGCTCTCTGCTGTTCGGCGGTCTCGTGCTGCTGCCGCCCGCGCTGATCATCGACCAGCCCTGGACGCTGCAACCGACTCCGACCGCGATCGTCGCCACCATCGTCATGGGCATCGTTTCCAGCGCATTGGGCCTGTTGCTGTTCTACGTCTGCCTCGGCCGGCTCGGCACGCTGACGACCAACGCCCAAGGCTATCTGCGCATTCCGATCGGCGTCGGCCTCTCGGTGCTGCTGCTCGGCGAGAGCGTGCCGTCGAACCTCGCACTGGGGTTATTGCTGGTGATGGCCGGTGTTGCGGCGATGACGGTGCCGGCGGAGCGGTTGAAGTGGCGGTAGCCGACGGCGATGGTCAATCCGCCGAAATAAAGCGGAGGGTACCTGCACGGCGCGTCGGTTTTCCTGTGTCGTTGGTGTGATTGACACCGTCCATGACGGGCACCTCAGGAAAATCGAACGGACTTACCCCGTCGAGGCAAGCCACGTTGACAGCATACAGATTCTGGTCCGATCGACGCTGATGATGCGTGTAGATTCCGCAGCGAGAACAGAAGAAATGCTGCGCTGATCCGGTATGGAAGCGGTAGCTCGTCAGCGCATCCTCGCCCTTCAGGAACTTTATGCCGCCCATCTCCGCCATGACGACGACCGCACCGCGCATCCGGCAGTAAGAGCAGGTGCAGCGGCGGATCGAATTGAAACCGTCGCTCAGCGTCGCCTCGAAACGCACCGCTCCACAATGGCACTGACCAGCCCGGACGTTTGTATCACTCACCATGTTGCATGCTTCCTGGCGTTGCTGCGAATGACGACGCCGCTCGGCGACGTCAACGGGCAGGAACGTTCTCTCAAATGTGGGCCGAACAATCAAAAGGAATCGCCCAAGGCATCAGAACAACTCACGCGGGCCTGTTTCCTCACGCCGACAACTGCTTCTCCGCGATCGACAGCCACTCGGCCTGCGCCTTGCGCAGATATTTCGGCGCGCGGCGCATCTGGATCAGCAGCTCGTTGAAGACCATGCGTGCCTCTGCGGTGCGCCCCACCGTTTGCAGCAGCATGCCGTAGCGCACCCGCGCCTCGGCGCCGGGGAAGTAACCGGCGAGCGCGTGATATTCCTCCAGCGCCTCGTCGACACGTCCGACCTCGGCGAGCGCGCGGGCATAGAGCAGATGCGCGTCGGCGGAATCGAAATCGGGCCATTGCTTCTGCAGATCGTCGAGCGTCGCAAGCGCCTCGGCCGGGCGGCTGGCGGCAAATTGCGCCTGCGCCTTGCGCAGCACATAGGCGGGATCGTTGCCCATCGGCAGCTTCAGGATGTGATCATAGTGCGCTTCCGCTTCGCCAAACCGGCCGATATTCGCGCACTCGTCCGCCAGCGCCGCACGGTTGGCGATGGTGTCGGTGCCGGCGAGTTGGTCGGACAGCTCGCGATAGCGCTTCTCGGGATCGAGGCGATTGGCGACACGCTGGCGCGCCTGCCGGGCACCGGGGCTGGAAAACCATTCAGGAATGAGCTCGACCGCGATATAGGCGATCGCGCCCATCATCGGCACCAGCAGGATGATGAAGGCCCAGGGCCGCAACCGTCCGGTTCGCGAGGCGTGATAGATCAGCGTGATATCGAGCAGCAGAACGACCAAAGCAACGGGCATGTGACATCCGGAAAGCACAACGACAGCCGGCCTCCTGATATCGCAATCGAACCGATGAAACAACTTTGAGTTGCGTCAGCCGGCAAAATCAGCGAACCCGAACGCGCGCCGTAATGGTGACGAGGAGTCAGTCGCCGCAAAACCTATGCAGGTTCACGCGCCTCGCGTAGCAATCCACTCGCCAGCACTCGAAACGCATCAACAGCCTTGCTCAGCACGCTCTTGGGATCGTCGGCGGCCGCGACCCACAAGGCGGCGCTGAGCGCAGCCCCGTTCAGCAACCGCCCCGCCGCTTCGACGTCGACCGGCTTCACGATTCCCTGCTCGATCAGCGCACGGATCGTCCGCATGGTGATATCGAGACAGGCGTTCTCGCCGGGCCATTTGGAGGGATCGCCGAGCACCGCAGGTCCATCCAGAAGCATGATGCGCTGGATCTCGGGTTCGAGCGCCATCTCGATATAAGCACTTCCCTCCGCCAGCAGGCCCAGCCACGGACTGGGCGCTTGCTCCCGAGCGATGCGGAGCCGCTCCGCCATTTCACCGTCGATCTGCTCGACGACGGCCCAGAGCAGCCCCTTCTTGTCTTCGAAGTTGTGATACAGCGCGCCCCGCGTCAGACCGACGGCCGCAGTGAGCTCGTCCATCGACGCGTCTGCATAGCCCTGCGTGGCAAATGCCGCGCGTGCGGCGCGGATGAGCCTGGCCCGGTTTTCCGCCATGGCCGCGGCGCGCTTCCCCTTTGCCATGCCCTCCCCCTTGACATACGCCTCGTATGTGAGCGATATCTCACATACGAAACGTATCTGAAATTGCCGTGACGCGCCAGCCATGGAACACCCACGATCCGCTCACGCCCATCAACCGAAAGGCCCTGCCATGCCCCAGCGAGAGGCAATCTTCCCCGCCAACCGCCACGCGCTCTATCAAGTGCATCGCTACTCGGCAGCGATCCGCTCCGGTGACCTGCTGTTCGTGTCGGGGCAGGTCGGCAGCCGCGAGGACGGCTCGCCCGAACCGGTATTCGAGGACCAGGTCCGGCGCGCGTTCGCCAATTTGCGTGCCGTGCTCGCCGCTGGTGGATGCACGCTGGACGATGTCGTCGATGTCACCACGTTCCACACCGATCCGGCGAGCCAGATCGAGACGGTGATGGCCGTTCGCGCCGAGGAGATCGGCGATCCTCCCTATCCGAACTGGACGGCTGTCGGCGTGAACTGGCTTGCCGGCTTCGACTTCGAGATCAAGGTCATCGCCCGCATTCCTGTGCTCCAGTAAGCTTCCGGGCGGCCATACGCCGGCCGCCAGCAGACAACTTGGCCGGGCTACTTGTTGGCGTCGTCCGCCAGCATCTTGCGGTACTTTTCGACGTCGCGCGTCACGAGCTTTTGCAGCACGTCGGGCGCGTGCTCGTCGGCATCGGGCGCGACGGTCGACAGGTCGGCGAAGCGCTTCTTCACCGCTTCGGTCTCGACGGCCGTGCGCGCCGCGGCATTCAGCTTGGCGATCACGGCCGGCGGCGTGCCCTTGGGCGCGAACAGGCCGTTCCAGCCTTGTGCCTCGAACTCGGGCAGGCCCGCTTCCGCCGAGGTCGGCAGATCCGGCAGCGTGGCGAGCCGAACGGTCGAGCCGACCACGAGGCCCTTCACCAGCTTGTCGTTAATCGACTGCGACACCGAGGCGGCCGCGTCGCAGACGCCGTCGATCTGGCCGCCGACCGCGTCGGTCAGCGCCGGCGCGGCGCCGCGATAGCCGATCAGCGTCGCGTCGATCCCGGCTGCTGTGACGAAGCTTTTGCAGATCAGATAGTTCGAGGAGCCGACGCCGGCATGGCCGAAATTGATCTTGCCCGGATTCGCCTTGGCATAGGCGATGAACTCTTTCAGGTCCTTCGCTGGAAAGTCCTTGCGCAGCGCGATGATGCCGAACGTCTTCGCCACCATCGCGATCGGCACGAAGGAATCAGGCGTGAACGACAGTTTTGGATAGATCGTGTAGGTCGCGGCATTGGTGCCGGCATTGCCGATCGCAATCGTATAACCATCCGGCTCGGCGCGGGAGGCCCGCGCCAGCGCGGTCGAGCCGCCGGCCCCCGCAACATTCTCGATCACGATGGTCTGGCCGAGCGCGATGCCCATCTGCTCGGCCACCGCGCGCGCGATCACGTCTGAGGTGCCGCCGGCCGCGAACGGCACGATCATGGTGATGGGACGCTTGGGATAATCCTGCGCGGATGCGCAAGTGGCGATCGAAAATGTCGCGAACGCTAGCGCCGCGATCGCGGCGAGCGCACGCTTCACCACGAACGAGATCACGCGGCTTTTTCCAGATGCTGGGCGAGACCGGCGAACAAGCCGCGACCATCGGTGCAGCCCATGATGTCTTCGACGTGGTTTTCCGGATGCGGCATCATGCCGAGCACGTTGCCCCGGTCGTTGACGATGCCGGCGATCGAATGCGCGGCGCCGTTGATGTTGTTGAAATCGTCGACTTCGCCGGCAGCGGAGCAATAGCGATAGAGCACCCGCCCCTCGCCTTCGAGCCGCTTGATGGTCTCTTCGTCCGCCTCGTAATTGCCCTCGCCATGGGCGACCGGCACGCGGATCACCTGGCCGGCATTGTAGCCGCGGGTGAATGGCGTGTCGGAGCGCTCGACGCGCAGATGCACGTCGCGGCAGATGAATTTCAGCCGCGCATTGCGCATCAACACGCCCGGCAAGAGGCCGGACTCGCAGAGGATCTGAAAACCGTTGCAGACACCGAGCACGAGGCCGCCCTTGGCCGCATAGTCGCGCACCGCATCCATCACCGGCGCACGCGCCGCAATCGCGCCGCAGCGCAGGTAATCGCCGTAGGAGAAGCCGCCGGGCACGACGACGAGATCGGTGCCCGCAGGCAGCGCGGTCTCGGCGTGCCAGACCATCGCGGGCTCGCTGCCGGAGATCAGCCTCAACGCGCGCGCCATGTCGCGCTCGCGGTTGATTCCGGGAAAGACGAGGATGGCGGCTTTCATGGCAGAGGTTCCGACGCGGCTGGGAATCGAAGCTGGCCAACGGGCCAATTCGCGAACAGACATAACCATTTGACGGGGATTTTACCAGTGCTAGCGTTGCGGAGCGCCCTTGTACACAGGCCATAGCCACGCGCCTTTGGCCGCTCGATTTGCCCGGGATTGAAGCCATGAACGTCCCGTCGCTGCCCGCATCCCTCTCCGAACCGGTATCCGCCGAGGGCGTCGTCGCCGCCGGCGCTTATGTCGACGGCCGCCGGGTCGCCAATATCGCCATCAGCGAGGCCTCGAGCTGGCGAGCCAAGCCCGGCCATGTCGTGTGGATCGGACTGCACGAGCCCGACATGGCGCTGCTCGGCGCGGTGCAGAAGCAGTTCGACCTGCACGACCTCGCCATCGAGGACGCCAACCACGCCCATCAGCGGCCGAAGATCGAGCAATATGGCGAGGCCCTGTTCATCGTCGCGCGCACCGCGCAATTGATCGAGGGACGCATTGCCTTCGGCGAGACCCACATCTTCGTCGGCGAAGGCTATCTGGTCTCGGTGCGCCACGGCGCCTCGACCTCGTACACGCCGGTGCGCGAGCGCTGCGAGAGCTGTCCGCGGGCGCTCGCGCGCGGCGAGGACTACATCCTCTATGCCATCCTCGATTTCATCGTCGACAATTACTCGCCCGTGCTGGAGAGCATCCACGACGAGATCGAGAGCATCGAGGATGACGTGCTCTCCAAGCAGATCAGCAAGGCGCAGATCGAGCGGCTCTACATGCTGCGCCGCGACCTGTTGCGGCTGAGGACCGCGATCGGCCCGCTGGTGGAGGTCTGCCGCCGGCTGGAGCATGACGACCTGTCGATGGTGCGGCAGGCCATGCAGCCGCTGTTCCGCGACGTCACCGACCACGTCCGCAACATCCAGGAGCGCATCGATTCCATGCGCGAGGTGCTGGCCTTCGCCTTCGAGGCGAGCCTTTTGGTCGGCCAGGCCCAGGAGACGGCGGTGTCCAAGAAGCTCGCATCCTGGCTCGCCATCATCGCGGTCCCGACCGCGCTCGCCGGCATCTACGGCATGAACTTCAAGCACATGCCGGAGCTGGAATGGGAGTACGGCTATTTCATGCTGCTCGGCGTGATGCTGGCGGCATGCGGGTCGCTGTACTGGCGCTTTCGGCGGGCGGGATGGCTGTGAGTCCAGACGCTCAGACTGGTTACATGCCTCGTCTGCCAGACCACGTGCTCTGCGCCACCTGAAGGTCGTGCAGCATGAGAAGCTGCTCTTCTCGGCAGGCGCTCAGCTCAGACCTGATTTCGTCGATCTTGTATTCGACATCACCGAGCTCGACCTGCTTCAGCAGCTCGAAAATCAGCTCTTTGCCGATATCCGCCACTCCGCTCAGGCTTTCATCTCGATCGCATAATTCTCGATCACGGTGTTCGCCAAGAGCTTGTCCGCGGCTTCCTTCAGCGCCGCCTCCGCCTTGGCCTGGTCGGCGCCGGCGAGCTCGATGTCGAACACCTTGCCCTGGCGGACGCTGGCGACGCCGTCGACGCCGAGCGACTTCAACGCGCCTTCGATGGCCTTGCCCTGCGGGTCGAGGATGCCCGTCTTCAGGGTAACGGTGACACGTGCCTTCACGTCAAAGGTCCTCTTCAGCTCTTCACCAGCACCGGGCCGGTGCCCTGGGGACGCTCGTTCTCCATGAGGATGCCGAGACGCTTTGCAACTTCGGTGTAGGCCTCGAGCAGACCGCCGAGATCCCTGCGGAAACGATCCTTGTCGAGCTTCTCGTTCGACTTGATGTCCCACAGCCGGCAGCTGTCCGGCGAGATCTCGTCGGCGACGATGATGCGCATCATCTCGTTCTCGAACAGGCGCCCGCACTCCATCTTGAAGTCGACGAGGCGGATGCCGATGCCGAGGAAGAGGCCGGTGAGGAAGTCGTTGACGCGGATGGCGAGCGCCATGATGTCGTCGATCTCCTGCGGCGTCGCCCAGCCGAAGGCTGTGATGTGCTCTTCCGACACCATGGGGTCGTTGAGCTGGTCGTTCTTGTAATAGAACTCGATGATCGAGCGCGGCAGCTGCGTGCCCTCCTCGATGCCGAGGCGCTGCGACAGCGAGCCGGCGGCGACGTTCCGCACCACCACCTCGAGCGGCACGATCTCGACCTCGCGAATCAACTGCTCGCGCATGTTGAGGCGGCGGATGAAATGGGTCGGCACCCCGATGTCGTTGAGGTGCTGAAACAGGTACTCCGAGATCCGGTTGTTGAGGACGCCCTTGCCCTCGATCACCTGATGCTTTTTCGCATTGAACGCGGTGGCGTCGTCCTTGAAGTGCTGGATCAGGGTACCGGGCTCGGGGCCTTCGTAAAGAACCTTTGCCTTGCCTTCATAAATGCGACGCCGACGGCTCATGGGGATGTACCGTGTTTTGTTGAAATCCATGAATTTGGTGTGCTCCGGTTGACTAGGATTACGACCCACAGCGGAGCTGCCGTGAACGGCCAGGAACCCATCTATAACCCGTTGGAAACAGAACGGGAACCAAGCCTTAGGCAACCTATCCGATTGGCTGTCCGAGCACAATCGATCCGGCCGTCCGGCACCAACTTATACCGTCTTGCCTGCGGCTTAACGGCCCGTTGTTTTGCCGATTCGTGCTATCTATGTAGGCATGCAGCCGGGTCGCCGCAACGGAAGGCTCCCGCTCCATTCAGCGAGGATTTGGAACAGGCATGAGCGAGTTCGACAAACGCCAGGAAGGCTTTGAGAAGAAGTACGCCCTCGACGAGGAGCAGAAGTTCAAGGCGGAGGCCCGCCGCAACCGGCTGCTCGGCCTGTGGGCAGCTGAGAAGCTCGGAATCACGGGTGATGCCGCCACCGCGTATGCCAAGGAGGTGGTCGCGGCCGATTTCGAGGAGGCCGGCGATGCCGACGTCCTGCGCAAGCTGACGGCCGATTTCGCCGCCAAGAACGTTGTCGTCACGGAGCAGGCGATTCGCGCCAAGATGAGCGAGTTGCTCGCGGTTGCCGCCGCCGAGGTGAAGGCGGGGAAATAATCGAGTCAACCGACCCGCCGGCGCGCAATAGCCTTGCGCGCCGGCGTTCTTCTTCTGCCTTCCCGCGTGGTCGAGCCATTCGGCCCGGCATAGTTGCGGCGGATGGTTTCGAGCAGGCGCTCTGCGGCAGCGCTCAAAAACCCGTCACGACGCGTGACGAGGATGATATCCTGGTGCGCACCAAGGTCGCCCACGGCGATCGTCGCGATCGAGCCCGCACGCAGCTCCTCCGCCACATGGCTTTTTGCCAGCAGTGCAAGACCGAAGCCCGATTCCACCAGCCGCTTCTGCGCAGTGAGGCTGTCCACGGCCGTCCATTCCACCTCGCCAAGTCCCCGCGTCAGAAACAGCGCGAACACGTGAGCCGCGGCAATCTCGCGGCGCCCGCGAATCTCGGGGAATGCGATCCAGCGCTCGCCACCAAGCTCGGCGAGGCGTTTCACCCGCTGTCCGGCGCGAGGATGGTCGGGCGCACAGACCGCTTGCAACGATTCGCGCAGGATCTGCTCGCAGGCGAGATCGCCCGAGCCGTCGGCGTTGTAGCGCAGGCCTATCGTGGCCTCGCCGCGCCGGATGAGATCGCTGACCTCCGCGCTGGTCGCCGTCCGCAAGCTCAGCACGACGGCGGGATGCTCCTTGGTAAACCGCTTCATGATGGTCGAGAGGCGGCTGTCAGCGAGCGTCCCGGTCACGGCCAGCGAAACCGGCCCTGCATTCTGCTTGGTCAGTGCGCGGATCGCCTGTTCGGCATCCTGCGCCGCGGCCACTGCGCGCTCGGCATAGGGGATCAGCACGCGCCCGGCATCGCTGAGTCGCGTGCGGCCTGCCACCCGCTCGAACAGGGGAACGCCGAGCTCCTGCTCCAATAGAGCGATACGGCGCGAAATCGCCGGCTGCGAGCGGTGCAGGAATTTCGCGGCATGCGAAATCCCGCCTCTGCGATGAACCACCAGGAAGGTGTTGAGGGCGTCACTGTCCATCGCGACCTCATGCAAAAAGCTGATGATATCTGACAGAATAACAAATTTGGCGGATGACGAAAGTGCGCCTAAAGCTCGTTGGGACAGACAATGGAGACGAGCCATGACGAGCCAGTTGGACAAGGCGAGAGCGTTTCGCGCGTTGCACGAGCGGCCCGGTGCCTTCATCATTCCCAATCCATGGGATGCCGGCACCGCGAAGCTGCTCGCGGCGATGGGCTTCGAAGCCCTGGCCACTACGAGCCTCGGAGTCGCCAACATGCTCGGCAGCAGCGGCGTCAGCCTCGACGTCATCCTCGCCAACGCACGCACGATCGTGGAAGCGACCGACCTGCCCGTCAGCGTCGACCTCGAGAATTGCGGCGCACATGAGCCGAGACGCGCCGCCGAAGCTATTCGGCGTGCCGCAGACACTGGCGCGGTGGGCGGCTCGATCGAGGATTTCAGCGGCGATCGCGATCGCCCGATCTACGACTTCTCCCACGCCGTCGAGCGCGTCCAGGCCGCGGTGGAGGTGGCACGCGCGCTGCCCATTCCGTTCACGCTGACAGCGCGGGCCGAGAACTTCCTGCACGGCCGCAAGGACATCGACGATACGATCCGCCGCCTGCAGGCCTTCGAGGCCGCCGGCGCCGACGTCCTCTACGCGCCGGGCCTGTACGATCTCGCCACGATCAGGACGGTGGTGTCCTCGCTGGGCAAGCCCTTCAACCACGTGATGGGCTTTGCCGACCCGACGCTAACCGTCGAGCAATTGTCCGCCGCTGGCGTCAAGCGCATCAGCGTCGGCGGAGCCATGTCGCGCTACGCGCTCGCAGCGTTCCTGAACTGCGCGCGCGAGATGAAGGACAAGGGGTCCTTCACCTACATCCGCGAGATGGCGCCGGTCGGCGAGCTGCGCGCCGCCTTCGCCGCGGTCACTCCTCCTTGAAGCCGTACTCCGGCACGTTGCCGCTGGCGCCGTAATATTTATACGGCAGGAACTTGCCGCTCATGGTGATCTTGACGCGGTCGCCCTTGGGGTTGGCGACGCGTTCGATGCCCATGTCGAAGTCGATCGCCGACATGATGCCGTCGCCGAACTCCTCCTCTATCAGCGCCTTCCAGGCCGGACCGTTCACCATCACCATCTCGTAGAAGCGGTAGATCAGCGGGTCGGTCGGCGGCATCGGCGTGCCGGTGCCGCGCATCGGCACCTCGTTGAGCATCGCAACTTCCGCCTTCGACAGGCCGAACAGCTCGCCGGCATTGGCAGCCTGCGGCTTCGTCAGCTTCATCTGGCCCATGATCGCACCGACGATCAGCACCTCGGAATAGCCGCCGATCTTTTCGCAGATGTGCTTCCAGCTCCACCCCTTCTCGCGCTTGATGTCGAGCAGTTTTTCGGTGAGGTCTTCGCGTTTCATTAGGGTCTCCTTGCTAGGCGCTCAATCCGGGGTTTGTCCCCGGCATCCAGGTCTGTCGCGGCTCTTCGCCGCTTGATGCGATCGAGAGCCCGGGCTTGCCGATCTGCACCGTCGGCACATTGCGCGGATCGTGATCCGGCTTTTCAGTGGTAAAAGTCTTGCTGCGCGTCACCAGGAAATCGATGATGTGGTTGCGCAGCGCGTAGTACAGCGGATGGCGGTGCAGGTCGGTGCGGCCGCGATCGCGCGGCAGCGGATTCTCGACCACCTCCGCCAGCACCGCGCCGGGACCGTTGGTCATCAGGAAGATCTTGTCGGCGAGATAGATCGCCTCGTCGACGTCGTGGGTGATCATGAACGCGGTCTGCCCGGTCTCCAGGCAAATCCGCCGCACCTCGTCCTGCAGCGTGCCGCGCGTCAGCGCGTCCAGCGCCGAGAACGGCTCGTCCATCAGCATCATCTTCGGCGTGATCGACAGCGCCCGTGCGATGCCAACGCGTTGCTTCATGCCGCCCGACAGTTCCGAGGGACGCTTGTGCTCGGCGCCGGAGAGGCCGACCAGATCGATGAACTTCTGCGCATGCGCCTTGACCTTGGCGCGGTCCCAGCTGCGCCATTTCGAGCTGACGGCATAGGCGACGTTGCCGAGCACCGTGCGCCAGGGCAGCAGCGCATGGCTCTGGAAGATCACGGCGCGGTCGAGGCTGGTGCCCGAGATCGCCTGGCCGTCGACGATGACCGCGCCCTCGCTCGGCGCATCCAGCCCGGCGAGGATGTTGAGCACCGTGGTCTTGCCGCAGCCGGAATGGCCGATCACGCAAGCGAACTCGCCGCGCGCCATCGAGAGCCAGAGGTTCTCGAAGATGGTGGTCGTCGCTCCGCCCGCGCCGGAATAGCGCTTGGCGATGCCTTCGATCGAGATGAACTTGTCGGTCATCGCCTCTACTCCGGAAACGTGACCATGCGCGTGAAGCGCGCGAGGATCTGGTCGAGCAGCATGCCGACGATCCCGATCAAGAGGATCGCGATGATGACGTTGGTGATCGACAAATTATTCCACTCGTTCCAGACGAAGTAGCCGATGCCGGTGCCGCCGACGAGCATCTCGGCAGCGACGATCACGAGCCAAGCGATGCCGATCGAGATGCGCATGCCGGTCAGGATCGTCGGCGCCGCTGCGGGCAGGATCACGGTGAAGGCCCGCCTGACGGTGCCGACCTCGAGCGTCCGCGCGACGTTGATCCATTCCTTGCGCACGGTCGCGACGCCGAACACCGTGTTGAGCAGCATCGGCCAAATCGAGCAGATGAAGATGACGAAGATCGCGGAGACCGAGGAATCCTTAATTGTGTAGAGCGCGAGCGGCATCCAGGCCAAAGGCGAGATCGGCTTCAAGACCTGGATGAACGGATCGAGCGCCTTGCTCAGCAGCGGCGACATGCCGATCAGAAAGCCGAGCGGGATCGCCACCAGCACGGCCAGCAGATAGCCGGTGCCGACGCGCGCAATGGAATAGCCGAGCTGGATGCCGAGCCCCTTGTCGTTCGGCCCGTTGTCGTAGAACGGCCGCTTCAGATGCTCCCAGAGCTTTGCGCCGACATCGAGCGGCCCGGGCATCGCCGATTTGCCCTGCGTCGCCGTGAGGCCCATCAGCTTGGCATATTCCGGGCTCATCGTTGCCACCTGTGCGGTGGAGCGCGTGGCGAGATGCCAGATGCCGAGAAAGGCGGCGAGCAGCACGAGGGAGACGAGGCCGGCGCGGAGACGGAGGGAGGCGGTCATCTCTGAGGGGCCTCCCTCGACACGTGAGATTGTCGAGGGACCTGTACCCCCGACCTCTCCCCGCAAGCTGGGCGAGGTGAAGATAGAGCGCGGGCCATCACGACGCCTTCCTGATCTTGAAGCTCGCCAGATAATCCTCGGGCTTGGCCGGATCGAAATTCTTCCCCATCACCGCGAACGACTTGTAGGCACTCGCCGGCGGCGTGAGGCCCATCTCGGTCATCAGCTTCTTGGTATCGGTTGCCAGATACACCTGCTCGGCCACCGCCTTGTAGTCGACGTCGCCCTTGATCTGGCCCCAGCGCTTCATCTGCGTCAGCATCCAAACCGCAAAGGACTGCCAGGGGAATGGATCGAAATCGACGCGCTTGGGATCGGTCTTCACCCCGCCGAGGCCGTCGGCATAGGTGCCGGTCAGGACCTGCTCCAGCACGGTGACAGGCGCGTTGATGTAGTTCGCAGGCGCGATCGCCTCGGCGATCTGCTTGCGGTTCTCGGCCTTCGAGGCGAAGGCGGTGGCATCGACGATCGCCCGCGTCAGCGCCGCGAAGCTGTTCGGCGCTGACGTGATGAACTCGCGGCTCGCAGCAAAGCTGCAGCAGGGATGGCCATCCCAGATCTCCTTGGAGAGCAGATGCATGAAGCCGACGCCGTCATAGATCGCGCGCTGGCAGATGTTGTCGGGCGCGAGGAAGCCGTCGATGTTGTCGGCACGCAAATTCGCGACCATCTCCGGCGGCGGCACCGAGCGCAACTGCACGTCGGTATCGGGATCGAGACCGTGCTCGGCGAGGTAATAGCGCAAGAGATAATTGTGCATGGAATAGTCGAAGGGGATGGCGAATTTCAGCCCCTTCCAGTCCTTCGGATCGCGCTTGTCCTTGTGCTTGCTCGCCAGCACGATGCCCTGCCCGTTGATGTTCTCGATGGCCGGGACGGTGAACGGAATGGCGTTGGCGCCAAGGCCGAGCGAGATCGCGATCGGCATCGGTGCCAGCATGTGCGCGGCGTCGTATTCCTTGTTGATGGTCTTGTCGCGGATCACGGCCCAGCCGGCGGTCTTCACCACTTCGACGTTGAGGCCGTGCTTGGCATAGAAGCCCATTGGCGCTGCCATGATGATCGGCGTCGCGCAGGTGATCGGGATGAAGCCGACCTTGAGGTCCTTCTTCTCGGGCGCGCCGGCTTGCGCGAACACCTCGGTCGCCGTCTTCATCGGGAAGAATTGCGACAGCGCCGCGAGCGCGGTCGATGCTCCGACCGACTTCAGAAAAGCACGCCGCGCCACGTCCTGCGGAAACATCGCGCGCATCAATGCGGAGGCGACCACGCCCTCGTAGCGCTGCTCTTCGCTTGCGACCGGCTCGCAATGCAGCGCCGTCGCCTGCTCATGCTCAGCTGCGGAACGATGCTGGCCGCAAACACAGCCGGCTCGAAGCTTGCGATCGGGATCAAACGGATTGTCGAACGTGGACATCGGCCCTCCTGCGCGTCAATGCGAGAAGGAATTACGCAAGGAGCATGCCACCGACGAAGAAGCGGACATTGCCTTGATGACGCAGCATTTTCCCCCGCGCTTGGCCGCTACGAAAACTCGTGATAAACGAGATTTCGTAGTTCAATTACGAGATTTCGCAATGGCAACGACGCCAATGCCCGCCCACGACGAGGTGGCGCCCGTCATCGACCCGCGCATCGCGGCCTTCGAATCCTCGGTCGAGGCGATGCTGCTGGTCGATCCCTATGGCGACCAGATCGTCGATGCCAATCCCGCCGCCTGTGCCCTGCTCGGCTACGACCGCGCTTTGCTGCGGCAGACCAGGGCCAGCACGCTCCACGCCGGCGAGCTTGCCGCCCTCACCGTCTTCACCCAGGCCGTGCTGCACAAGGGCGCCTACTGGACCACGGCGCTCAATCCACGCCACGCGACCGGGCAAGATCTCAAGCTCGAATATGCCGGCTGCCTGCTGCCGCATGACGGCCGCACGCTGCTGCTGCTGAGGTTGACCGATCTCGAAGCCCGCCGCCGGCGCAATGTCGATGCCGCCGCCGAGGACCATATGCGCGGCGGCATCTCGACTTGGCAGCGGGTCGAGCGCGTGTTCCAGGACATCGAGCGCGAGAACCAGTTGATCCTGCGCGCCGCCGGCGAAGGCATCTATGGCGTCAACGCCGAAGGCAAGACCACCTTCGTCAATCCCGCGGCCGAGCGCATGCTGGGCTGGACCGCCGAGGAGCTGGTCGGCAAGGAGATCCACCCGATCGTCCACCACACCCACCACGACGGCCGGCACTATCACAATCACGACTGCCCGATCTACGCGGCATTCCGCGACGGCGCCGTGCACCAGGTCGACGGCGAGGTGTTTTGGCGCAAGGACGGCTCGCCCGCCTGGGTCGAATACACATCGACGCCGATCCGCGATCGCGGCGTCGTGGTCGGCGCCGTCGTGGTGTTTCGTGACGTCAGCCAGCGCCGCGAGGCCGCCGAGAAGCTGCACGCGGCGCTTGCCGAGGTCGACCGTCTGCGCGAGCGGCTCGAGCTGGAGAACGCCTATCTCCAGGAGGAAATCCGCATCGAGACCAACCCGCGCGGCATCATCGGGGGCAGCGAGGCGATCCAGAAGACGCTGCGCCAGGTCAAGCTGGTGGCGCCGACCGCCGCGGCGGTGATGATCACCGGCGAATCCGGCACCGGCAAGGAGCTGATCGCGCGCGCCATCCACGAGGATTCCACCCGCAGCGACCGGCCGCTGATCCGCGTCAACTGCGCCGCGATCCCGCGCGAATTGTTCGAGAGCGAGTTCTTCGGCCATGTCCGCGGCGCCTTCACCGGCGCAACGCGCGACCGCATCGGCCGCTTCGAGCTCGCCGACGGCGGCACGCTATTCCTCGACGAGGTCGGCGAGATCCCGCTCGAGCTGCAAGGCAAGCTGCTGCGCGTCTTGCAGGAAGGCCATTTCGAGCGCGTCGGCGAGGCGCGCACCCGCGCCGTCGACGTTCGCGTCATCGCCGCGACCAATCGCGATCTCAAGCAGGAGGTCCAGCGCGGCCGCTTTCGCGAAGACCTCTATTTCCGCCTCAACGTGTTTCCGATCGAGACCGTTCCCTTGCGCGAACGCCGCGAGGACATTCCCCTGCTGGCCCAGCATTTCCTGACGCGCGAGAGCAAGGCGCTGAAATCGAACCTCCGTCTGTCGGAGGGCGATGCGCGGCGGCTGACCCGCTACAACTGGCCCGGCAATGTCCGCGAACTCCAGAACGTGATCGAGCGCGCTGCGATTCTGTCGCAGAACGGCCGCCTGCGCATCGATCTGCCCGATCCTTCAGGTGAACAAGCGCCCAGCGGCGCCACCCGCCAGAGGCCCGACGCGCGCCCCGCAATCATGACGTCGTCGGAAATGCGCGACCACGAGCGCGCCAACATTCTCGCCGCGCTTGAGGCCTGCGCCGGAAAAGTCTTCGGCCCCGGCGGCGCCGCCGAGATGCTCGACATCAAGCCGACCACGCTGGCCTCACGGATCAAGGCGCTGGGAATCGCGCCTCGTCCGCAAGGGGCCCATCCTTCGAGACGCCCGCTTTAGGCGGGCTCCTCAGGATGAGGTCGGAGGGCGCGGCAACAGTATCAACAGACACCGGTGCCGCTTAGCCTCATCCTGAGGAGACCGCGAAGCGGTCGTCTCGAAGGACGAGGCGCGCGCTCAGGCTGCCTTGGTGGTGACGTCCGATGCGATCGGCAGGCCCTGCTCGATCGGCAGCGAGGGATCGCGCGACCATTCGTTCCAGGAGCCGAAATACATCCGCACGTCCTTCACGCCGGCGTTCTTCAGCGCCAGGAACGTGTTCGAGGCGCGAGCGCCCTTGAAGCAGTAGAGATAGACCGGCGTAGTCTGCGAGATGCCGACCGTGGCGCATTCCGCCAGAATCTCGTCCTTGGATTTGAAGCGCGGGCCTTCGACGGTCGGCTTCATCATGCGATACCATTCCAGCCACACCGCGCCCGGGATGCGGCCCTTGCGCGGGCAGAAATCCTTGCCGTACGGGGACGAGCTGTCGCCGATCCACTCGTCGACGTCGCGCACGTCGAGGATCGCGATGCCCGGCTTGCCGACGGCGGCGAGCATGGTCTTGGCGTCGATCAGGATCTCGCCCGCTTCAGGCACGATCGAGAACGAGGCCTTCTCAGGCGCGGGCACATCCTTGGTCACCGGGAAGCCCGCGGCCGACCAGGCGTCGAAGCCGCCATGCAGCACCTTCACCTTGGGATAGCCGAGCATGGTGAGCAGGTAATAGCCGCGGCAGGACTGGCCGAAGCCGGAGTTCATCGACTGTTCGTAGATCACCGCCGTCTCCTTGCCGGAAAGGCCGGCGCTGCCGAACGCATCGGCGAACTTGGTCTTGAGCTCGGCCATGCCCTCGGGCGTGGAGGTCGCGAGGAACGTGAAGATCTCATGCACGTTGACGGCGCCCGGCAGATGGCCGGCGGCGTAGGCGTCGGGATTGCGGGTGTCGATGACGACACACGGCTCGGTCTTCAAGAGATCGGCGAGTTCGACGGCAGTGATCAGAACGTCAGTCATGGCAGCCTCTCCGTTGAGGTTGGGGGTCTTCGGGTGGACTCGTAGAACTCAGGACTCGGCCAGCATCTTGCGCAGCTGCTTGGTGGCCGGCGTGACGATCGCGACGAAATAGGCCTCGCGCAGGCGTCGCTGCGCGCGGTGGCTTTTGAGATAACCGCGTGCGCCACAATGCAGCATCGCCGCATGCGCCGCCGCGACACTGGCTTCGCCGGCGCGCAGCCGCAGCGCAATCACCTTGCGCCAGTAGGTCTCCTCCTCGTTGTAGGGATCGCGCGCCAGCGCCATGGTCTCGGCCTCGAGCTCGGCGGCGAGCTCGCGGAAATGCACCGGCTGCTGCGGCAAATAGCGGTTGATATGGCCGAGGGGATTGTCGACCTCGTCCATGATGTTGATGCAATCCTTGATCACCCCCAGCGCCATGCCGGCCTGCAGCAGGATGAAGCCGGCGCGGATCTTCTTGACGAAGGGCGCGGCGGGATCGGCCAGGATCAGCTCATCGGGCACGAAAGCGTCGCGGAACTGCACGCCATAGGTGCCGGTGCCGTCCATCGCGAGGAACGGCTTGCAGGGCGTCAGCGTGATCGCGGGGTCGGAGCAATCGGCCAGGAACATGACAGTGCCGGGCTCGCCACTTGCGATGCCCGGCTCGTCCTCGCGCTCGAAGATGGTGCCGAAGTAGTGATCAGGCCCGAGGTTGGAGACCCAGGGCAACGCACCGCGCACGATATAGCCGCCCTCGACCTTGCGGCCCTTTAGCTTGAGCTTCTCGATGCCGAAGAAGCTCTTCATGGGATTGGAGAGCCCGGTGCCGCCAAGCACGCGGCCGGTCGAGAAGGCATCTCCGAAGCGCTTTGCGAGCTTCACATTGGTGGAGTTCGCCGCGTACCAGACCAGCGTGTTCTGGCACCACGCCATGAAGGCCGTGGCACCGCAGACCTCGCCGATCGCCGCCATCGCCTGGATCGCGCAGCGCAGATCGGCGGGGCCTTCGTGCGGCACATGGCTGCCCCACGCTCCGACCGCGCCGAACTTGCGCAGCACCTCGGCTGGATAGACCGAACCGTCGTCGATGCCGGCGGCCAGCGGCGCGAGCTCTTGGCGCGCGATCCGCGCCACCTCGTCCGCAATGGACGGTGCGGGCTGATCCAGAACGTCGGCCCGCGATAAAGCCAGTGAACCCATGATCGTCTCCCGCACCCTGTCCTGATTGCCGTCTGCTAGATGCCGACCTCGAGATTGACCGGCCGCGTGAAGGTGTTGGCGACCGGCGACCATTTCTTCACATGGGTGACCAGCGCGTTGATCTCGTCCGGCGAGATGCCCTCGCATTCCATGTCCACCTTGACGCGCACATCGGTGAAGCCGACCGGCTTGTCGGAGGTGTCACCGGTGCCCCAGACCGCGGTGATGTTGAGATCGCCTTCGAGCTCGAGCTCGAGCTTGTTGACGATCCAGCCGCGGTGCACGGCGTTGGCATGCAGGCCGACCGCAAGGCACGAGCCGAGCGCGGCGAGCGAGGCTTCCGACGGATTGGGCGCGGTGTCGTCACCCAAAAGCCCCGGCGGCTCGTCGACGATGTAGGGCGGCAGGTTGCGGATATAATTGGCGTGGCGGAATTTGCCCTCCGCGACCGTCTTGCACTTCAAGGTCTTGATGACCTTCGGGTTTGCCTTGCCGTTGGCAATCAGTTGCTCGAGCCCGTTCTTGTCGATGGGCGCGAGGCACCCCGTCAGCACTGTCTTCTGAACGACGGCAGTCATCAATCTTCTCCCTGGCAGAAGTGGAAATCGGCAGGATACCGAACGGTCTGTTTCCTTGCATGGAGCGTGCCAGATCTCGCGAAAAACAAAAGGCGAGGCTTTGGAGCCGCTTAAACGTCGCTGCCTGCAGATTGGTCAGCCCACTCCTGCTCAAAGGCGGAGCAGCCGCGCGCGCGGATGCGAATCTTTTCGGCGCCGAACAGATGCGGCTTGCTGATGCGAGGCGGCTGCGATTAAGTTGTCGCTCATGGCAAAGCCGTCATCGAAGAAGAATCCGCCCCACGCCGCTGCCGGCGACGACGAATCCGCACGCGGTCGCCTTCTCAACGCGGCGACGCATCTGTTCTGCAAGAACGGCATCAACGCCACCGGCATCGATGCGATCATCGAAGAGGCCGGTACCGCCAAGACCACGCTCTACAAATTATTCGGCTCCAAGACCAACCTCGTCAACGCCGTGCTGGAGAGCGAAGGCAAGCAATGGCGCGAATGGTTCATCGGCGCCATGGAGCAAGGCGGCGGCGATGCGCAGGCGAAACTCACGCGCATCTTCCCCGCGCTGAAGAGCTGGTTCGCCGAAGAGCGCTTCTACGGCTGCCCCTTCATCAACGCCGTCGGCGAGCACGACAAGGATGCCAAGCAATTCCGCAACATCGCGCTGAAGCACAAGAGGATCGTGCTCGGCCACATCGAGAAGCTCGCCGGCGAGCTCGGCTCGGCCGAGCCTGCAGTGCTGGCGCACCAGCTCGGCCTCATCATCGACGGCGCCATCGTCGCCGCGATGATCTCGCGCGACCCGGCCGTCGCGGATACCGCGGCGCTTACGGCAGGCCCCCTGCTCGGCCAGGCCAAGGCGAAGAAGAAGCGCGCGGCGGAGCAGTTGGAGGCCGTGTGACGGTTCTTGCTTCGTAACGGGGACACTGTCCCGGATTGCGCTGCGCTCCATCCGGGCTACGATGACTTCGTAGGGTGGGCAAAGGCGCGACGCGCCGTGCCCACCATTCCGTCTCAACTGTAAGCTTTGATTTGCCCGCCTACGGACCCGTCCGCTCGATCAGCGGCTCGCTCGCAGCGCGGCAAGCTCGACGTCGGCGGCCGACTTCTCGATAAAGGTCCTCGGGCAATCGGCAGCCGCCTGCTCGAACAGTTTTAACGCCTCTTCCCTGGAGCCGCTCTGCAGGGCTCGCTCGGCAATATAGAAATTCGCCTCGCAGACCTGCCCCTTCTTCTTCGCCGGGTCGGCATCGTCCGCTGCGCTGCGCACTTGCTCCGGCGTCGTCGTACCCAGGAAGAGGTTGACGACCGGCGCGGGCCATTTCGTCGCGTCGAGCCGCTTTGCAGCCTCGCTCAGCCGGCTCGGTTGGTCGCTGCGCCTTGCAACAATTTCGCGCCAGATGACTGGATAGGCACCTTTCGGATCGAGCTCGATCGCCTGATTCAGATCGGTCAACGATTGGGCGAAGGAAGCGGTCTGCCAATAGAGCCTCGCACGATGAAAGTAGGCGCGCGCATCCTTGGGATCGAGCTGCACGAGTTGATCGTAGTCCTCGAGCGAGCGGCCGAAGTCCCCCTTGGCCTTGTACGCGTTGGCGCGGAGCCCGAATGCATCCTTATCCTTGGGGTTGAGGCGTATCGCGTCATCGAAGTCTGCGATAGCGCGGTCAAGCTCCCCTTTCGCGTGGTAGGCCCCACCCCGAGCGCGGAGCACGGGGCCATCCGTGGACGCGAGCGCAATCGATTCACCTGCGACGGACGCAGAAATGGGATCTGCATCCTGACCTTGAAGCTGACTCTGCCGATCGCCGGTGTTTCCTTGACCCTTATGTGCCAGCTGGATCACCTGATTGTAATCGGCAATGGCGCGATCGTAATCACCCTTTTGAAAATAGGCGACGCCCCGGCAACCATAGGCAGACCGGCTCTGTGGGTTTAGCTCGATGATCCGGTCATAGTCGGCGATCGCGCGGTCGAGTTCACCCAGTTGAGAAAAGGATTCGGCTCGGAAGTAGTAAAAATTCTCGCTTCTGGGTTTGATCTGGATGGTTTGATCCAGTGCGGCCAACGCGAGCTCTCTCTTACCCTTTGCGAAGTAAACTCGACCGCGGCACAATTGGCCTCCACCGTTTTGCGGGCTGATCTCGACCGCACGATCGCAGTCAGCCATGGCCCGATCGGGATCCCCATTCCGGACGTAAGAGAGGCCTCGTTCGACATGCGCTATGACATTGTCCGGATGAATCAGAAGGGCCTGATCATAATCGGCGATGGCACGGACGAAGTCGCGTCTCGCCGAATAGACGTGAGCACGTCCGATATAGGCGTAGGTATTCTTCGGATCGAGCTCGATCACCTTGGCATAATCAAGCAGCGCAGCCTCGGGCTCTCGCTTTTGGATCAGCGCAGAAGCCCTCGCGATGCGGGAGTTCAGATTGCCCGGATCGCGCTCAATGATCTCGTTGTAGTCCGCTATCGCAAGGTCGATCTCGCCCTTCTGGCGGTAGAACATGGCGCGGCGGAAGCGCGCCATGACCACACCTTGCTGCATGCCCGTCCCCGCCGCCTGAATGATGGCGGTGCAGCCTGCGATCCTGTCATCGAGGCTGAAATTGCCGACCGCGTTACACTTGGAAGCCAACGGCATTTCCGCGCGAGCGCCTGACATTTCGAGCAAGGCCGTCAGCGCCACAACACCGAAGCTTGCTGCCGCACGAACTCCTGCGCGGCCGATCCTTCCAAACATGCAGTCCCCACTCAATTTCCAGAGACTTCATAGCAACCAATCTTGTCTATGCACAGCCCTTGGTTGCGCACTTGCAGGCGACGGGTCCGTGCGGCCCGATGCTCAGGCCGACTTGGCCATCATCCCCTGAAGCCGCACCAGTTCCGCCTCCAGATCACCGCTCCACATCCACTGCCCTAATGTCGAGCACGCGACGCGCCTCGAGCCGTGTCCGCCTACGCCTCGGCGATCTGCAACAAGGCCTCGCGAAAAGCCAGCGCGGCTGGTCCGAGCGGCTGGTCCAGCCGGTGCGCGAGATAGGCTTCTGCGGCAACCTGGCTGCGCCGTCCGAGGGCGGTGGTGGCAAGGCGCACGAGGCGCCTTTCCCTCAGATCGCGCTCCACCAGCCAGAACGGCAGGCGGCCCCAGCCGAGACCGGCGAGAATCATCGCATGCTTGGTGTCCTGATTGGTGACCCGGCAGGTCTGGGGCGAAAGCACACCGAACATGCGCCCTTCCGTCAGCGGCGTCGGATCGGACAGAACGATCTGCAGATGATCGGCCAGATCCTGAAGGCTGATCCTGTTGCGCGATTGCCGCCTCGCCAATGGGTGCTCAACGGAAACGACGGCAACCTGCTCGACCGACGAGACCGCCTCGACTGCGATCCGCGGGTCGCGGAAATCCTCGCCGACCACGATCGCGAGCGAACTGCGCTTGTCGATCAGCGAGGCGATCGGTCCACCCAGCGGCTCGACCGCAAGCCTGATCGAAACCGAGGGATAGGCAGCGCGCATCTTCGTCAATGCCGCACCGACCATGCCGATCGGAAACAATGTGTCGATTGTCAAGGAAAGCTCGAGCTCGACTCCCTCGCCAAGGCCCCGGGCTCTCGCCCGCATCGCATCCACTCTGAGAAGAATGTCACGTGCGTTCGCGAGCAGTGACTGTCCCTCAGGCGTCAGGACGGGCCGATGACCCGTGCGATCGAACAGCGCAAGACCCAGCTCGGCCTCCAGATTGGCGATGGCATGGCTGATGGCGGACTGAACACGGGACAGCCGAGCGGCCGCCGAGCGAAAGCTCCCGCTTTCCGACACCGTCACGAATGTTCGCAACTGATCAAGCGTCAGCACATCCAGCATGATCTATCCAATCGATCGAACTCATCGATCTTATCGCGCTACCGCTGATCAAGCACAGACCTATTTTGGCTGCTAGCCCCCACCTGAGAGCGAGGAAGCAAAATGACGAAGGTCCTGGTGCTGTACTACTCGTCCTACGGTCACATCGAGACGATGGCTGAAGAGATGGCCCGGGGTGCACGGGAGGCCGAAGCCGAAGTCGCCATCAAGCGCGTGCCGGAAATTGTTCCCGACCACGTCGCGCAGAGGGCCGGATACAAGGTCGATCAACGCGCCGACACCGCCGCCGTGGCCGAATTGCCGGACTACGACGCGATCATCCTTGGCACCCCGACGCGTTTCGGGAACATGGCCGCGCAGATGAAGAACTTCCTCGACCAGTGCGGCGGCCTGTGGTTCGAGAACAAGCTCGTGGGCAAGGTCGGCAGCGTCTTCACATCGACGGGCAGCCAGCATGGCGGCCAGGAAAGCACCATTCTGTCCGTGCACAGCGTGCTGCTGCACCTCGGCATGGTCGTGGTCGGGCTGCCCTACACATTCAAGGGACAGATGCGCATGGACGAGGTCACCGGATGCTCGCCCTACGGCGCATCGACCCTCGCCGACGACGGCAGCGGCGGGGATCGTCGTCCAAGCGCCAACGAACTGGCCGGGGCACGCTTTCAGGGACGCCATGTCGCCGAGATCGCTCGCGCCCTGGCCGCTGGGCGGCTCACGGAGGCGGCCTGATGGCGGCGGCAGCACCTGCCTCGTCCTTGCGAGATCGGCATTGGCATGTGGTGAGCATCGTCGTGGGCTCCGGCGCCGTCGCCGCGATCCAGGTGGGGAAGGCTGCGATCGCCACGCCCATGCTGCAAAAGGATCTGGGCCTTGACCTCGCCGCTGCCGGCTGGCTGACCGGGATCATCGCTGTTCTCGGCCTGTTGGGCGGTATCCCCGCCGGCTCCCTCGTGGCTCGCGCCGGAGATCGGCGAAGTCTCATTGTCGGCCTCGGGCTGCTCATCCTTGGCGCCATCATCGGCGCGCTCGCAACCGACTATGCGGTGCTTCTCGCATCGCGCATCGTAGAAGGCTCAGGATTTCTTCTGATCATTGTTGCGGGTCCGGCGATCCTGAACAGAGCAGTCCCGTCCGGGCAACAGGACGTTCCGCTTGCCCTGTGGAGCTGCTTCATGCCGGCCGGCATTGCGCTCGCGATGCTCGTCGGGACGTTCTTCAGCGACTGGCGCGCACTGTGGTGGGGCAGCGCCGGTCCTGCAGCGATCGCCATCGTGGCCGCGTGGATGAGTATTCCGGCCGCTCCGAAGCGCACCCCGGCATCGTGGCGACGGACGATGTCCGATGCCGTGTACGTGGCGGCAAGCAAGGGCCCGCTTCTGCTGGCCGGATGTTTTGTCCTCTACAGCCTGATGTTCTTCGCGCTGTTCAGCTTCCTCCCGGTGCTGCTGATGGAACGGATGAACATCCCCCATGGCACGGCCGGCATGCTCAGTGCCCTCGCCACCGCAAGCAACATCATCGGCAATGTCGCTGCCGGCTACCTGCTCGCGCGCGGTGCCCGGCGTTCAGTGCTGATCTTCGCGGCCTGTCTGGCCATGGGCTTTTCAGCTCCTGGCATCTTCCTGCAGATCTTCGGCGATACGCCCACGCTTCTGCTGTGCATCCTGTTCGCTGCGGTCGGTGGCCTGATGCCGGCCGTCCTGATCTCATCGATCCCCTTGCTCGCGCCATCCGCCGCACTCATTCCTGTGGTCACCGGACTGGTGATGCAGGGCAGCAATCTCGGCCAGGTGGCCGGACCTGTCGCGGTCGGAAGTGCCGTTGAGGCCTATGGGTGGACAGCCGCACTGGCCATCATCCTGATCGCCGCGCTGCTTGCCGCCATCATCGCCGCATCCGCCCGCTTCGATGACAGCGCGGCCCACTGAACCTACTGTCCCAACATCTCGGCAAGCCGCACCAGCTCCGCCTCGAGATCGCGCTCCACATCCACGGCCCGAATGTCGAGCACGCGATAATCTCGCGCCTCCAGCCACGCCCGCCGCGCCGCGCGATCGGCCGCAATCGCCTCCCCCTCGCCCGGGTTCACCAGCTCGATCGCGATCCGGTGCGGGAAGGAGACGAAGTCCGGGATGTGGCGCCCCACGGGAGTCTGGCGCTTGAACCCACCTGCGAAGCGGCGATCACGCGTCAGCGCCTGCCAGAGCAGGCGTTCGGCGTCGGTCGGGTTGCGGCGGAGCAGGCGGGCAAGGCCGCGCACGGTCGAGCCGCTGTCGGGGACGCCGCGGCCCTGCCCGTGCTCGGCCAGCAGCGCGCGCAGGCGCGTGGCCTGCTCGCCGTCGAGTACGCCGCCCTTGGCCGGACCCTTGCGCCCCTCGGCAATTGCCATGATCACGCCGTGCAGGGTGTGCATGTCCTGCTTGGTCGGCTCCATCCGGGTGAAGATGTTGCGCAGGTTCACCAGCATGGTGTCGCGCTTCTCGGCCGGGCGCAGGAACTCGACCTTGTCGAGCTCGCGCACGAGGTTCTCGAAGAAGGCCTGCATCTGGTGCTGCGAGGCGCGCTCGGATCTTTCAGGCATGGCGTGCGGCAACGCGCCCGACGTCGCACGCTTGAACCATTCATAGCCGACCAGCAGCACGGCCTGGGCGAGGTTGAGCGAGGCAAAGCCCGGATTGACCGGGAAGGTGATGATGCGGTTGGAGAGCCCGACCTCCTCGTTGGTCAGACCCCAGCGCTCGCGGCCGAACAGGATGCCGGCCTTTCCACCAGAGGCGACGTAACCTGCGATCTCGGTGGCAGCCGCCTCCGGCCCGACCACGGGCTTGGCCTGGTCGTGGGGGCGTGCGGTGGTGGCGAACAGGAGGTCGAGATCGGCGACCGCCTCTGCCACCGTGCCGAACAATTCGACCTTTTCCAGGATGTGGTCGGCGCCGGCCGCGGCCCGCTGGGCCGCGATGTTGGGCCAGCCGTCCCGGGGGTTGACGATGCGCAACCGGTCGAGGGCGAAGTTGCCCATGGCGCGCGCGGCCATGCCGATGTTCTCGCCGAGCTGCGGTTCGACCAGGATCACGATGGGACCGTCGAGGGTAAGGCCGGCCTTGCTCTTGTCAGTCCCCGACATCTCGCTTTGCTTTCACACTGTCTCTCAGGGCCTTGCTCTAAAGGGCTTTGGCGAGGCCGTTTTTAGGAATCGATTCAAGTCGGCGACCGGCCGGCTCGGGCGCTGCCCGCCTGTCGTTTGCCTGTCCTGACAAAATTCTCAAGGGAAATAACGACTTGGATTCGACTTTTGAATCTCGCCCGAAACGGGCCCGAAGGCCGGGCCGAGGCCCGGCCGGCCGCTCCTCGCCTGCGCAAGCTGGATGAGCTAAAAGTGCATAATCCCTTGGCTTTCGCCCGCTGCTATCAGGTGCTAAGAGGCGGCGGATATTCCCGTGGCGCGCCGAAAGCGCCGTTCCCAAGAGGCTTCCCCGATCATGGCAAAAATCAAGGTATCCAATCCCGTCGTCGAGCTCGATGGCGACGAGATGACCCGGATCATCTGGCAGTACATCAAGGACAAGCTGATCAACCCGTTCCTGGATGTCGAGCTGCTCTATTTCGACCTGGGCATGGAATACCGCGATCACACCAATGATCAGGTGACGATCGACGCCGCCGAGGCGATCAAGAAGGTCGGCGTCGGCGTCAAGTGCGCCACCATCACCCCGGATGAAGCTCGGGTGAAGGAGTTCAATCTCAAGCAGATGTGGAAGTCGCCGAACGGCACCATCCGCAACATCCTCGGCGGCGTGATCTTCCGCGAGCCGATCATCTGCAAGAACGTGCCACGCCTGGTTCCGGGCTGGACCAAGCCGATCATCATCGGCCGCCACGCCTATGGCGACCAGTACCGCGCCACCGACATCAAGTTCCCCGGCAAGGGCACCCTCTCGCTGAAGTTCGTCGGCGAGGACGGCACCGTGATCGAGAAGGAAGTGTTCAAGGCGCCCGGCGCCGGCGTCGCCATGGAGATGTACAATCTCGACGATTCCATCATCGACTTCGCCCGCGCCTCCTTCAATTACGGCCTGCTGCGCAATTATCCGGTGTACCTGTCGACCAAGAACACGATCCTCAAGGTCTATGACGGGCGCTTCAAGGACATCTTCCAGGATATCTTCGACCGCGAGTTCAAGAAGGAGTTCGACGCCAAGGGCCTGACCTACGAGCACCGCCTGATCGACGACATGGTCGCTTCGGCGCTGAAATGGTCCGGCGGCTATGTCTGGGCCTGCAAGAACTACGACGGCGACGTGCAGTCCGACACGGTCGCGCAGGGCTACGGCTCGCTCGGCCTGATGACCTCGGTGCTGCTCACCCCCGACGGCAAGACTGTCGAGGCGGAAGCTGCACACGGCACCGTGACCCGCCACTACCGCGAGCACCAGAAGGGCAAGGAGACCTCGACCAACTCGATCGCGTCGATCTTCGCCTGGACGAGAGGCCTGTCGCACCGCGCCAAGCTCGACAACAACCCCGAGCTCGCCAAGTTCGCGGCCACGCTGGAGAAGGTCTGCGTCGACACCGTCGAGGCCGGCTATATGACCAAGGACCTTGCGCTGCTGGTCGGCGCCGACCAGCGCTGGCTCTCGACCACCGGCTTCCTCGACAAGGTCGCCGAGAACCTCACGAAAGAGCTGGCGGCATAAGCTGTCTGCAATTTCGCCCGACTGGGCCAGACATGATCAAGGGCCGCGCCAAAGCGCGGCCCTTTTTCAATTCTGTGGCCCTCGCGCGGAGATGCGCCATGCCGATCACACTGTGCCGGGCCGAACTGGGGGCTCGCCGACGGCAGCGCGGTGACGGGTAAAGCCGCCGGCAATGCGCCGGGCGCGACCGCAGCCGACATTCCCTGGCTGAAACTGGACGTCACCTCGCATCGCGGCAGCGGCGCACTCACGCCCGAGACCACGGTCCAGCGCATCAACACCCATGGCGGCAAGCTCGACGGTGCCTGCGACAAGGCCGGCGAATTCAGGAGCGTGCCCTACTCGGCTGACTACGTCTTCCTGAAGAAGGGCTGACCGCTTTACGGGCCGAACCGCGCGGCGCGATCAAGGCGCCACGCCGATGCCATTGAAGCAGGTGAGACGACCCTGGCGACGCGCGCCTTACGCGCCCGCCATCGCTTTTTCGATCGCGCTCAGGGCCTCGGACGCCTTGGCGCCATCGGGGCCGCCGGCCTGGGCCATGTCGGGCCGGCCGCCGCCGCCCTTGCCGCCGAGCGCCTCGGAGGCGATGCGCACGAGATTCACGGCATTGAAGCGCGCGGTGAGGTCCTGCGTGACGCCAACCACGATTCCGGCCTTGCCGTCCCCGGTGACGCCGACGATGGCGACGACGCCGGAGCCGATCTGCTTCTTGCCGTCGTCGGCGAGACTCTTGAGATCCTTCATCTCGATGCCTTCGACCGCACGCGCCATCAGCTTGACGCCGCCGGCCTCGCGCACGCCCGACGCTGCGCCGTTGTTGCCGGCTGCGGCGCCGCCGCCCATCGCCAGCTTCTTGCGGGCATCGGAGAGTTCGCGCTCGAGCTTCTTGCGCTCCTCCATCAGCGCCGAGATGCGCGCCGGCACGTCGTCGAGCGAGGTGCGCAGCTCGTTCGCCGCGATCTTCGCCAGCGCCATGGTGTCGTTGGCATGTTTTCGCGCGTAGTTGCCCGTCAGCGCCTCGATGCGGCGCACGCCGGAGGCGACCGCGCTCTCGCTCGTGACCGTGATCAGGCCGATATCGCCGGTGCGCTTCACATGGGTGCCGCCGCAGAGCTCGACCGACCAGCCGAGCGAATTGGCGCCGCGCTCGCGCGCGGTCCTGCCCATCGAAACGACGCGGACCTCGTCGCCGTATTTCTCGCCGAACAGCGCGCGCGCCCCGGCCTCACGGGCCTCGTCGACGCCCATGACGCGCGTGGTGACCTCGTCGTTCTCCAGCACCACGTCGTTGGCGATGTCCTCGACCCGGGCGAGTTCCTCCGCCGTGATCGGCTTCGGATGCACGAAGTCGAAGCGCAGCCGGTCCGGCGCGACCATCGAGCCGCGCTGGGCGATGTGATCGCCGAGCACCTGGCGCAGCGCCTCGTGGATGATGTGGGTCGCGGAGTGATGGGCGCGGATGGTCGAGCGCCTGGAATGATCGACCTCGAGCTGCAGCGCCGTGCCGAGCTTCAGTTCGCCGCTCTCGACCGTGCCGATATGGACGAAGAGATCGCCGAGCTTCTTCTGCGTATCAGTGACGCGGACCTTGATGCCGCCCTCGCCCGAGAGCACGCCGGTGTCGCCGACCTGGCCGCCGGACTCCGCATAGAACGGCGTCTGGTTCAGCACGATCGCACCGGTCTCGCCGGCCTTGAGGCTCGTCACCTCGGCGCCATCCTTGACCAGCGCCGAGACCACGCCTTCGGCACTCTCGGTCTCGTACCCCAGGAATTCGGTCGCCCCGAGCTTCTCGCGCAGCGGGAACCAGATCGCCTCGGAGGCCGCCTCACCCGAGCCCTTCCAGGACTCGCGCGCCTTGGCCTTCTGGCGCTCCATCGCGTCGGTGAACGCGGCCTGGTCGACGCCAATGCCGCGCGACTTCAGCGCGTCCTGCGTCAGGTCGAGCGGGAAGCCGTAGGTGTCGTAGAGCGTGAAGGCGACGTCGCCGTCGAACATGTCGCCCTTCTTCAGACCGGCGCTCTTCTCGTCGAGAATGGCCAAGCCGCGTGACAGAGTCTTGCGGAAGCGGGTCTCTTCCAGCCGCAGCGTTTCCTCGATCAGCTTTTCCGCGCGCATCAATTCCGGATAGGCCTGGCCCATCTCGCGCACCAGCGCCCAGACCAGCCGGTGCATCAGCGGCTCCTTGGCACCCAAGAGCTGCGCATGGCGCATCGCCCGGCGCATGATCCGGCGCAGCACATAGCCGCGGCCCTCGTTCGAGGGCAGCACGCCGTCGGAGACCAGGAAGGCCGAGGAGCGCAAGTGGTCGGCAATGACGCGGAACGAGGCGACGTTCTGCTCGTTCGGGCCGCTGCCGAGCGCGGACGCGGCCGCGTCGATCAGGTTCTTGAACAGGTCGGTCTCGAACACGCTCTCGACGCCCTGGAGGATGCAGGCCATGCGCTCCAGGCCCATGCCGGTGTCGATCGAGGGACGCGGCAGATTCACGCGCTCCTCCTTCGTCACCTGCTCGTATTGCATGAACACGAGATTCCAGAATTCGAGGAAGCGGTCGCCGTCCTCTTCCGGCGAGCCGGGAGGACCGCCCCAGATGTGCTCGCCGCGGTCGATGAAGATCTCCGAGCACGGGCCGCACGGCCCGGTGTCGCCCATCGCCCAGAAATTGTCCGAGGTCGGGATGCGGATGATGCGGTCGTCGGAGAAGCCGGCGATCTTCTTCCACAGACCGGCCGCCTCGTCGTCGGTGTGGTAGACGGTGACGAGCAGCTTGTCCTTCTTCAGCCCGAACTCGCTCGTGATCAGCTTCCAGGCGAGCTCGATCGCGCGCTCCTTGAAGTAATCGCCGAACGAGAAATTGCCGAGCATCTCGAAGAAGGTGAGATGGCGCGCGGTGTAGCCGACATTGTCGAGGTCGTTGTGCTTGCCGCCGGCGCGCACGCATTTCTGCGAGGTGGTGGCGCGCTGATAGGGCCGCTTCTCGACGCCGGTGAAGACGTTCTTGAACTGCACCATGCCGGCATTGGTGAACATCAACGTCGGGTCGTTGCGCGGCACGAGTGGCGAGGACGGCACGATCTCGTGGCCGTTCTCGGCAAAGAAGTTCAGAAAGGTCGACCTGATCTCGTTGACGCCGCTCATGTTCATCCAATCGGGTATGCTTGGGCCCGCTTTTCGCGGTCCAAACCGGACCGTTAAGGCTGATATCTGCGGGCCAAAGCGCTTTTAGACAAGGCCAGCTTCGCTGTCCAGAAACTGTGCAGGGAGATCAGAGGGTTGCCGCAGGCGCGCAATCTCGTTGGATAGGGCGCGCGGACGCGTTGACAGGCTTGGCTCCGCTGTGGTCTCTACCCATCTGTATCGTACGGCCACGTCGGGAGAGACCGGCATTGGGTGCCGGCGCCGAAGGAGCAACCGCCCCGGAAACTCTCAGGCAAAAGGACCGCGTGGCTTTGACAGCATCTGGAAAGAGTCGCCGACGGGTCTAGGCCCGGACAGCGTCCGCCGACGGGATAATACTCTCAGGCACAGCGACAGATGGGGCTTCGACTGGTGTCCATCGGGGAATCCTCCCCGGGGAACCGCCGAGGGCCCTCAAGATGCTAGCGCACGATCAAGACTCACTGAAACGTACCCCCCTCTACGACCTTCACGTGTCCCTGGGCGGCAAGATGGTGCCGTTCGCGGGCTATGACATGCCCGTGCAGTACCCCGCGGGCGTCTTGAAAGAGCACCTCCATACCCGCACCAAAGCGGGCCTGTTCGACGTCTCCCACATGGGCCAGCTCGCGCTCCGGCCGAAATCCGGCAATGTGGAGGACGCCGCCCGCGCGCTGGAGCGGCTGGTGCCGCAGGACATCGTGGCGATCGCCGCAGGGCGGCAGCGCTACGCCCAGTTCACCAATGACGACGGCGGCATTCTCGACGACCTGATGGTCGCCAATTTCGGCGATCACCTGTTCCTGGTCGTCAACGCCGCCTGCAAAGCCCAGGACGAGGCGCATCTGGGCGCGAACCTGTCCGACGCCTGCGTGATCGAGCAGCTTGCCAACCGCGCGCTGATCGCGTTGCAGGGCCCGAAGGCGGAAGCGGCGCTGGCGAAATTCTGTGCAGAGGTATCAGGCATGAAGTTCATGGACGCCGGCCCGCACGAGGTTGCCGGCATCAAGTGCTTCGTCTCGCGCTCCGGCTACACCGGCGAGGACGGCTTCGAGATCTCGGTTCCAGCAGGCGATGCCGAACGCCTCGCAAAGATGCTGCTGGAAAATCCCGACGTGCTGCCGATCGGCCTCGGGGCCCGCGACAGCCTGCGGCTGGAAGCCGGGCTCTGCCTGTACGGCCACGACATCGACGCCACGACCACTCCGGCCGAGGCCGCGCTAGAATGGTCGGTGCAGAAGAGCCGCCGCACCGGCGGTGCACGCGCCGGCGGCTTTCCCGGCGCTGCGAAGATCCTCGCCCATTTCGATGGCGGCGCATCCCGCCGCCGCGTCGGCTTGCGCGCCGAAGGCCGCGCGCCGGTGCGCGAGGGCGCGCTGCTGTTTGCGAATGACGCGGGCGGCGAGCCGATCGGAAAAGTCACCTCGGGCGGCTTCGGCCCGAGCCTGAATGCGCCGGTTGCGATGGGCTACGTGCCCACGAATCTGAGCGCGCTTGGCACAAAACTCTTCGCCGAGGTGCGCGGCCAGCGACTGCCCTTGCAGGTCGCCGCCATGCCCTTCGTCAAGAACACCTACAAACGCTGAGGATTCGAAATGACCACGACGCTGTACACCTCTGATCACGAATGGCTGGCGATCGACGGCGATGTCGCCACCGTCGGCATCACCGATTACGCGCAGCAGCAGCTCGGCGACGTCGTGTTCGTCGAGCTGCCCAAGGTCGGCCGCGCGCTGAAGAAGGCCGAAGCCGCCGCCGTCGTCGAATCCGTCAAGGCTGCCTCGGACGTCTACGCGCCCGTTACCGGCGAAGTGCTCGAGACCAATGCCGAGCTCGCGGCCGAGCCGGCGCTGGTGAACTCGGACGCGCAAGGCAAGGCCTGGTTCTTCAAGATCAAGATGGCCGACAGAAGCGAGCTCGGCGGCCTCATGGATGAAGCCGCCTACAAGGCGCATACGGCGTGAGATGAAGCGAAGTCTAACCTCATGCTCAGTGTCATCACCCGCGAAGGCGGGTGATCCAGTACGCCGCGGCCCCTCGGTTCAATCCGCGCTGCTGGAGAGTACTGGATGCCCCGCCTTCGCGGGGCATGACACTGACAGCGAAATCTGAAGCGAGGACCCAATGATGACCGCGCACCGCAAGTCCAACGGCGACACCGCCACCTCCTTCGTCCGCCGCCACATCGGCCCATCGGCGCGCGATGTCACCGCCATGCTCGAGACAGTCGGCGCCAAGAGCGTCGATGCGCTGATCGCGGAGACCTTGCCGGCCTCGATCCGGCAGGCCGCCCCGCTCGATCTGGGCAAGCCCTTGAGCGAGACCGAGGCGATCGCGCACATGACCGAGCTTGCGCGTCAAAACCAGGTGTTCACCTCGCTGATCGGCCAGGGCTATTCAGGCACCATCCTGCCTGCGGTGATCCAGCGCAACATCCTGGAGAACCCGGCCTGGTACACGGCCTATACGCCCTACCAGCCGGAGATCAGCCAGGGCCGGCTGGAAGCGCTGCTCAACTTCCAGACCATGATCTGCGACCTCACCGGGCTCGACGTCGCCAACGCCTCGCTGCTCGATGAAGCCACCGCGGCGGCCGAAGCCATGGCGCTCGCCGAGCGCCACTCGCAGGTCAAGGCAAGGGCCTTCTTCGTCGACAAGGACGTGCATCCGCAGACGCTGGCGGTGATGCGCACCCGCGCCGAGCCGCTGGGGTGGACTCTGGTCGTCGGCGATCCCCTCACCGATCTCGACAAAGCGGACGTGCTCGGTGCGCTGCTGCAATACCCCGGTTCTTCGGGCGCGTTGCGCGACCTCAGGCCCGCGATCGCCGCGCTGAAGGCCAAGGGCGCACTCGCGATTCTAGCCGCCGACCTCCTCGCGCTGACGCTGCTCGCCTCGCCCGGCGAGCTCGGGGCCGACATCGCCATCGGCTCGGCCCAGCGCTTCGGCGTGCCGATGGGCTATGGCGGGCCGCACGCCGCCTATATGGCGGTGCACGATGCGCTGAAGCGTTCGCTGCCCGGCCGCATCGTCGGCCTCTCCATCGATTCCCGCGGTGCGCCGGCCTATCGGCTCGCGCTGCAGACCCGCGAGCAGCACATCCGCCGCGAGAAGGCGACCTCCAACATCTGCACCGCGCAGGTGCTGCTCGCCGTGATCGCCTCGATGTATGCGGTCTATCACGGTCCCGAGGGCCTGGCCCAGATCGCACGCAACGTGCATCGCCGCGCCGCCGTGCTCGCGACCGGCTTGCGCAAGCTCGGCTTTGCGCCTGCCAGCGAAAGCTTCTTCGACACGCTCAGCGTCGATTGCAGCGGCAAGCGCGAGGAGATCGTCGCGCGCGCTTTGGCCGAGAAGATCAATCTCGGCATCAGTGATACCGCCCTTCGCATCGCGCTCGACGAGACCACGACGCCCGCGACGGTCGAAGCCGTCTGGCGCGCCTTCGGCGGCAAGCTTGCCTATGCCGAGATCGACGCCGAGACGCGCGAGGCGCTGCCGGACGACTTGAAGCGCGGCACCGCGTTCCTGACCCATCCGGTGTTCCATGCGCACCGCTCGGAGACCGAGATGCTGCGCTACATGCGCAAGCTCAGTGATCGCGACCTCGCGCTCGACCGCGCCATGATCCCGCTTGGATCCTGCACCATGAAGCTGAACGCGACCACCGAGATGATGCCGCTGACCTGGCCGGAATTCGGCTCGCTGCATCCGTTCGCCCCGCGCGAGCAAGCTCAAGGCTATCACGCGCTGTTCGCACGCCTGGAGAAATGGCTCTGCGACATCACCGGCTATGACGCGATCTCGCTGCAGCCGAACTCGGGCGCGCAGGGCGAATATGCCGGGCTGCTCGCGATCCGCGGCTATCATGCCGCGCGCGGACAGGGCCATCGCAAGATCTGCCTGATCCCCTCCTCCGCCCACGGCACCAATCCGGCATCGGCCGCGATGGTCGGCATGGACGTGGTGGTGGTGTCTTGCGAGAAGAACGGCGACGTCGACGTCAATGATCTCCGCGCCAAGGCGGAGAAGCACGCGAACGACCTCGCAGCTGTCATGATCACCTATCCCTCGACCCACGGCGTGTTCGAGGAGCACATCCGCGAGATCTGCGACATCGTGCACGGCCATGGCGGCCAGGTGTATCTCGACGGCGCCAACCTCAATGCGCAGGTCGGCCTTTCCAGGCCCGGCGATTACGGCGCCGACGTCAGCCATCTCAACCTGCACAAGACCTTCTGCATCCCGCATGGCGGCGGCGGCCCCGGCATGGGCCCGATCGGCGTCAAGGCGCATCTCGCCCCGTTCCTCCCCGGCCACCCCGCGACGAAGGCAGACGCGCCGGTCGGTCCGGTCTCGGCCGCGTCGTTCGGTTCGGCGTCGATCCTTACCATCTCCTACATCTACATCCTGATGATGGGCGGTGAAGGCCTGAAGCGCGCCACCGAGATCGCGATCCTCAACGCCAATTACATCGCAGCGCGCCTCGATCCGCATTTCCCGGTGCTCTACAAGAACGAGAAGGGACGCGTCGCGCATGAGTGCATCGTCGATCCGCGTCCGCTGAAGACGACGAGTGGCGTCACCGTCGACGACATCGCAAAGCGCCTGATCGATTACGGCTTCCACGCCCCGACCATGAGCTTCCCGGTACCGGGCACGCTGATGATCGAGCCGACCGAATCGGAATCCAAGGCCGAGCTGGATCGTTTTTGCGACGCCATGATCGCGATCCGCAAGGAAATCGCCGAGGTCGAGGCCGGTCGCTTTGAGATCGCAGCCTCGCCCTTGCGCCACGCCCCGCACACCGTGCACGACATCGCCGACGACGATTGGAAGCGCGCCTACACCCGCAGCGAAGGTTGCTTCCCCGACGGCGTCTCGCGCACCGACAAATATTGGTGCCCCGTCGGCCGCGTCGACAACGTCTACGGCGACCGCAACCTGGTGTGCTCCTGCCCGCCGGTGAGCGATTACGCAGAAGCTGCGGAGTAGGATGTGTAGGGTGGGTTAGCCTCGCGGCTGCGCAAAGCGCAGTCCGCGACGCGTAACCCACCACTTCTGCGTCCGCTGAACCGAACGGTGGTGGATTACGCCTTCGGCCCTACGGCACTGCGTGCGCCGCTAGGGCGCAATCAACAACCGGCGCTCGCCATCCCACCGCCAAAGCCGTTCATTGGTGAGAAGCGTGCCGCCCCACCAACGTCGAATCGGATTGTGGCGACGGAAATCTTCGCGGCCTTCCAGAACCGCTTTGCCAAATTCGGTCAGCGACAACCGGCTCCGACGATAGGCGGCGTTGCGACCTCGCGCATCGTGCGGGGCGAGCGTCGCGAGTTTCGGATCGAGACCTGCGACCGCCGGCATCGGGCCCGACGCAAGCCCTTCGAGCAACGGACCCAGCTCCCACTGGTCGAACACGCGCGTTTCGAGCAGCCCGCCCGGCTGAAACAGTTCTTTTGTACGGTTGTGCCCCCTTGCAATCAGCTCGATAAGCCGCGCCTCCGTCGCGCCCAATCCGGTGATTGGTGACGGCAGTTCAGCTAGCAACGCTTCCAGAGCCGGCTTCAGGAAAGGTAGCCTGGGTAAATCCCTTGTCAGCAACCCGAAGCAAAGTTCAGGCGTCGGCGCCCGATACGCCTCCCAGGCCATGTTGGCTATCTCGAAGTCGCACTCTGCGATCTCCGATTCCCGCACCGTACGATCGCGAAGTTGCGGGCCGTCCGCTTCGCGCAGATCGAAATTGACCCGTCGCAGTCTCAGACAATGGGTGATCGATGGATGGGACCGCAAATAGTCCAGGATCCAGATCAGTTGCAATTGACTGTTAGGCTCAGGGTCGAACCACAGCTCGATGAACTCGACGCCATAGGTCTCGCAAAACCAAACCAGGCCAGTCTCCTTGTGTGCGAGACCGGTCTGAGGCAACCGGCCAACAAGATCGGACCACCGCACCTCCGGATCGCCCCTGTAATAGCCTCCCGTAAGATAGTCCTCGAGGTGGTGCGACGTAGGCAACGGCCCCCAAACGAACCGAAAGATCAACGGGACGACCATGTCAGCACGACCGGCATAGGTGAGACCAACGCCGGACGAACTAGTCAGAATCACACGCTTCATCGTCGACGCGCCCTCACGCAAAACGAAACGGGCACCGAAGACGTCGGCAACTCAACGTCCTCAGTGCCCGCTCCTCGCGAAAAATTTTCGCGTTAGGTCTTACTCGTCCGCCGGCTCCTCGCCGTCGGCGTCGCGCTCCGGCGTGCCGGCCAGAATCTGCTCGGCGATCAAACCGGAATTCTGGCGGATCGCGGTCTCGATCTTGGCGGTGATGTCGGGGTTGCCCTTGAGGAACGCTTTGGCGTTCTCGCGGCCCTGGCCGAGGCGCTGGCTGTCATAGGAGAACCAGGCGCCGGACTTCTCGACGATACCGGCCTTGACGCCGAGATCGAGGATCTCGCCCATCTTGGAGACGCCCTCGCCGTACATGATGTCGAACTCGACCTGCTTGAAGGGCGGGGCCAGCTTGTTCTTGACCACCTTGACGCGCGTGGTGTTGCCGACCACCTCGTCGCGCTCCTTGATCGCGCCGATGCGGCGGATGTCGAGGCGGACGGAGGCGTAGAATTTCAGCGCATTGCCGCCGGTGGTGGTTTCCGGCGAGCCGTACATCACACCGATCTTCATGCGGATCTGGTTGATGAAGATCACCATGGTGTTGGACTTGTTGATGGAGGCCGTCAGCTTGCGCAGCGCCTGGCTCATCAACCGCGCTTGAAGTCCCGGCAGCGCATCGCCCATCTCGCCCTCGAGCTCGGCCTTCGGCACCAGCGCCGCCACCGAATCGACCACGAGAACGTCGACGGCGCCCGAGCGCACCAGGGTGTCGCAAATCTCCAGCGCCTGCTCGCCGGTGTCGGGCTGCGAGATCAGGAGCTCGTCGATGTTGACGCCGAGCTTGCGGGCATAGACCGGATCGAGCGCGTGCTCGGCGTCGATGAAGGCGCAGATGCCGCCCTTCTTCTGCGCTTCCGCCACCGTATGCAGCGCCAGCGTGGTCTTGCCCGAGGATTCCGGCCCGTAGATCTCGACGATGCGTCCCTTGGGCAGGCCGCCGATGCCGAGCGCGATATCGAGCCCGAGCGACCCGGAGGACACCGCCTCGATGTCCATGGAGCGGTCGTTCTTGCCGAGCTTCATCACCGAGCCCTTGCCGAACTGCCGCTCGATCTGGGAGAGCGCGGCGGCCAGAGCTTTACTCTTGTCCATGGAAGATCCTTCGACGATACGCAGGGCAGTTGCGGACATTGGGTCGTGCTCCTTATGGCGAGGATTCGCGTGAGGGACAAACGGTTGCGAGGCAGCTCGGCGATAAAAGCAATGTACCCCATTTGTTCTCAGTTCGCAATATGTTCTTTTGCGGATTTTGTCTTTCTGACTGGACCAGGAGACAACGGAGCTGGTCGAACCGGCCATGCTGGATCGTCACGCCGTCCGCACTGTGCACAACTGAACAGACGCGGATCCATTTCTGGATCCTAATGCATCACACCGCGCGGACCCTGGCCACTATCGGTGATGAGAACGCTGACCTCGCGCTCCCACCTCCTCGCACGGAAAGAGCGCGCCATGTTGAAGCGACGACGTTTCAAGCAGCAACTGACCCTTCAGGACCGGCTGTCGGCATGGGTGAAGCAGGTCCGCGAGCAGGCGTCCAAGCTACCTCCCGGGCCGGAGCGGGACGCGCTGCTCAAGAAGGCGCGCCAGGCCGACGTTGCCAATCATCTGAACGATTGGGTCAAATCGCCGGGGCTGCAGCCGCCGGAATAGTCGCCTACGCCGGGTTCCTCGACGCGACCATGACCGGGATCAACGACGCGCGACCAGGGCGCCGTCATGTTTCCGTAATCCTGCGGCACCGAACCTTTTCGCGGTCTCGGGCCTTCTGTGGGGATGGGACCGCAACTTTTGGGGATCTCTGGTCATGACGAACAACGACACGCAGCACGATACGCTGAGGCGAAAGCCGCTGCTGGACGCCGCCCACGAGGAGATGGTGAAGTTCGAGCGCAAGGAAAACGAGTTCCGCAAGAAGGACCGCGAAGAGCGCGCCGCCGAGCTCCGTCTGCCGCTGAACGAGATCAAGGTTCATTAGGCACTGCCAGGACCGCCGTCCGGAGCGGGCCAGGCCCGCCCGCGATGCGGCACTCCGCTCTGTTCCTTGCCCGGAACCTCCGATCGGCATCGCCGGTCGGGGCGCCGCGACCGCGGATGCACCAGGTAGCTAAATACTACCAGCAACCCATTGGCGAAGCGATGAAATCGCCAGGACCCCTACTGTGCATGGGGTTGTTTTGCCACTTTTGAGAGGCAAGGCGCGCCGGCGCCTTCGATAGGACGGCCCAGCACGTCAGTTCCGTCTGCAGCAGCGCCTGCTAGAGCACCGCCAGCAAAACCAGACCTATCACCAGCACGACGAAGCCAGCCGCCGTCGCGGCGGCGAATGACCGCTCTACGTTATCCATATGATGCCACCCCGTTTCCGGCGCGCCACGTTTCCCCCATGGCTGCGCCGAACGGATAAAATCTTGCCGACGGGTGTGTCCGCAGTGGTGCGGACGGATGTCGAAATTGGGACCGGTACGGGGCCAGTGTGCGGCCTTTCGATCGCGCACCTGCCGGCGGTCCGCCTGTCAGGCTGTCGTCAGCCAGCCGGCTAGGGTCGCCCGGCTACCGGCCAGGGCGGGGCTCCTGCTCCTCCTGCGTCAGGCGCAGCGAGAAGGCGCGGATCGCGGGCGCCGCCAGCAGCACGACCGGCAGCATCGCGGCCCATGCGATCAGCCAGGACACCATCCAGTGCCGCACGAAGAGCATCGGGCTGCCGGCGGGAAAGCTGGCGATCCCCGCCGCGATCAGCGAGGTCAGCCCGGACTGGATGATGCCGAAGACGAAATGCGAGTAGCGGCGGGGAATGCCGAGCATGAGGCGCCCATGGTTGCTTGCCCGCGAGTCGGGCAAGCAAGGCACATGCCGTTAACCTAAAGCGGATCCGGCGCCGCAGGTTGGAACCGCGGCCTGCCGAACGCATCGCGTCCGGGCTCCAGGAACTTTGTTCATGGTCGGAGAACCACGGAGGCCGTGGGCGACATTTTGCTTTCTGCGGAATATTGCGACGACCAACATGTTTGCAGGCATGAGGGTGAATCGTGGGAGGTGACCATGAATCACAGGGGCGTCGAGTTCACCATCGCCAAGACGGCGATTCCCGGAATCTGGCAATGGCAGTTTCGCATCGGCGACCGGATCAAGACCGGCAAGACCGAGACCCGGATCGACCTGCTGGCGATCCGGCGCGTGCAGCTGCGCATCGACCGCGAGCTGAAGGCGATCGGGCGAAAGACGGCCTGAACCGTTTCGCCCTCTGCGCCATAGCGCGCGTCAGTCGGCGCTGGGCAGCCGACGCATGGTGAACTCGATATCGCCGCCGGGCAATTCGCGCCAGGTCTCGACCTCGCTCATATAGCCGGCCTTGGGGTAGCGGGCGAAGAAGGCCTGCGCCCGCTCCCGTGCCGCCGCCCGCGGCAGCGTGAAGGTCTCGCGCAGATAGCCATCGCCGGCGGACTGGCCGGGCTTGCCGGCCGCCTTGCGCCGGCGCGCCATCCGCTCGGCGAGATCCCGCGGACGATCGGCCATGTCCTGCCTTCCTCTGCGCACTACGCTACCGACAATGTAGGGCGCGGGCCGGATCAAGAGGAGTCCTTCCGAGGAGCATTGTGCCTCCCCGGAACGGGTCAATTGGCGGCCGTCCCGCTCTTGGCCTTCTTCGGCGCACTGGTTGCGGCCGACGACGCCTTCGGCGCCGCCGGCTGCTTCGGCTGTTCGGCACGCATGCCACCCCAGGGATCGCTGGACGCCTTGGTATCCGGAATCTTCTTCAGTGTTTCCTTGTAGGCCTTCTCACGTTCGGCCTCGATGGCCTTCTCCTCCGGCGACTTGCTCGGGGCATCCTGCATCAAGTTGATGTTGGGCATTTGCGCGTAGGCAGGTCCCGCCAGCACGGCCAGCACCGCGGCCAAACGGAAAAGCTTCATCATTCACTCCTTAAGTCTTCCATGAGGCGCGGATCGCCCGTGCCCTGTCATCCTCGTCAGCCCGGTCACGACCGGTGGCCGCTAGTGCCGATCCGATCGGCATGATTTGGGCGTCTGCAGCCAATCGTCCCAGATCGGACCGCATTTGGTGCACCCGCTCAGCGCGAGACCGAGCAGGCCCATGCAAAAGACGAGGATACAGCGACGCAACATCATCCACCCCTACCCAAGCCAGGCATCATATCGGGCCAAGTCAGGCATTTTCAAGCCGAGGCGGCCGGCGCCAGACCGGGTGACTTTGCCTCGCGGATGCGCGCACAATGCGGTGAAACATCCGGCAACACAGGAGAGCGCGACAGCAATGCAAACGCAGCCAGAAGCCGAGTTCGGCCTCGCCGACGCCAGACGCATCCTCGGCGAGGTCTTTGCGCCCTGGGTCCAGGACCTCAACCTCGCGGTCGAGCGCATCGAGCATGTGCCGCGCGCGGACGTCCCGGATTGGCAGCCCGGCGCGCTGCTGCGCATGCCGTTTTCGGAGCGGCTGTGCCGCAATGGCGGCGTGGTCTGCGGCCAGGCCCTGATGGCGCTCGCCGATACCGCAATGGTGATCGCGATCCTCGCGGCCAATCGCGGCTACCGTCCCATGACCACGGTCGATCAGACCACGCATTTCATGCGCGCGATCGCCGCGTCCGACGTGCTGGCGGATGCGCGCGTGGTGCGGCTCGGGCGCACCATGAGCTTTGGCCGCGTCACGCTGCTCTCGGCCGCCGACGGCAAGCCGACCGCGATGGTGTCGAGCGCGTTCGCGATGCTGCCGGGGTGAACGCGCCCTGAAAACAAGAGAGCCGCGCGAAGCGCAAGGCTCGACGCGGCTCTCGATGGAAATCGGGTCGGGACAGCAAGCGCGATCGCGCTTGCCGTCATTGCGCCGGCAATGTCACTTGCCGAGGATCTCGTCGGCCGCGGTGACGACGCTGACGGTCGGATTCTTTCCGCAATAGGCGCCGAACTTCTTGGCATTCTCGATGAAGATGTCGGTGTCGATGATCGCGTTGTCTTCGTCGCCCTTGTACCAGCCGTCCATCCAGGTCAGCACGACGCCGATGTTGTCCTCGCCGCTCTCGAGGAACTGCTTGCAGGTCATGGTCGAGAGGTCCCACTTGACGGCGTGGGCGGGTATCGAGGCCAGCGAGAGCGCTGCGGCGAACAAAAGCGAAAGCGAAGTCTTCATCAATATCTCCATCGGCGTGTCACGCCATAAAGGAAAGGCACTTGTGTAGGCTCTTTGGGTAGGCTCTTTGGGCAGGTTCGTGGGAGCGGCTCGCCGCTCTAACGTCGTAAACAAAGTCTGAAACGCCGTGCAAGTAGCGCCAGTATTGAGTTTAGTTCAACGTAATTTCTATGCACTACTTCATACTCATCGGCAGGACTAACGCGGATGATTGAGAAGCGCACATCGCAACGTCACCGTGTTTTCAAGGGCGGAAAGATCACGTTCGAAAACAGCGGCATTCCTTGCACGGTGCGAAACATGTCGGCGGGCGGCGCGGCGATCGACCTCGACACTCCCGTCATGTTGCCGCAATCGGTCACGCTCTCGATCGCCTGTGACCATTTCGTACGGCATTGTCGCACAGTTTGGCGCAGCGACAAGCGCGTCGGCCTCGCTTTCGTGCAATAGCGGGCGCGATGTGAACGAAGGTTCGCATCGCGTGCACACCACCATCATGACTGGCTCGCAATCACGCGCGTAACACCCGCGAGCGATGATGAGCCCCGCAACGTCGATCGACTCGACGCGGTCATTGGGCGGGCACTGCGCCTGCGCTGAGGCGGCCCTCAGCGCCAGCACGGCGGCGTGATGACCAGAATCCGCATTACCGCAATCCCCCACCTCTGGGGTACAAGCCAGCCCCCAATCGCGGAATAGCGATGTCCGGGTTCCGGGACCTCAGCAAATCTTGATCGGCCTTGACTTCGTCCGATCGCATTCGTGCCTATCTGTCGGCCCGCAGGGGACCTTTCACGGATGTTGCGGATCATTGCTCATGCGGCGCTGCTCATTGGCGCGCTTGCGCTCGGTGCCTGCGGCTTTGCCGACAGCCGCGCACCGGTGCCGGAATTCATGCGCATGAAGGAGCCCGAGCAGCCGCCGGAAGCGCCGCCCGACGTCAAGCGCGTGGTGCGCGAGCAGATCGACGTCGTCTTTCTCGCAACGTCCTATCCGCGCGAGGTTCACGTCGCCCCGCCGCATCGTGAGCTGCGAGGACCGGGCTGGACCGCGTGCGTCCGCGCGCAGCTCACCTCGGCGACCGGTACGTCGCTCGGCGCCCAGACCTACATCGTGACGATCAACGACGGCAGGGTCGTGGACCGCCGGCGCGCCGACGCCGACGACATCTGCGGCACGGAGACTTACGAGCCGATCTAGGAACCCGCCCCTGACGACAGGTTCCGGGAAAAACCTGTAGATGACCCGGAACGATCACCGCCTCCCCTTCTTGTTACCGCCGAGGGCAGTTTCGAGGAGGACATGATGAGGACGTTGACTATTGCGCTGCTGGCAGGCGTGGGGGCCTTGGCCGCCGCCTCGGGGGCCAAGGCTTCCGATATCTATACGACCAGCGAATACACCAATCCGGATCTCGTGCAGCAGGTGCGACTCGTCTGCGACGAGGATGGTCGCTGCTATCGCACGCGCGGCGGGTCGCGCGTGATCGTGCGCGATTCCTACAATTACATGCCGCGCGACCGCTACTATGAGCGCCGGAGCTATCATCGCCACTACGATGACGGCCCGCGCGCCGGCGTCGGCATTCGCGCGCCCGGCGTCAGCGTCGGCGTCGGTAGCTGGTGAGCGATGAAGGCTTGATGGTCGGAGACCGGGCGAGACTATTCGCCCGGTCCCGTGACCTCAGGTTTCGAGTGGATCGGCCGGCGTGATGTAGCGCGTCGATGACGGCAGCTGAGCGATGAAGCGGGCGAGCACCATGCCGGCGCACATCGCCACGACAAAGATGACGGCGGAGAGCGAGCCAAATCCGAGCGCGGTCAGCGCCGGCCCCGGGCAAAAGCCTACCAGCCCCCAGCCGATGCCGAAGATCGCCGGACCTGCGACGATCCTGGGATCGATGTCTCGCCGCGTCGGCAAATAGAATCGATCAGCGAAGAATGGACGCGGAAGCTTGAGAACGCGGCTGAAGCCGACGAAGGTCACGGCCACCGCGCCCGCCATCACGAAGGCGAGGCTTGCATCCCATGTCCCTGCCTGAATGCCGGCGACGTCCAGGAAGTTCAGCACCTTTGCGGGGTTCGACATGCCGGAGACGATGAGGCCGAGGCCGAAGATCAGCCCAATCGCGAATTGAACCAGGATTGCCATCGCCGTCAGTTCCAGTGCCGCATCAAGAACACGGTCGCCATGCCGGCGGCCATGAAGGTGATGGTCGCAACCAGCGAGCGCACCGACAGCCGCGACAGGCCGCAAACGCCGTGGCCCGAGGTGCAGCCGCTGCCCCACACCGAACCGAAACCCGTGAGCAATCCGCCGATGATCAGGAGGGCCGGCCCCGCCGCGATCGTCTGCTCCGGCAGACCTCCGGTGACGAGCCGGACCAGCACGGGCGCAGCAGCAAGACCGGCGACGAAGGCAAGGCGCCCAGCGAGTTCGCTGTCCTCATAGGGCGGAAACAGCCGCGCCGCGATGCCGCTGACGCCGGCGATCCGACCCGTTGCCCACATCAGCAGAACGGCCGCGAGGCCAATCATCGCACCGCCAACGAGCGACGCGATCGGCGTAAAAGACGTCGTGACCATGACCTCTCCTGAGCGAGAGCGCCCTTGCGTAGGGCGCAAATACCATGGGCGCGCTATCCCAGCATCTCGGAAAGATGCGCGCATTGAGCTTGGTCAAACCAAAGCGGGACGGCCAAACGATATACTACAACACCGCGAGCCCGAAAGTCCGCGCAGTGCTGGAGATTCTTTGCCGGCTCTTCTGCGCCGGCAAGTCGGACTCTCGCCTTCGCAAAACGCGGGGAGCATGGGATGAATGACGACACCTTCATCGAGGGGCCTCTCTACGAGAAGCGGAAGAAGGTCTACCCGCAGTCGGTCAATGGCCCTTTCCGCCGCATCAAATGGGCGATCCTGTGCGTCACGCTCGGAACCTATTACCTGCTGCCGTTCGTGCGCTGGAATCGCGGACCCGGCCTGCCCGACCAGGCCGTGCTGATCGACTTCCCGCATCGGCGCTTCTATTTCTTCTTCATCGAGTTGTGGCCGCAGGAGGTCTATTATTTCACCGGTCTCCTCATCATCGCGGCGATGATTCTGTTCCTGATGAACGCGGTCGCGGGACGGCTGTGGTGCGGCTACATGTGCCCGCAGACCGTGTGGACCGACCTGTTCTACGCGGTCGAGCGTTGGGTCGAGGGCGACCGGCGCGAGCGCATGCAGGGCGACAAGCGCTACTGGACGTTCGACCACCTTCGCAAGGTCGCGCTCAAGCACTTCCTCTGGATCATGATCGCCTGGTGGACCGGCGGCGCCTGGGTGCTCTACTTTTCCGACGCGCCGACGCTGGTGAAGGAGCTCGCGACCTTCCAGGCCCCGTTCATCGCCTATCTCTGGATCGGCATCCTCACCGCTACGACCTATGTCTTTGCCGGTCACGCCCGCGAGCAGATGTGCATCTACATGTGCCCGTGGCCGCGGATCCAGGCAGCGCTGACCGACGAATGGGCGCTCAACGTCACCTATCGGCGTGACCGCGGCGAGCCGCGCATGTCGGTGAAGAAGGCGGATGCCGCGCGCGCCCATGGCGATCCCGCCGGCGATTGCGTCGACTGCCATCAGTGCATCAATGTCTGCCCCACCGGCATCGACATCCGCCACGGCATCCAGCTCGGCTGCATCCAGTGCGGCCTGTGCATCGACGCCTGCGATAACGTCATGCGCGACATCGGCCGGCCCCAGGGCCTGATCGGCTACGACACCGACATCAACATGCAGCGCCGACGCGAGGGCAAGCCGCCGATCTACCGCATCATCCGTCCGCGCACGCTGATCTATGCCGCGGCCATCGCCATTGTGGGCAGCATCATGCTGTACACTCTCGCCACTCGCGCGACGATGGACGTCAACGTACTGCACGAGCGCAATCCCCTCTTCGTCCAGCTTTCGGACGGCGGCGTGCGCAACGACTACACCGTGCGTATCCTCAACAAGAGTGCACAGGGATCGTTTGCGCTCGAAGTCTCCGGTCTGCCGGGCGCGACCATTCGCGTCGCCGGCATCGAGGCGGAACCTGGCGGCAAGCCCATCATCGAGGTCGGGCAGGATCAGACCCGCGAGGTCAGGCTGTCGGTACAGGTTGGGCCCAGCGACTTGCCGAAGACCTCCCGCGACATCGAGATCACCATCACCGATACCACCAGCGGCGGCCGCGCGAGCACCCGCGATCATTTCGTGCCGGGAGACTAGCCACGATTCCTCAGGGTCAAGCCGCGGCCGGATGCTGAATGGAATGTTAACACCACCGCTCGAATTGCGGCGGCGTGCCAACGGTATTTTCCAATCTTTGCGCTAAGCATAACCGGTGGCACGGGCTCAGCTCGCGTGAACGGGGACGACGGGACGTGGTCGACATCGCGCATCAGGCTGCGATCAATCCGGCATCGGCAAGGGATGCCGTGACGGCGCGCGCGCCTGTCCCGCTTGCCGCCGTCGACACCGGCCAATGGCGCGCGCTGGCGCAGCGGGCGATCGAGCCGAACGGATATTACCTGCCTGCCTGGGAGCTCGCCGTCAGCGCAACTGCGCGCGGTCGCACGGATGCCTTGGCGCTAGCCGCATTTGACGGCACTTCGGCCCGGCTGATCGGCCTGATGCCGGTGGTCTCACTCTGGCGCGCTTTGAAGATTCCCCTGCCCGCCCTGGTGAGCGCGCATCCCTATGGCACGCTGTGCAGCCCGCTGCTCGACCGCGACGCTCCGCTCGAAGCCGCCAAGCGTCTGCTGCAGCAGGCGCGCGAGGCCGGCGCGCATGCGCTCGTGCTGACCGACGTCGCGCTCGACGGCGCAGCCATGGCATCACTCAACCAGGTGCTGAAGCGCGACGGCCTGAAGCCGAGAATCCTCAGCTCCTACATCCGCGCCAGCCTCGATGCGACGCAGGATGGCGACACGCTGTTGCGCGAGGCGCTCGGCGCCAAGAAGCTCAAGGAGCTGCGGCGCCAGCGTCACCGTCTCGAGGAGCACGGCCCCGTCGTGTTCGAGGTTGCGCGCAGCACCGACCAGATCGGACGTGCGCTCGAAACCTTTCTGCAGCTCGAAGCCAGCGGCTGGAAGGGCAAGCGCGGCACCGCGCTGGTCCAGCATCCGGGCGACGCAACGTTCATCCGCCGCGCAGTTCCCGCGCTGGCAGAGACCGCGCAGTGCGAGATCGTCACCCTTCGCGCCGGCGCGACGCCGATTGCCGCCGGCATCGTGTTGCGCCATCAGGATCGTGCCTTCTTCTTCAAGCTCGGGATCGACGAGCGCTTTGCAAAATATTCGCCGGGCGTGCAGCTCACGCTCGACCTCACCCGCCATCTCTGCGCCGACCCCGCCGTCGCCAGCGCGGACTCGACGGCGAATGCCGATCACCCCATGATCAACCCGATCTGGCGCGGACGCCTCGCGATTGGCGATGTGCTGATCCCGCTGCGGCGGCACGACCCGGTCGTGGCGCTCATTCACGGCGCGCTGGTCGGCCTCAACGCCGCGCACGAGGCCGCGCGCGGCGTGGTTCGCCGGCTCCGAAAATAAAAAGTTACTCCGCCGCCTGCGCGTTGATCTCCTCGGAGACCTGGCGGATGGCGCGGGCAAGCAGGTTCGGATCCTGCGCGCCGGAGACGGCGTACTTCTGCGCAAAGACGTAGGTCGGCACGCCGGAGATGCCCTTGTCGGCGGCTTCCTGCGCATCTGCCGAGACGCGCGCGACGTCTTCGTCGGTGGCGAGGCGCTTGCGCACGTCGTCGGCGTCGAGGCCGATGTCGGCTGCCGCCTGCACCAGCACGTTCACATCGGTGAGATCACCGCCGTCGCGGAAGTACAGCTCCATCAGGCGCTGCTTCATCTCAGGCGCCTTGCCGATCGCTTCCGCCCAGAGGATCAGGCGGTGGCAGTCGGTCGTGTTGGGCTGGCGCGCCACGAGCTCCGGCTTGTAGACGAGCCCCTCCTCGCTCGCGGCCGCGACGACGCGTCCCGCAATGCCCTTATAGGCTTCGACCGAGCCGAACTTCTGGGTGAGATAGGCCTCGCGGCTGATGCCCTCGCGCGGCACCCAGGGATTGAGGAAGAAGGGACGGAAATTGAGCTTGACCGGAACGTCAGGCACCAGCGCCAGCGCGCTCTCGATGCGATGCTTGCCGATATAGCACCAGGGGCAGACCACATCTGAGACGACGTCGATCTGGAGCGGTTTCAGCGTGCTCATGTCAGGCGCCTCCTTCGGGCACTTCGAGGGTCCGCCCGAACATAAGCCGAACCGGGGGCGGCGCAAGGCACCCGTCCTGCATGGCTCACGACTTCACCTCTGCGGTTATTGTGACCGGTTCTCCCCGCCCCGATACTTACGGCCACGATACTTACGGCCACAATCAAGCCCAAAGGGGAGACCGCGATGAGCGCCATTTTCAAGCCGGACGGCGAACTGTTCCGGGCCACCGAGCATGCCGGCGGGCCGTGGTCGCCGGACATGCTGCAGGGAAGCGCCACCACCGCGCTGATGACCCGTGAGGTCGAGCGCCTCGCCGCCAGATCCGGCTTTGCTGTGCGGCGCCTGACCTTCGATCTGTGGCGGCCGGCGGGCCTGCGCCTGTTCAGGGCGGTCAGCGAGCTGCTGCGCGACGGTCGCAAGGCCAAGACCCTGCAGGTGCGGCTGATGGACGGCGAGACCGAGATCGGCCGCTGCACGGCGCTGCTGACGGCGCCGAGCGGCGAGTCGCCCATCGATCCGTTCGCGAGGCCCACGCCCGTCGACAAGGGCCCCGAGGCCGGCAGCCCGCCGCCCGCCTTCGCGCAGAAATGGAGCCGTTATTTCCAGAACGTGTCGGTGCGGCTCATTGAGGGCGCGCTGGAGAAGCCGGGCCCGGCCGCGGCCTGGATGCGGCTCGATGCGCCGCTGGTCGAGGGCGAGCCGAACACGCCGCTGCTCCAGGCGGTGCAGGCGGCGGACTTCTCCAGCGGCGTCGCGCAGATCGTCGACATGCGCCAATGGACCTTCATCAACCCGGAGATCAGCCTCTATTTCTTCCGTCCGCCCGAGGGCGAATGGATCCTGATCCGCGCCGCGACGCGCGTCGGCGCCCATGGCGCGGGCCTCACCACGGCGACACTGAGTGACCGCAACGGGCCGTTCGCGGAGGTGATGCAGGCCATGAGCTTCGAGCGGCGCGAAGCCGCGCAGGCTCAAGCGTCCTGATCTGCAAGCGCGACCAAGGCGGCCTCGGAGGCGGCATCAACAGGCATGAACATCTCGACGCGAAGCTCCTGCAGCGTGACGTCCTGCGGGGTGCCGAGCGTCAGCACCGCACCGATCAAACCAACGCCGATATCGCCCTTGCGCAGGCGAACCTCGCAGAGCGGCCCCGGGGCCGCGTTGTCCTCGGTCGCCTCAGGCAGCTGCGGCAGCCGCATCAATTCGCGCCAGGTCGATTGCAGGGCCTCATCGAGCGGCGCGGCCATCGCCTCATGCCGCGCCCGTGCCAGCAGCGCGGCCGCAACAATCGGCCAGTTCTCGACGAACGGCTTGAGCTCGTCGGGAGCGAGGAACATGCGCATGTGGTTGAGCGGCCGCTGCATGCGTAGAGGGCCAAGCAGCATGGTCATCAGGCGCGAGGCGGCGCGATTGGCCTGCATCACGTTCCAGCGCCGGTCGGTGACGATTGCCGGGAACGGCTCGTGACGGAGAAGCAGAAGATCGATGGCACGCCGCGCCTCGGCAAGCTCCGGCGCCGACAGATCGCGCTCGCCATATTGCCGCGCGAAGCCGCCGGCCTCGAGCAGTGCATTGCGATCACGCAACGACAGATCGAGCGCCGACGCGAGCTGCAGCAGGATGTCCCGGCTTGCCGCCGCCTTCCCGGTCTCGACATAGCTCAGATGCTTGATCGAAATGCCGGCCTCGAACGCCAGCTCCGCCTGGCTCAATGCACGACGGGTGCGCCAGCCGCGCAGGAGATCACCGACGGGATTGGCCGGCCGCAATCGCCGGAGCGCGCGTGTGTCCATCCGCCGATTATGCGAGCGCTGCTCCGTCCTGTAAACGGCGCTAGCGCAGCCCGGCCGCCATCTGCTTCAGCCGTTCGGCGGTGCTCTCGTCCGCCGGAAAGAACGTCTCCAGCGCCAACTCCGACAGGGTGATGTCGACCGGCGTGCCGAACACCATGGTGGTGGAGAAGAAGCTGAAGATCTCCCCGCCATGCCGCAGCTTGAACGGGATCGCGACGTTGTCGGCTGGCAGCGGGGCCGAGCGCGCTGGAATCGGATAGCTCTTCAGATCATTGTAAAGCTTGATCAGCTCCGGATCCGCTGTCGCCTCGCACTGCCGGTGCAGCCGCTCCAGGAGATGCCCGCACCATTCCGCGAGATTGACCGTGCGCGGTGCCAGCGCCTCGGGATGGAAAGCCAGCCTCAGCACGTTGACGGGCTGGCCGAGCAGATGCTGCGGGATGCCGTCGAGCAGCGGCGCCACCATGCGGTTGGCGGAGACCAGGTTCCAGTGCCGGTCCACCGCGAGCGCCGGATTGGGCTCATGTGCTTTCAAGACGAGGTCGATCGCCGCACGGGCTGATTTCAAGGCGGGATCCTCCAGCGGGCGCTGCGGAAAGGCCGGAGCGAAACCGGCTGCGACCAGCAGCACGTTGCGTTCGCGCAAGGGCACGTCGAGCCGCTCGGCGAGCCTGAGCACCATGTCGCGCGAGGGCGCGGCGCGACCGGTCTCGACGAAGCTCAAATGCCGCGCCGAGATCTCGGCTTCGCCGGCGAGATCGAGCTGGCTCATGCGGCGGCGCTGCCGCCATTCGCGCAAATGGTCGCCGATATGGACCGGTTGGCTGCGTTCGGTGCGTGCGGTGGAAGCGTGTGCGTTCATGGTCAAAAGCTAGCACGCGAATTTAGGCGCTTCCATTACCACCGAGGTAATCGAAATGGGGGACGAGCACGCGCATCTTTGGTCGCAACAGGAGATGACCATGATCGCGTTGCTGCTCTACCGGACCGTCGCAGACCACCTCTTGCCCTGGGCCATGGCATTCGCAACCCGGATGCTGGCGCGCAGCCTCAACATGCCGGAGCCGCTGCTGCATTCGACCGGCGACTATGTCCTCGCGCAGGTCATCGCCTTCGAGCACGGCGTCGGCAGGAGCCTCTGCCCGTTCCGGCTCGCCCGTCTCCTCCGCGCCTGGTGGCGCGGTCGGCGCTAAAGTTCCACCCCAGCCCAACCAAGGAGACCTGAGATGATCGATGCATCGACCTTCCTGCGCCGCGCCCTCTTCGCCGACGCCGTCTTCAGCGGCGTCGCCGCACTCGGCTTCACCTTCGGCGCGACCGCGTTCGCAGCGCTGTTCAACCTGCCCGAAGCGCTGCTGCGCGAGACCGGCCTGTTCCTGATCGCCTACACCGCCTTGGTCGGCTGGCTCGCCTCGCGGGCCACGGTCGCGAAATCGCTGGTCCTGCTGGTCGTGATCGGCAACGCCGCCTGGACCGTCGGCAGCATCGCGCTGCTGCTCTCGGGCGCGGTGTCGCCGAACCTCGCCGGCCAGCTCATGGTCGTCGCGCAAGCCATCGCCACCGGCGTGTTCGCCGAGCTGCAATATGTGGGCTTGAAGAAGAGCGGGCGCGCCGTGGCGGCGTGATCCTTGCGTGCCAGCTCCGCGGCGCAGACCGGGGAACGCGAAGGCTTCGTCATATCGGATCGTACCCGGATGCATGCATGACCTCGCGTTCTCGCAGCGGATTTCGCCCGAGCTTTGCTTCGTTGCTTGCGCCCTTCGGTTGCCGGAGGGCGCAGGGAAGGCCGGGCGCCGGCGGCACCCGAGTCCGTGCGCAATGGAAATGCACACGGGGTGGACCACAGGTGTTGCCGGTCGCCCGGCCTTCCCTGCGCGGATGGTTTTAACGGTGTCCTTCGTGCTCTCCCCGGGGAGCGATGCACTATTGCCCCCGTCGCCTCGCGGCTTCTGATGCGCGCACCCGGTCGGGCCGCCGCATCACCGCAAGCCTTGACGCACAGACCCCGGGCGTCAGGACCACACGACTTCTCCGTCCGCGGACGATTTGGCCTCAGCGCCCGGGGCTTAGTGTGCGCACCCCAGACCATCGACCAAACCGCTGTGACCGCGCCGTGTCGTATGCGCATCGCCTGAGACTCACGGTTGCCCGCCCTGTCCTCAAGCAAATCGCGCCGGCGCTACCGCGTCCACCGCACCCCGGCCCGCATCTCGTGACGATCGCGAAGCGCCCCTCTGGCAGGGGCCGGAATAGGCAACACATGCCACAAATCCGAAATTCGGAAAAGCGATATATCTTTGCGCGCCGAGATTGACAGATTTTGGGTGTTTTGCCCGACGCCTCGCCGGTAGGCAGCGAGTACGGCGAGTGGCGCGGAAAAGCGATGGGTTTCGCAAGACTCAATTCATCTACGGGGCCTGAGGCGCACGGGCAGCGAGCCTCGAAGGATGAACGATCCCGATGCACGCGGGCCGTCGCCCTTCGAGAACCGTCGAAGAGGCGGCCGCCTCAGGGCGACGGTGCGACATCTGAACGCGCTGTATCAACAGCGTCATTGCGAGCGCAGCGAAGCAATCCAGAGTCTTTCCGCGGTGGGATTCTGGATTGCTTCCGCCTTCGCCAAGGCTTCGGCGGACAAGTCGCTTTCGCTCGCAATGATGGAGTGGTGGAGACTCCGCTGCATTTCAGCCGGCAGCCTGAGGATCAATCAGGGGGACTCGTGAAAGCCGGTGGGTGCTGCGCGAGGCTACGTCTTGGCGCGGCCGACCTTGCCGGGGAAGTGCTTACCGTTCAGCTTCTTCTTTTTCGTAGCGGTGGTTTTCGCCCCCGCCTTCTGCGCCTTACGTTCGGCCCGCGCCTTCACCTTGGCGGCTTCCGCCCGCGCCTCGGCGCGCAGCTTCTTGCGCTTCTTCTCGCAGGAGTCGCACTTGCAACCGATCGGCTTCAGATAGGCTTTGAAATAGTCGGTGCCGTAATCGTAATTGATCTCGTCGCCCGGCTCGATGTTCCTGATGGCGCGGATGAACACCTTGCGCTCGCGCGGGCGGACGTCGGACTCGGCGTTGGGCCGGCAGGAATGGTTGATGTAGCGGGCGAGGTTCTTGCGCACCGAGCCGTCGATGGTCCAGCGCCCGTTGAGCTCGAACAGATATTTGTTCTCGATCTCGTCCTGCTCGGGAATCCTGGAATCCAGGATCGGTCCGAAATAGCGGATGATCCGGGTACCCTTCTTGATCGGCTTGGTGGCGAAAAGGCCGAGTCCGGTCTTGGAGCGGCCGACGCGATAAGGTTTGTTCGAGATGGCTGGCATGATCGAGAAAATGAGAACGCGAACCAGGCAGGAGGAGCCCAAGCGAAGCCGCTCTTGTAGAACGATTCCGTGCTGCTGTCAGGTATATCCCAACCCTGTTTGAACCTTGCCCACAATCAAGACGTCTGATGGGATGAAGAGTTCCCACTCCACCAAAGCCTCATATGAACCGTATCACTACTATTGGCTTCGCCGTCCTGATGACTTGCATTGGCCTGAGCGGCGCCGAGGCTCAATCCGTGGCCAGCAGCTACACCTCGGCGGCACCAAAAGATTGCCGGCAGATCGGCAAGCCCAGCGCGCTCGACGGCAGCAGCACGCGGGTTTGTCCGGGCAAGGACGGGCTGATCGTGCTGATCGCCGAGGACGATCTTCGCGAGATCGTCTCGGTCGGGCGCAACCGCAAGGCAGCAAGCGAGGAACCCGCGGCCAACCTCTGGTTCGCCCCGTTCAATTCATCCGAGACGACTATCGAATGGCGCGCGGCCGGCGCAAAGCCGTTTGCGATCATCCAGCGCTGGCACATCGCCGACAATTCCGATCCCGACAAGCAGGGTCGGCCGAACACCAAGGCCATGCTGGTGGTGACCCGGCTGCCGCCGGGCCCGGTCTGCCACGTCGCCTATGTCGATGGGATCGCCAACCCGAACGCCAACGAGCTCGCGCGCAAGGCCGCCGACGATCTCGCCCGCGGTTTCGCTTGCGGCAAGGACGAGGTCAAGATCATCGGCGCGCGCGGCCGCGCCGTCGAGCTCGCCACGATGCGCTAAACTAGCCCCTCGCCTTGACGCGCCGATAGCGCGCAAGCAGCCGCTCGCCCTTGGCGGCGATACGCCGCGCCTCTGCCACCGTCCTCGGAACTGGCTCGCCCCAGGCATGCGCTGACAATGCGTGCCGCGTCGGCCGGCCCGTGCCATCGACCAGCGGCGGCAGCTTCGCGCGGCCATAGAAGCGCACGGCCCAGCTACCCTTCCGCCGCATCTCCTGCGGCGTCATCTCCGATTCCCTCTTTGTCACGCCAGGGCGCAAATGGGCGCCCTGTTTGCGCGCGAACGCTTTGCGGCCCGCCGCCGTCAGGCCGCCGCGCGGATCCTGTTCACGGGCGGATGCGCTGCGTTTGCGGGATTTGGCCTTCTTCGCGGTGCGCTTACGGGTCTTCTTGGCTGACGTTTTCGACTTTGCTTTCGACGCCTTCGACTTTGAGGTCTTCTTGGAGCTCTTCGTCTTGGCGGTCTTCTTCGTCGCTGCCATGCGCATGTTGTCCACAAGGTTGGGATAGCGGCGGCCAGCGCGGCGGGCGCGCGCTTTCGCCGCCGACTTCTGCGCGGCGCTGAGGTGCTTGGATGCCTTGCCGGCCCGCTTGCGGGGATTTGTGCGTTTCCAGGGCGTGCGTGCTGTCTTTGCCATGCAGCGTCAACGCATGACCACGACGAGGGTTGCGTGCGTCGTTGTTGATCAGGGCGCGGGAAGCTTCGGCGTCACTGGCACCGTCAGCATCGTCTCGAGCAGCCGCTCCGCCGTCGTTCCCTCCGGCAGCCGCGCGAGGATGTCCTTCAGCCGTCCGTCGAGCAGCAGCATGGTGAAGCCGTGCACCAGCGACCAGGCCCGCGCGATTGCCGCGCCCTGGTTCAGCGTCAGCGCGTCGCCGCTGATCTGCTCCTGCCGCATCATGCCGATCGCATTGGTAAGGCCCGCGAAGGATGCCTCGGCCGCCTCGTGCAGCGACGGCCTCGAATAATCCAGCCGCTCGGTGCGGAACATGATGCCGTACATGCCAGGATGGGCCTGCGCATAGGCGATGTAGGCTTTCGGCCGCGCCAGCGCGGCTTCGAGCGGCGTGGTGGCGGCATCGCACGAAGCGTTCATGACCGCGTTGAACTGGCGGAAGCCGACGGCCGCGAGCTCGCTGAGCAGGCCCGTCAGGTCGCCGAAATGATGGGTGGGAGCGGCATGCGAGACGCCGGCCTCGCGCGCCACCGCGCGCAACGTCAGGCCAGCGAGCCCGTCGCGCTCCAGCACCCGTTCGGCGGCCTGGAGCAGCGCCTCGCGGAGCGCGCCGTGATGATACGGCGTCTCGGTCTTGGCGGTTCTGGCGCGCCGCGAGGCGCGCGATGCCGCGGTCGAGGTGGTTTTTCTTAGGGCACGCGGGCTGCGCGCCGCGTCGCCCTTGGTGTCTGTCTTGGCCATTTGCAAGCTATATGACGCAATATTGACAGTGTAAAGATTTCGCTTGACGAAAGCTGCGATCGGGTCTACTCAATCTTTACGATGTAAAGATAAGGGAGATTCGCCGTGCAGCACGACGCCATGGCCGAGCGCAGCAACAATATCGCGCCGATCCCATTCGAGGCCGACGCGCCCTTCCTGAAGATCGTCGGCGAATTGCCGCGTGAGCTGAACGGCACGCTGTACCGCAACGGCCCCAATCCGCAGTTCGATTCGCCCGGCGCGCACTGGTTCGTCGGCGACGGAATGCTGCACGCCTTCCACCTCGAGAACGGCCGCGCCAGCTACCGCAACCGCTGGGTCCGCACGCCGAAATGGCTGGCCGAGCACGACGCCGGCCGCGCGCTGTTCGGCGGCTTCGGCCGCAAGCTGCGGGATGCACCGGCGAACCTGACCGACGGCGGCGTCGCCAACACCAACATCATCTTTCACGCCGGCAAGTTGCTTGCGCTGGAAGAAGCGCATCTTCCGACGGAGATCGAGCCGGGCACGCTGGCGACGCGCGGCTATCACGATTACCAGGGCCGCATCGCCGGCAGCTTCACCGCGCATCCCAAGATCGATCCCGTCACCGGCGAACTGGTGTTCTTCGGCTACAACGCTGCGGGCCCGCTGACGCCGGCCCTCTCCTACGGATCGATCGACGCAACAGGCAAGGCGACGCGATTCGAGCGGTTCGAGGCGCCCTACGCCAGCATGGTGCACGACTTCATCGTCACCGCGAACCATGTGCTGTTTCCGATCCTGCCGATCACCGGCAGCATCGGGCGCGCGATGAGCGGACGGCCGCCTTATGCCTGGGAGCCGGACAAGGGCGCCTATGTCGGGGTGATGAAGCGCAGCGGCACGGCCAAGGACATTGTCTGGTTTCGTGCCGAAGCGTGCTACGTCTTCCATGTCATGAATGCGTGGGAGGACGAAAACCGCATCGTCGCCGACGTCATGCAGTTCGAGGAAGCGCCGCTGTTTCCGCATCCGGACGGCCGCCCCACCGATCCCGAGAAATCGCGCGCCCGCCATTGCCGCTGGACCTTCGATCTCGCAGGCAATACCGACCGCTTCCAGCAGACCTACCTGGACGACCTCACCGGAGAATTCCCGCGCATCGACGATCGCCGCGCCGGGCTGAAGAGCCGTCACGGCTGGTACGCCTGCGCCAATCCGAAACTGCCGATGTTCGGCGCGCTGTCGGGCATCGTCCATGTCGACGGCAACGGCAGGCGGCTCGGCCAATATCTGCTGCCGGCCGGCGACACCATCTCCGAGCCTGTTTTCGTCGAGCGATCCAGGGATGCCGCCGAAGGCGACGGCTGGCTGCTCGCGGTGGTCTGGCGTGCGCGGGAGAACCGCAGCGATCTCGCCGTGTTCAACGCCACCGATATCGAGGCGGGTCCTGCCGCCCTGGTGCAGCTCGGACATCGCGTCCCCGACGGCTTCCACGGCAATTGGGTCGGCGCGGCGTAGCCCTCGTCAACGGGCGCGAGGAGATCGCGATCCCGGAATCCACGTGGATATTGCGTGGTCAAAGAAGGCCGATGCACATGCTCTCGATCACCGCGGACTCCATCGCTGTCCTCGCCCCGGCCGGCGCCGCACTTGCATTCCTGGCGATGCGACTGCGCCGGCGCAGCCTCACGTTCTTCGAAGGCGGCGCCCTGCTCGCGGCCGGCCTTCTGCTCGCCGCCGCACTCCCCATGGTGTCGCGCCTGCCCTGGACGGGGCTGGTCGACGAGATGACCGGCCAGCTCGTTGCAGCATTTCATTTTCTGGAGCTCGTTTACGTCGTCTTGACGTTGTGATGTGGTTGAGCCGGCGCGGCTCCCTGTCTCGACCATCGCGGTCTGCCTATTGCGGTTCCGAATCCTGCGCTGCTGGTCCTAGCCTGGCATTCTGGTCGGTTTGAGGGGTGCCATGCGCCATGTCGCAGCGGCGCGGTTGTCTTCACAAAGTGATATGCCGGGCATCGCCGGATCAAGTAGGGTGCGGCAGTCTGCGCCCTGCCCACGACCGCTAAACAGGAATGACGATGAAGGACGTATTCGCCCGCCTCACCTCCGACCTCCTCTCCGTTATCATCTTCCTGGCCGTCTATCTCCTCACAGACAACGTGATCCTCGCAACGGCGGTGGCGATTGCTGGCGCGATCGTGCAAGTGGTCTATGCGCGCCTCAAGGGACAGCCGCTCCACTACATGACCTATGCGAGCCTCGCTCTGGTCATCGTGCTCGGCGGTATCACGCTGCTGACCAATGATCCGCGCTTCATGCTGGCAAAACCCTCGATCGCACATTTCGCGATCGGCGCGATCATGCTCAAGCGCGGCTGGATGCTGCGCTACATGCCGCCCGTCATCGTCGAGACCGTCCCGGAATATGTCACCATCGCGGGCTATGCCTGGGCGGCGCTGATGTTCGTGATCGGCGCCGGCATGATGGCAGTCGCCGCCACCGGCGATCTGAAGCTCTGGGCGTTCTATCTTATGGTGGTCGCAGGCGGCGCCAAGATCCTGGCTTTTGCCGTGCAGTACTTCGTTCTGCGGCTGATCGTAACCAACCGCCGACGTGCCGCTGCCCGCGCCTAAATGCCCTACCGGAGCGTTAGGCAGGAGCTGCGAGTTGGGCTATAGGCTCGGCCAGGGACGGCCGCGGATCGTCGCGGACCGCCGCAATCTGTTCGGGAGACGGGAATGGCCGTAGACGGCAACTGGAATCTGACCATGACGACGCCGATGGGCGAGCGCCAGGCGACGCTGAGCCTGAAGGCTGCGGGCGGCACGCTCACGGGCACGCAGGGCGCGGAAGGCAATACCACCGAGATCTTCGACGGCACCGTCTCCGGCGACAACGTCTCCTGGAAGGTCTCGATCGACAAGCCGATGCCGCTCACGCTCGAATTCACCGGCACGGTCTCCGGCGACAGCATCAGCGGCGAGATGGGCATCGGCCCGATGGGCAGCTTCCCCTTCACGGGCGCGCGGGCGTAAACCGCGCGCTGCACCGATGCGTGCGCTCCTCCTCATCGCGGCGGCAGTCCTGTCTGCCGTAGCACAGGCCGCGCGCGCAGGTGACAGCGAACCGGCGTGGCGCGCGAGCGCGCTCGCTCTGGTGCCGGCAGGCTATGTTGCCGGCACCGCTTATCGAACCGAGGGGTCGACCGGTTATCTCGCGGTCTATCCCGCGACATCGAACGATCCGAAGACACCGGGGAGCGTCTTTGCGGCGCGCCAGGTTCTGGTCGTCACGCTGACTGCGGACGCGACGCGGGCGACGTCAGCCGAGCTGAAGCCGCGCACCGGGCCGGCCCCTGATAACGACGACAATGATTTCGCCGGATGCACGCCGAGCTCGCCGCCAAGCGCGCAAAGCTGCCTGCTGGCACCGAGCCCTGCGATCTCGGCGCCTGGTCCATCGACAAGGATTCCAGCGGCCTCAACGTGCGCGCCGAGCCGTCGATCAAGGCGCGCGTGCTTGGCACATTGCCGCCGCCCTACCGGCTGAGGCTCGGCGGCGCCGAGAACACGCCCGAGGGCGGCTGGCTGACCGAATTCCGCATCATCGGCTTCAGGGACGGCTGGTTCCTGATCGAAGACGCGAGGCCGCCGGGCAAGGACTATGAGGACGAGACGCGATATCCGCGCAGCGCGCCGAGGCCCTATGCCGGGCGCGGCTGGGTCGCCTCGAACAAGGTCGGCGCGAACTATGCCAATGGCGCCACGCGCATGGGCGGGCTGTTTCAGGCGCCCTTCATCGATGCCAAATGGATGCCGGCCCAGCGCGAGCTCGGCGGGCCGCTCGACACCGACGGCGGCCCGAAGCGCATCTTCGCCTGCAGTGGGCTCTGGGGTCTGGTCGAGAGCCACGACGGCGTCCGCGGCTGGTGGCGCGCGCTGTGCTCCAACCAGGTCACGAATTGCAGTTGAGGCGCTGAAGCATTGGCTTCGTCATGGCCGGGCCTGTTGTTCAGCCATCCACGGCTTCTTTGCGGCACTAAGAACGTGGATGCCCGGGACAAGCCCGGGCATGACGATCATTGTTACGGCACGAGCATCTTCCCCCGCGCGCGTGCGGGTGAAGCAACTAGCCCAAATTCAACTCCTTGAAGAAGTCGTTGCCCTTGTCGTCGATGATGATGAACGCCGGAAAATCGACGACCTCGATGCGCCAGATCGCTTCCATGCCGAGCTCGGGATATTCGAGCACCTCGACCTTCTTGATGCAGTGCTCGGCGAGGTTCGCCGCGGCGCCGCCGATCGAGCCGAGATAGAAGCCGCCGTATTTCTTGCAGGCCTCCCGCACGCTAGGGGCGCGGTTGCCCTTGGCGACCATCACCATCGAGCCGCCGGCAGCCTGGAACTGGTCGACGAAGGAATCCATGCGGCCCGCGGTGGTCGGACCGAACGCGCCGGAGGCGTAGCCCTCGGGCGTCTTGGCGGGACCGGCATAATAGACCGGATGGTTCTTGAAATAATCCGGCAGCGGCTCGCCCTTCTCCAGCCGTTCGCGCAGCTTGGCGTGGGCGCTATCGCGCGCGACGATCATGGTGCCCGTCATCGAGACCCGCGTCTTGATCGGATATTTCGAGAAGGTCGCCAGGATGTCCTTCATCGGCTGGTTGAGGTCGATCTTGACGACCTCACCGCCGAGCGACTCTTCGACCTGCGGCAGGTATTGCGCCGGATTGTGCTCGAGCTCCTCGAGATAGACGCCGTCCCTGGTGATCTTGCCGAGCACCTGGCGGTCGGCCGAGCAGGACACGCCAAGCCCGATCGGCAGCGAGGCGCCGTGGCGCGGCATGCGGATCACGCGCACGTCGTGGCAGAAATACTTGCCGCCGAACTGCGCGCCCACTCCCAGGCTCTGCGTCATCTTATGGATTTCCTTCTCCATCTCGACGTCGCGGAAGGCGTTGCCGTCGGGCGAGCCGTGCGTCGGCAACGCATCGAGATAGCGCGCCGAAGCGAGCTTCACCGTCTTCATGCACAGCTCGGCCGAGGTGCCGCCGATCACGATGGCGAGGTGATAAGGCGGGCACGCGGCGGTGCCGAGTGTGAGGATCTTTTCCTTCAGGAACGCGAGCAGCCGGTCCTTGGTCAGCACCGAGGGCGTGGCCTGGAACAGGAAGCTCTTGTTGGCGGAGCCGCCGCCCTTGGCCATGAACATGAACTTGTAGGCGTCGTCACCCTCGGCGTAGATCTCGCACTGCGCCGGCATGTTGTTGGCGGTGTTCTTCTCCTCGTACATCGAGAGCGGCGCGACCTGCGAGTAGCGCAAATTGCGGCGCAGGTAGGCGTCACGCGCGCCTTCGGACAGCGCCGCCTCGTCGTCACCGTCGGTGATGACGTTGCAGCCCTTCTTGCCCATGATGATCGCGGTGCCGGTGTCCTGACACATCGGCAGCACGCCGCCGGCCGCGATATTGGCGTTCTTCAAGAAGTCCAGCGCGACAAACTTGTCGTTCGGGCTCGCCTCGCCGTCCTCCAGGATCGCGCGGAGCTGCTTCAGATGGCCGGGGCGCAGATAGTGGTTGATGTCGCCAAAGGCCGCCTCCGACAGCGCCCGCAGCGCCTCGCGCGACACCACCAGCATGTCCTTGCCGAGCACCTTCTCGACCCTGACGCCCTCGGACGAAATCTTCTTGTAGGGCGTCTCGTCCTTGCCCAGCGGGAACAGCGGGGTGTGCTTGTAGGGCGGAACGGGCTTGGACTGGTCGGGGAAGGCGGTGGGAGCGTTCATGGGGCAAATCTCGGGGTTTTGCGGCCCTGGCGGGCCTCTCAGCATAGAAGCGTTCTAAGCGCATTCTAGCCAGAAAAGAAAGGGAGCGGTGCGCATGGAAGGGGTAGGTTCGGCACGGGAAGGCATTGGCACAGCTCGTGGAAATGCCTCTGCCCACCCTTGCGATTCGCGTCCGCCGACGCTTGAATGCGTGCCCTAAGGGGCTTTTCATCATGACATTGAAACTGAACGTCCGCGGCGCGATCCTGGTCGCCGCCGCCTTCACCGGCCTTGTGGCTCTCGCTTCGCCTGCCCGCGCGGATCGCTGCGACGACAGCGCCAAGGAGCTGGCGAGCCAGGTCGATCGCCTCAAGGTGAATTTTCGCGCCGCCAATGTCGTTTACCTGACGCACCCGGCGGCCAAGGAGCTGTCCGTGGGTTGCCGCGGCGACAAATATTCCATCGAGCTCTACGCCAAGGGCGATCGCAAGCCGAAGCCGGAATTCTACGCGCTGGTCGGCTCGATGGCGGCGATCGTCTTCACCGTGACCAAGGACGACACCACGACGGGCGCGACGCGCTGCCTGAAGCGGATGGGTCTATTGCGCGGCGACAAGGTCACCATGCGCTACCGCCGGCTCAACATGGAATGCACCCGCACCAAGACAGAGGCGTCCATCGCCATCACGCGCGGCAAGGACGAATAGGGCACGCGCCAGCTCTTTCCGCACCCTTGCGGGGTGCGTATCGCGCGATGGCGTCCGCCGCATACTCCGTCATTGCGAGCGCAGCGAAGCAATCCAGTCTGTATCCGCGGAAGCAGTCTGGATTGCTTCGTCACAAGGGCTCCTCGCAATGACGGGGAGAGGCCTCGTCGTCTCGGTTTGCGGATGCCACGCGTGCACAGCCTTCACCGCGCCAATTCCCTCACATTTTAACGATTGGCTTGAAGGAAATTTCGCTCCTCGCAGGGCAGGCTTGATTGTTTCCATGTGTGAGGATTTGCGGATGAAGGTTTCTACCGTTGCGCCCCCGCCGATCGCGATCGTGGTTCCGAACTACGACACGACCAAGCCGCAGGACGATCAGACCAAGGTCAAGGACGAGAATCCGACCTTCAAGCCGCAGCCGCCGGCGCCGCTGCCGCCGGGTCAGGGCACGCGGATCGATCAGCTCGCCTGATCAGGCGTCCCGAGACCGAAGCGCCCGATCCGGTCGATCGGGCTTTTGGCGTGTCCGGCCGCATCTTTGCCGGATAGCTGCACCAGGATCATGCGCCGTTCACTCGGGACCTGCGCATGTTCGCACGGCTGCTATTGCGGAACACGGTGTTCGTCGTCGGCATGGGCGCGCTGCTGTTCGCGTGCGCGGGGACGCTGCATTGGCCGTCGGCCTGGGCCTTCCTCGCAACCTCAGCCCTGCTCGGCCCACTCTGCGGCTGGTGGCTCTACCGGACCGATCCGGCGCTGCTCGCCGAACGCCTGCGGCCGGTGCTGCAAAAGGATCAGCCCGCCGCCGACAAGATGTTCATGGCGCTGTTCATCGTCGCCATCCTGGCCTGGCTTGTCCTGATGGGGCTCGACCGGCGTGTTCGATCCTCTGACATGTCGACGGCGTTGCAGGTGCTCGGACTCGGGCTGTTCCTGGGCTCGACACTGTTCACCATGTGGGTGTTCCGCGAGAACTCGTTCGCCGCGCCCGTGGTGAAGCTGCAAGCCGAGCGCGCGCAGCACGTGATCTCGACCGGACCCTATGCCTATGTCCGTCATCCCATGTACAGCGGCATGATCCTGTTCTTCACCGGCGTGCCGTTGCTGCTGGGATCGTGGTGGGGACTTGCGATGATGCCGCTCCTCCTCGCCTTGCTCGCGGTCCGCATTCCGATCGAGGAGCGCACGCTGCGCGAGGGTCTGCCCGGTTACACCGATTACACGGCGCGGGTGCGCCATCGCCTCATCCCCGGCGTCTGGTGAACGCGCCAACTGCACGAAGCCGCTATCGGTCCAGCTCGCGATAGCGGCGGAAGATGCCCTGCTCGTTGAAGGGAATGCGGCGCTCGCTTGCGAGATAGGCCTGGATATTGGGCCGTGCGGCGATGCGGTCGTGCAGGCCGACGAGGCCCGGGACATCCTTCTCGAACGCCTTCATGCGCTTGGGGAAAGCATAACGCAGCCCATCGACGAGCTGGAACAGCGAGAGGTCGACATAGGTCAGGCGCCGGCCCGTCACGTAAGTGCCGCCGCTCCCGGCGAGAAGCCGCTCGAAATAGCCGAGATATTTCGGCACGCGCTCGTCCCAGAAGTCGGCCGTGCGCTTCTTCGCCGGCGCCTTCTGGTCCTCATAATAGAGCGAGGGTCCGAGCGGATGATGGGTGTCGTGGATCTCGACGACGAAGTCCGTGATCGTGAGCTGAAGCTGGTGCACCCAGAGCCTGCCGGCTTCCGTCTTCGGCGCAAGCCCATGGCGGGAACCGAGATAGAACAGGATGTTGGCGGTCTGGCCGATGACGAGCTTGCCCGCTTTCAGGAACGGCGGCGCAAAGGGCGGCGTGCCCTTCTGCGCGTCCATCATCTTCATCATCACAGCCGATCCGCGCGGACCGCGCGCGACATCGACGTAAGCGGCGCCCGCCTCCTCCAGCGCCAGCCGCACATATTCGCCGCGGCCCTGGATCTCGGGCCAGTAGTAGAGCTCGTATTTCATGGGGGAGGTCCGTGAGCGTGGAGGCGATCGGACCAATGTAGCACGTGGCTGAAGGTTCCGTCAGAATGAGGCGGAACGGCGGTTCAACATACGCCGTCATTGCGAGCGCAAGCGACTTGTCCGCCGAAGCCTTGGCGAAGGCGGAAGCAATCCTGAAATGCCTCCGCGGAGACACTCTGGATTGCTTCGTCGCAAGAGCTCCTCGCAATGACGAATGGAGAGAGCTCCGCGACGGTGGAGAGAACTCAGCGCCTCAATTCGCCGCGAAGCAGTACAGCAGCCCGTCGCCGCCGGTGGCCTTCAAATCGGCCTGCGAGCAGCCGCCGTCGGGACCGCGCGAGGGGTGAGAGCTATTCCAGGATTTCGAGGGTTCGTCGTCGCGCAGACCCCGGCGATCGAAATGGCCGACCATCGCGGCGCCTTGCGTGCTCGACGTCCAGTTCTTGCAGGTGCGATCGTCCGGCCCGGCGAACGCGGTGCCGTCCGGTTGCGATCCCGTGAGGATGTCGTGCCGGTTCGGCTGGTCGCCGGCACCATTGATGACCTCACCCTTTTCGCTGAGCGCGGTCTGCTTGGTGAGATTGTTCGTCGCGCCGTGCAGCTCGGCGACGTCCTTGGCGATCACCGTGCCCTTGGCGTTCTGCCACGGCCCCTTGCCGATGCGATCCTTAGCGTTGACGGCAAGTTTGCCGTCGGCGGCCTGCGTCGACAGATAGGCGCGCCAGGTCTTTGTGCCGGCGCCAGCGGCTTGTGCAAGCTTCTGGCATTGCGCGTCGGCTCCTTCGAGACCGCCGAGATCGGCGCCCTTGCCGGGGCCGTTGGAGGTCACGAAGAAGGTCATGTCGGCCGACTGCGCTTGCGCCGATGGGGCAGCAAGCAAGACCATGGCCAGCGCAACACCGGAAATCGTCATGGATTTCTCGATACGGATCATCCTGTCCTCCCAACGTTGTTTTTGTTCGCCGCCTGACTTCAACCCGAGGCGCCCCCGCTTATTCCGATGCCGTGCTGCGAGAGGCCCAAAAGAAAAGGGCGCCGTGCCGAAGCACGACGCCCTGGTTCCTCATCTCGTCCGCGATCAGTTGGTCTGCTGAATCGCTGACAATTCCCAGCCTGTGCCCGGCCGGCGGGCGAAGGTCCAGATCTCGGTCGCCTCGCCCGGCTGCTCGCTGCCGGCGACGATTGCGCCGGTGTTGCGATCCACCGTCTTGTCGGTGAGCGCGAAGCGCAGCGCCACCGTGGCATAGTCGGTCTCGCCTTCGCGCCAGGCTTCCGCGAGGTCGCCCTGCAACAGCTTCACTTCCGTGACCTTGTTGACCACGTTGCGGGCGCGGTTCTGGGCGAGGTCCTGCTCGAAATAGGAGACCATTTCCGGCGTCGCGAGCGTGTGCAGCTTGGCCACGTCCTCGTTCGACCAGGCGGCCTGGACGTCGCCGAGCAGGCGCTCGAACGCCTCATAGTCGTCCGGCTTGATCTCGAGCGGCGCGTTGTTGGCGCCGAAGCCGAAGCCACCGAGGCCGCCACCAAGGCCACCACCGAGACCGCTGCGATAGTTCGTCTGCGGTCCGGGCGCTGCGCCGGCCTCAACATTGGCGTAAGCCGCCCGCGGAGTGTGACGGCGCTGCCACCAGGACATTGCCAGCCGGACCACGAGCACCACCAGCGCGATCTGGATGATCAGGCCGATGATCGAGGACAGGCCGCCGAGGCCGCCGAACAGGCCGCCACCGAACAGCATGCCGAGCAGGCCGGCGCCGAGGAAGCCGGCCGCAAGGCCGCCCATGAAGCCGCCGGCGCGGCCAAACAGGCCGCCGCGCGCCGGCGCGGTCGCGGCCGAGTTCATGCCTGCGCCCGGCTGGGTGTAGGTGCGGTTGAACTGCGAGGCCGAGCCGGGTGCGGTCGTGGTCGGCGGCGGCGCCGAATAGGAGCGCGTACCGCGCGAACCGGACGACATGCCGCCACCCGCGCGGGCGTCGGCCGACGAGATCGTCAGCGCGGTCGGCAGCGCAAGCGCCAGCACGACGGCGATCGTGTTGAAGAATTTCCGGGAGCGAAGCGAGAAAGTCATGTGCGTTTCCCAAATCCCCGGCATGGGGACGTGCCCCTAAGATGGTCAGACTTCCCGAAAAGTGAAGCCGGTTTCGGAACTTGCGGCTGCGGCCCTCAGTCGCGGGGATGTGGCAAAAGCCCATATATGACAGGGGTTTTACGGGAACCATTGGAGGATGCTTACCGCCGGGTTTACGACCCGATTTCCGCTTTTCCCCGGGTCCGCGAGCCGAGCTGGCCCAGCAGCCGTCATTGCGAGGAGAGCGGCAGGTCTCACCCCTGCTTCGTCATCGTCTCCTTCACCGCCGCGACCAGCTGGCTGAGCGTGAAGGGCTTTGGCAGGAAGTCGAACTGCTGGCCTTCGGGCAGGCTCTTCTCGAAGGCATCCTCGGCATAGCCGGAGACGAAGATGAACTTGATGTCGGGGTTCTTCTCGCGCATTGCCTTCAACAGCGTCGGGCCGTCCATCTCCGGCATGACGACGTCGGAGACGACGAGATCGATCGCGCCACTTTGCTCGTCCAGCACCTCCATGGCCTCGACGCCGTTCTCGGCCTCGACCACGGTGTAGCCACGCGAGCGCAGGCCGCGGGCATTGAGCGCGCGCAGGCCCTCCTCGTCCTCGACCAGCAGGATGGTGCCCTGCCCGGTGAGGTCGGTACGCGGCTTCGCCTCTGCCGCCGCGGGGGGCGCGGCTTCCTTCGCGGCGTCGCTGGTCGCGCCGATTGCGACTGCGGGCTGCTCGACCTGCACCTCCGGTTCGGCGATGTGGCGCGGCAGGAAGATGTGGAACGAGGTGCCCTGCCCCGGCTCGGAATCGACGTAGATGAAGCCGCCGGTCTGCTTGACGATGCCGTAGACGGTGGAGAGCCCGAGGCCCGTGCCCTTGCCGACCTCTTTCGTCGAGAAGAACGGCTCGAAGATCTTGTCGCGGATGTCGGCGGGGATGCCGGTGCCGGTGTCGGCGACCTCGATGCGGACATAATCCGCGGCGGGCATACCCTTGTAGGCGAGCTTGCCCGAATCGTCGCTGGTGACGTTGGCGGTGCGGATGATCAGCTTGCCGCCGTCAGGCATGGCGTCGCGCGCGTTCACCGCGAGGTTGACGATCACCTGCTCGAACTGGGAGACGTCGACCTTCACCGGCCAGAGGTCGCGGCCGTGGACGAGGTCGAGCTTGACCTTCTCGCCGATCAGCCGGCGCAGCAGCATGGTGAGATCGGACAGCGCGTCGCCGAGATCGAGCACCTGCGGCCGCAGCGTCTGCCGCCGCGAGAACGCCAGCAACTGCCGCACCAGGGTGGCGGCGCGCGTTGCGTTCTGCTTGATCTGCATGATGTCCTGGAACGACGGGTCGGTCGGCTTGTGCGCGTTCAGCAGGAAGTCGTTCGCCATCATGATGGCGGACAGCACGTTGTTGAAGTCGTGGGCGATGCCGCCGGCGAGCTGGCCGACCGTCTCCATCTTCTGCGACTGGTTGATCTGGTTTTCCAGCGCGCGCCGCTCGGTGGTCTCGAGCATGTGCACGATGGCGGCTTCCGCCTCGGTCTCGGCCGAATCGACCGGCGTCACGAAGAACTGGCCCCAGCGTTCCTTGGCCCCTTCCAGCGCCACCTCGACCGGCGCGATATCGGCCTTGCCTTCGGCGGCCTGGTTGATGGCCGCGATCAGGAGGTGCCGGTCGCGCGAATTGACCGCGCGGAAGATCGACTTGGAGGAGGTGTCGAGCCCCAGCGCCTGACTGAGCTTGGCGTAGCGCGCATTGGCGCGCACCACGTTGCCGGCGCGATCGACGGTCGCGATCGCCATCGGCGTGTGGTCGAAGAAGCGCATGAAGCGCACTTCGGCGGCACGATCAGGGTCGCTGCGCTCGTCGCGGGCGCGGCTGATCACGAGCGTGCGCGAGGGCCCCGGCGCGCCGTCGGCGCCGAAGGCGAGCTTGTGATAGAGCCGCACCGGCATGGTCTTGCCGGTGCGCATGCGCAGGTCGATGTCGAACACCTCGGTCTTCACCTCGCCCGGCACCGCCACGATCGAGGTCAAGAGCGAAGCGCCGTCGCCGGAGACGATATCGGTAAGCTTCAGGCCGCCGGAGCCGATCTCGGCGAGGTCGTAGTCGAGCCAGTTCGCCAATGTCGCGTTGACATAGGCGAGCTCGCCGGCCGGATTGACCGAGAAGAAGCCGCACGGGGCGTGATCGAGATATTCGATCGCGTGCTGGAGCTCCTGGAACACGTCCTCCTGGCGTTCGCGGTCGCGCGTGATGTCGGCGATCGACCACACCGCGTATTTCGCCTCGCGCTTGCCGGTGCCGAGCGGGCGCACGCGCATGCGCAGCCAGCGGCCCTGATTGCCGTCATGGCCGGAGATGCGCACCTCTTCCTGCTGCCGCTTGCCCTCGCGGGCGGCCTTGAGCAGCCGGAACACGGCTTCCGAGACGTCGGGATTGCCGATGAAGACGCGCTCGACCGGGCGCACGTCCTGCGGGCCGGTGGCGCCGGTCAGCGTCAGATAGGCAGCATTGGAATAGACCACGTGTCCGCGCGCGTCGGTGACCGCGAGCCCGTCGAAGGCGTGATCGGAGATGCGGCCGATGATGGGATCGTCGAGATTGCGGTCGGCGAAGCGGATGATGCCGGCGGCGAAGGCGAACAGGTTGAACAGGCCGACCATCGCCAGCACGGCGAGGATACCGAGGATATAGGGCTGCGCCTGCGCGCGCCCGAGCGTCATCAGCCCGACGGCCACGGCGACGAGGCCGGCGGCCACCAGCAGCACCAGCGCAATGCTGCCCGAGCGCGGCGACGGCTCGTGCGCCGCAACGGGCTCGCGTGTGAGGTCGTGGTCGGTCTCGGCGGTCATTCTCGAGCTGGCGCAGCCTGTCGGCAGAGAATCAACGCGCCACCGGGCGCGTGGGGTCCTCCCTGCCTGAATCGGACCCTGAGGTGCAAGGGCAGCAGCGGCAAAAGGTACGCTGATTCCCAGATTACGGCCATTTCCGGTACTTTTCGGGCATCTTATCCCCGCCCGGCGCTGAATCCGCGCTTCAGGCGCATGACGTAGCCGATGACTTCGGCGACGGCATGGTAGTGCTCGGTCGGGATCTCCTGGTCGATGTCCACCGTGGCGTAGAGCGCGCGGGCCAGCGGCACGTTCTCCACGATCGGGATGTCGTGCTGGCGCGCGATCTCCCGGATCTTGAAGGCGAGATTGTCGACGCCCTTGGCGACGCAGATCGGCGCGGTCATGCCGCGCTCGTAGGACAGCGCTACCGAATAGTGGGTTGGGTTGGTGATGATCACGGAGGCCTTGGGAACCGCCGCCATCATGCGTTTCTTGGCGCGCTGCTGCCGCAGCTGCCTGATCTTGCCTTTGATGTGGGGGTCGCCTTCGGACTGCTTGTACTCTTCCTTGATCTCCTGGAGCGACATCTTCTGCCGCTGGAACCAACTTCGGTACTGGAAGAAATAGTCGGCGATGGCGACGATCGCGAGCGCGGCGACGACCGCGCCGAGCAGTTGGATGGTCATGCTGGTGCTGGCGCCGAGCATGGCGGCCGGATCGAGCCTGACCATCGCCTCCATGCGGTGCCGCTCCGGCCACAGGATCATGGTCATGACCACGGCCAAGGCGACCAGCTTGCCGATGCCCTTGAGAAAATTGGCCGCCGCCTGTTTGCCGAAGATGCGTTTGAAGCCGGCGCCCGGCGAAATCTTGTTGAACTTGGGTTTCAGGGATTCGGCCGACCAAACCAGCCGGTGCTGCAGCATGTTGCCGGCGATGGCCGCCAGCACCAGCATCAACAGGGGCACGCCGATCGCGGCAAGCACGGCGAGCTCGATCTGCTCCATCAGCGCGAGCAGGGCCTTGCCGTCGGTCTTGATCATCCAGGAATTGGCAAGCAGGTTGCGCATCGGCGTCAGCAGCCCGCTGCCGACCGAGCCCGAGAAGGTGGAGACGACGAGCGTGCCGCCTGCCATCATGAACCAGGTGTTGATCTCCTGGCTCTTGGCGACGTCGCCGCGTTCGAGCGCATCGTCGAGGCGCTTTTGCGTCGGGTCTTCTGTTTGACTTTCGGGATCGTTGTCTTCCGCCACCGATCGATCCCCCTCACTTGAGCGGCATCATCTGGTGCATGACACCGATGAAGTAGTCGAGAAAGGTGCCCATCATCGCGGTGAGCACCACGGCAAGCACCAGGAAGCCCGCGAAGATCGACAGCGGCACGCCGACGAAATAGACCTGCATCTGCGGCATCAGCCGCGCCAGCACGCCCAGTCCGATATTGAAGACGAGGCCGAACACCAGGAACGGCCCGGAAAGCTGCAAGCCGAGGCGGAACGCGGCGGCGAAGGCACGCGTCGCAAGCGAGGCGACGTCGCCGCTCGACACGGTCTCGCCCGGCGAGAAGATCTTGTAGCTGTCGTTCAGCGCCGCAATGACGAGATGATGGCTGTCGGTGGCGAACAGCAGCGTCACCCCCAGCATGGTCAGGAAGTTGCCGACCAGCACGCCCTGCTGGCCCTGCGTCGGATCGACCGAGGTGACGAAGCCGAGCCCCATCTGCTGCGCGATCACGGATCCCGCGACCTGGAGCGCCGACAATGTCACGCGCGCGGTCGCACCCAGGACGATGCCGATCGCGATCTCATGCAGCATCAGCACCAGCAGCGGCGCCAGCGAGCCCATGTCGACCTGATAGGCGTTGCGATGCAGCGGCAGGATGATGAGCGTGAGCAGCAGCGCGATCGACAGCTTGATCCGCGTCGGGATGTTGGTCTCGCCGAGGCCGGGCAGCAGCATCACCATCGCGCCGACCCGGGCGAAGGCGAGCATGAAGGAAGCGGCGAGCGCCGGCAGCAGCGAGACGTCGATGCGCATAATTCACGCATAGTGCCTCAGCCGCCTATGATTCGCGACGATATCCGCAGCATGTGGGCGTGCATCGAATCGGCCATGAACGGCAGCGCCAACAGCATCGTGGCAAAGATCGCGAGGATCTTCGGCACGTAGATCAGCGTCTGCTCCTGGATCTGCGTCAGCGCCTGGAACAGCGACACGATGACGCCGACCACGAGGCCGACCACCATCAGCGGCGACGACACGATCACGATGGTCCAGATCGCATCGCGCGCGACGTCGAGGGTCTCGGGTCCGGTCATTTGGGAGTTCTCACTCTGAAATTGTTTGTCGTCATTCGGGGCTCGCGAAGCGAGAACCCGGAATCCATTTAGCCGCAGCGTTGGTCGCACCATGGATTCCGGGCTCGCGACTTCGTCGCGCCCCGGAATGACGGCGCGCATCAGATCGGCATCTTCATAATGTCTTCATAGGCCGCGATGACGCGGTCGCGGACCGAGACCAGCGTGGACACCGCGACATCGGTGTCTGCGACCGCCGTAACCACGTCCATCACGTTGGCCTTGCCGGCGGCCATTGCGACCGTCTGCGCGTCGGACTTGCGGCCGGATTCCACGACGCTGCCGACGGCGTCCTTCAGCAGCGCGGCGAAGGATTGCCCGTTCGGTTCGCTGCCCTTGCCGGCGCCGGTGCCGGTGTTCTCCAGCACGCGGGCGAGGCTGGCGTAAGCATTGGCGGCAATTGTCGGTGATGCCATGGCTCAAATGTCCTGTTCAGCTCTTGAGGATGTCGAGCGTGCGCTGGATCATCCGGCGCGTCGCACTGATGATGTTGAGGTTGGCTTCGTAGGACCGCTGTGCGTCGCGCATGTCGGTCATCTCGACCACCGAGTTCACGTTGGGATATTTGACGTTGCCGCTGGCATCCGCCGCCGGATTGTTCGGCTCGTATCTGACGCGGAAGGCGGACTGGTCGGGCTTGATCCTGCCGAGGGTGACGACCTGCGCGTCGAGCGTGCGGTCGAGCGCGGATGAGAAGGTCGGCACCTTGCGCCGGTAGGGATCGCCGCCGGCAGTCTGCGCCGTCGAGTCCGCATTCGCGATGTTCTCCGAGATCACCCGCATGCGGCCGGCCTGCGCGCGCAGGCCCGAGGTCGCGATGGCCATGGAGCGGGCGAAGTCGCTGCTGTCATTTGCCATGATCCGCCTCCTTTAGGGCCTAACCTTTGCCGATCGCGGTCTTGAGCAGGCGCAGGCTCTTCGAATAGAGCGAGGTCACCGCGGCGTAGTCCATCTGGTTGCTGGCGGCCTTCATCATCTCCTCCTCGAGATTGACGGCATTGCCGGCGGGGCGGGTCTCGAAACCCGCGTTCTTGTTCTGGTCGAAGGCGGAAGGGGCCCCCGACGGCGCCAAATGCGAGGCGCTGGTCCGGGTCAGGACCAAGGGCCCCATGGACCCCGTGACGGCGCCGGCCTTGTCGAACTTCGGCTCGACCAGGTCGCGCGGCCGGAATTTCGGCGTGTCGGAATTGGAGACGTTCTCGGACAGGACGCGCTGGCGCTCCTGATGCCACTGCATCTTGGTGCGAAGCACCGACAGTTCCGGAATATCGTTGATGGACATCGTCGCGGCTCCCTCCGCCCCGACGGCCCTAGGGACCGCCGCTAGGCAGAATTTGCCGCCTGTATGGTTAACAGCTGGTTAAGGACCGGTCGTGATGCATGTCCCCAGCCGAAACTGATTCTTGCGCCCCGCCATTCGACGCCGCGAAAAGTGGCATTAACCCAGCCGTTTGGCGAGACGTGCACAGGGCAAGAAGTCGTTTTGGATCGGGCGATTCATGGGTTATTAAGAGTTGGGGACGGCAAAACTTGCCGTGGAACGTTAAGAAATCGCAGTTTGGGGCATCGTCCGCCGGTGGTCGATTCGACTGACCATGGGCACGAAAAAAGCGCCATTTGTCGGGGACAAGTATGCAAGGCAGCCCTATCACCTTCATCGTCGCGTTCATCGTCGTTCTGGCGTTGATCGGCGTCGCTGCATGGCTGGTTCGCCGATTCGCCGGTAGCCGCATCGGCGCCAACACTCAGCGCGGCCGGATGCCCCGCCTCGCCGTGATCGACGCCGCTGCGGTCGATGGCCGGCGCCGGCTGGTCCTGGTCCGGCGCGACAATGTCGAGCATCTGCTGATGATCGGCGGCCCGACCGACATCGTCGTCGAGCCCAACATCGTTCGCGCCGCGCCCAGCCGCGACCAGATCCCGCAACGTCCGAGTGCCGCCGAACCGCCGCGCCTTGCCCCCATGCCCGATGCCGGCGGCTGGTCCGACGAAGCGCCGCGGCCCGAGCTGCTCGATCATCCCGAGCCGCAAATGCCCGAGCCGCCGCCGCGGCCCGCGCGGCCATCCTTCGCCGACGAGGTGCGCCGGCCTGCGCCTGCACTGGCCGAACGCCGCAGCGAGCCGGCTCTGGGCGGCTTTACGCCGGAGCCGATCGCGCCACGTCCCGAGCGCGAACCGCGGCCCGAGCCGCTGCCGCCGCGCATCGCCCGCGGCGAGCCGCCGCTGATGCCGCGTCCGCCGCGCGGCAGTGAGCCGATGAAGATGCCGCCGGTGCGGGCCGAGCGCGCCGCTGCACCACCTCCTCCTCCTCCGCCCGTGCCGCAGGCTGCGCCCGTTCCGCCGCCGGCAGCGGCTGCCGCGCCCTCGAGCGCCGAGCAGAATCTCGCCGAAATGGCGCAGCGGCTCGAGGCTGCCCTGCGCCGCCCGGCCGGCGAAACGGTCGCGCCTCCGGTTGCGCCGGAGCCGCCGCCCGCTCCGGCGCGCGCCGCCCGCAGCGAGCCGCCGGCACCGCCCGCCGCGCCGGCGAAGCCGGCCGCGGAAAAAACCAGCTTTGAAAATCTCGAAGACGAGATGGCCTCCCTGCTCGGCCGTCCGAAGCCGTCTTCGTGAGGTTGCCGGCCCTCCCGCGTAGAGTTCTTTTCCTTTCTGTCCTGGTCGGCGCGGCTTCGCTCGCAATGCCGTCGCATGCCCAGGACATCAGCATCAATCTCGGCGGCGGCGCCGGTGGCGGCGGCGTCACCGAGCGCGCGATCCAGCTGATCGCGCTGCTCACGGTGCTCTCGATCGCCCCGTCGATCCTGATCATGATGACGTCGTTCACCCGCATCGTGGTGGTGCTGTCGCTGCTGCGCACCGCGATGGGCACTGCGACCGCCCCGCCGAACTCGGTGATCATCGCGCTCGCGATGTTCCTCACCTTCTTCGTGATGGGCCCGGTGCTGCAGAAATCCTACGACGAGGGCATCCGCCCGCTCGTCGCCAACCAGATCGGCGTCGAGGACGCGTTCCAGCGCGCCTCCGTGCCGCTGCGCGGCTTCATGCAGAAGAACGTGCGCGAAAAGGACCTGAAGCTGTTCCTGGACCTCTCCGGCGAGCCGCCGCCGGCCACGCCCGACGATCTCGCCTTACGCATTCTCGTCCCCGCCTTCATGATCTCCGAGCTGAAGCGCGCCTTCGAGATCGGCTTCCTGTTATTCCTGCCGTTCCTGATCATTGACCTCGTCGTCGCCTCCGTGCTGATGTCGATGGGCATGATGATGCTGCCGCCGGCGACGATCTCGCTGCCGTTCAAGCTGATCTTCTTCGTGCTGGTCGACGGCTGGTCGCTGGTGGCGGGGAGCCTGGTGCAGAGTTACGGGGGGTAAGGCTTCGTTCGCTGCTGCGTCCTTTCCGCTCTCAGCGGCAGCCCCCGCTCCCTCCTCGTCATTGCGAGGAGCCCTTGCGACGAAGCAATCCAGACTGCCGCCGCGGAAAGAGTCTGGATTGCTTCGCTGCGCTCGCAATGACGAGTTTGTGGCGCGGTCACGGGCCGCGCTTCGCGCGGCACCGAGCTCTACCGCGTCATCTTGATCTGCCGCACGACCGGGATCGTGGGCAGCGAGCCGGTGTGGTCGCTCGTATCTTTGGCCTGCGGCGCGCCGGGCGCGCGGGCGGTGGCGTCGGGGAAGCGCTGCTTCATCTCGCGCAGGAAGCCGTCGAGCGTGTCGACGCTGGCAGCGAGCTTGGCGATCTCGGCGAATTCGGCGCTGGAGGCTGCGGCCGGCTTGCTCGCAATGTCGAAGGCGAGACGGTCGGCGCTCTCGCTCATCAGCGGGGCGTATTTCTCGCGGAAGCGCGACAGGCCGATCGAGTCGTCGGCGAGGGCGTAGCCGACGGCGGCGCGGATGATGTCGCTCTTCTCGACCGCATTGAGCGGCTTGAAGTCGCGGAAGCGGTCTCCGTAATAGAGCTCGATCTGCTCGGCGGATTCGCGCCAGCGCCGCGCCGCCCAGAAGATGTCGGAACGCAGGCGGAGCACTTCCCGCCCGGCGACGTTGGAGACGATGTCGAGCGCAAGATCGTGACGGCCGACGTCGCTCTGCGCACGCGCCTCCAGCAGCAGGCGCTGCTGCCGGAGCTCCCCGGAGAGATCGCTGATGCGGCTCGCGCGCAGCGCGGTGATGGCCAAGTCGGGCTTGCGGTTGGCGAGATAGATCATGGCGAGGCGCGCGGCGACCTGGGCGCGCGCGGCGCCTTCGAGGCGATGATCGATCTGGTATTGCAGGAGCTCGGCGGCCTGATCGAGCAGATCGATCGAGGCGAGACGGTCGGCGAGACGGCGGATCAGCTCGTCGCCGCGGCGGCCGATCGGCGTCAGCTCGCGGAACTCGTAGAACATCCCGAGCGCCTCGACCGGCGGCAGCTCGTCGCCCTTCGGCCCGAGGAAGAGCTGCGTGAACAGCTCGGAGGCGAGATCCTGCGCCTGACGCGAGGCTTCGGCGTTCGGCTGCAGCCGCGTCGCGGTGCGCGCGGCGGTGAGCGCATCGCGGTAGCGCCCGTTCTCGGCATAGAGGCGCGACAGCATCTGCAGCGTCTTGACCTCGATCGCATCGCCGCGCCAGGTCATCGACAGCGTCTCGAGCTCGCGCAGCGCCTCTTCCTTGCCGATCTCGTCGCGCTTCTGACGCAGCGCGATCTCGAGCTGCTTGGCCTCGGCCGCAGCCGGACGGTCATTCGAGGCGACCGCGAGCTTGTAATCGTCGAGGGCATCCTTGTCGTGGCCGAGCGCCTCGGCGAGCCGGCCGCGCAGCACGGCGAAGCCTGGCGCGGCCTCGGGCGGAACGCCGACCACCTCGATCTCGCTGCGGCGCTTGGAGGCGCCGGCATAGTCCTTCACCTCGAGGGATGCGCGCATCGCGTCCATCGTCACGATGCGCTGGATGTCGAGCGGCAGCGAGGCGATCGCAAATTCGACGTTCTTGAACTTCTCGCGTGCATCGGCCCATTTGCCTTGGCGCGCATAAGCGAGCGCCTTCCAAAGCTGGGCATCGTGGCTGTTGCCGATCACAGGATTGGCGAGATCCTTCAGGCCCTGCGCCGGCCGGCCGATCAGGATGTTGGCGATCGCATGCATGATCAGCGCGCCGCTCTCCTCCTTGATGAGCGGATCGCTCAGCATCACGTCGGTCACGGCCTTGGCCTCGTGATACATGGCGCGCGACATGTAGAATTGCGCAAGATCGAGCCGCGGCAGCGAACGCAGCGCCGGCTCGACCGCCGAGATCGCCGTCATCAGTTCGCCCTGGCGCGCCATGAAGTTTTCCGACTGGCCCTTGCGCCAGCCTTCGGGACTGAAGATCGGGCGCACGGCGGTCGGCGCCCGCTCGGCCGAGATGTCGACCGGCGACAGGGTCAAGCCGCCCTTCTTGCCGAGAATGACCTTGTCGGAGCCGACCTCGACGCCGATCTCGTCGGAGTTCGGCCGGATCGCGATGCCGTGCGCGGATTCCAGCAGCGAGAGATCGACGAGGTCCTGCCGCTTGATGAAGCCGCGCACCGGCCGCAGCGCGGTGACGACATAGAGCGTGTCGCCGGCATCGGGATCGGTGAGCTTGTGCAGCTGGCCCGGATTGGCGAAGGGGATCGCGATATTGGCGAGCGCGGGATCGGTGATGTTGCGCGACATCATCAGCGGCAGCGGCGTCGCCTGGATCTTGTCGGCGAGCGTCAACATCCAGTTGGTCTCCTTGCCGACCTCCTCGCTCGTCAGCGAATAGACCAGGGGACGGGTGAGACGGATGCGCACCGCCTGCGCCTTGTCGAGCGGGACGCGGCCGACCTCGCCGATCATCGCGCCGCCCTTGGTGCGGATCGCCTCGACATCGACGGGCTTCGGCGTATCGAACACCAGCCACACGGTGTCGCCGCGGCGGAACGCCGCCGCCGGCGTTGCGACCTGAAACGGGAACGTCACGCGCAAGCCGTCGCTGTCGCGGCGCGCATCGACGCTGGCAATCGCGGGCGCGACCGGCACCTCGGCCGGCGCAGCCTTGACGGCGTCCTTGGCGGCATCCTTGGCGGCATCCTTGACCGGTTCCTTCGCGACCTCCCTGGGCGCTTCGACGGGCGCAGGCGCAGCCGCCGGCTTCGCAGCTTCCTTGGGCGGTTGGGCCGCTTCGGCCGCGGGAGAGGCTGCCGGTTTCGGCGCTTCGGCGGGCGGCAGCGCGGCGGGCGCTTCCACCTTCACCTCGGGCTTGATGTCGATCCTGGCCTCGCGCGCGATCGTCTCGGAGGTCGGCGGCGCGATCTCGCGATGGGCGTCCTTCTTCTCGGCGGCGGGCTTTTCCGGTGCAGGTGCAGCGGCAGCGGCAGCCGCCGGCCCGCGACCGACCGGCTTCATCTGCGCGATCGTCGCCTCGGGCGTTGCCGCCAACTTCCCCTTGTCGGGCTGGAAGGAGACGTCGACGACGTAGTTCTTCTCGTCGCGGAACGAATGCACGTCGGCATCGCCGATCAGCGCGATCTCGACATTGGTCTTGTCGATATCGGACTTCTGCTTGATCGAGGCGACGTTCGGCGGCGCGGCGAGAACCGCGTCCGCCAGGTCGAAATTGAGATTGGCGTTGAAGACGAGCGTCAGCTTCTGCTCGTTGAGCACGGAGGAGACGCCGACCCCGTCGGGCATCTCGAACACGAAGCGCACGAAGGTCGGCTGCACCGAGGCGCGCACGCGGATCGGCGGACGCTTCCTGGACTCCGCGGCGGCACGCTGGGCGCGCAGCGCACGCTCGGCCGCGCGTGCCCGCTCGGCAAGCTCCTTGACCACGTCCATGGGCAGGCTCGGCGGCGGCCCCTTCCAACCCTCGGGCAGCAGGTCGATGAAGGTGCGCTCGCCGGCGTTCATGGTGTTCACGGTGACGCGCCGCGCCAGCGACAGGCGGATGGCGCCGCCGTCAGGGTCGCGGCGGGCGGAATTGACGTAATCGGGCGCGCCTTCTGGAATGCGCTCGACGGGCACATCGACGGGCCGGTCGAAGCGGATGACGAGGATTGAGCCCGCGGTCGTCACCTCGGAGGGAACGTCCTCGCCGAGCTTGATGACGAGACGGGCAAAGCCGCCACCGGCTGAAAACGTCGCCTCGCCCCTGATCGGATCGGCCGCCCGGCCGGGCGCCGCAAGGCCAAGCAGGAGACAGGCCGCCAGCAAGGCCGCGGCGCGGGCGTGACGCGACAAGCTCCGCGCCGATGCGCGGGCTCGCGACACAAATCCAGCGGCAGCCTCTCGCGCCATTGGCGGCATTTCTTCCGGTTCGGCGGGCATGCCGGCACTGGCGCCGGCCCGTGCCGTCGACTGTAGGTCTGGCCAATTAAGGACTTGTTAATGCTATGTCTTGATTTGCGGGAACAGCATGCCGTGCCGGATGGAGCGGGGGCCGTTCCGCGAGTTTGAATTTGAGACGCAGGCGGTTAAGCAGTTGTTAACGGCTGCACGATGTCGCGGCCTGTCAGTCCCTTTGCGGCACCCCATAGCGGACAAAATCTTCGGCGATTCGGGCCTCGATCCTTCTGGCCGCCGAGATATCGCTATTGCCGCCGTCTGTGTCGCCGAGCTTGAATCTGGCGACCCCGCGACCGTACAGCGCGCTCGCCAGCTTGGGGGCGTACCGCAGCGCCGCGTTGTAGTCGTCGATAGCCGCGGAGAGTTGTCCCATTTTCAGATTTATCAGGGCTCGCGAATCGTATGTCGCGGCGTTACCTGCTCCCGATCGAAGCACCATCTCGCAATCCTCCATCGCGGCCTGCAAGGCGCCGAGGATGGCCCGGGCCCAACAGCGTCCGCTCCAGGCCGCCTCCAGCTTCGGGTCAAGGCGAATTGCTTCGTCATAGTCCTGCGCTGCACGGTCGTACGCATTCCTCTTCAAGAACGCTGCCGCACGGTTGGCAAAGGCAGTGGCATAGTTGGGGTTGAGCTTCAGCGCCTCCTGAAAAGCGCCAAGGGCAAGGTCGTGCGAGCCCGTCCTCAGATAGGCCACTCCGAGGTTGTTGAAGGCCTTCGCATAATTCGGGTTATGCCGGGTCGCTGCGACGAAATCCTTGATCGCGCCTTCGTAGTCGGCTTTGGCGCTATGGGCATTGCCCCTGTTGTTGTGGGCGACGGCAAAGCCATTTGTGCTCCCCTCGCCCGCATCGATAAAGGCCGTGCAGGCCTCGATGCGAGCTTCGGGCGAGACCCGATCTGACCCGTTACATAGCTCGATATTCTTGAGTGAGCTGCTCTTCTTCGACGTCTGCGCCAAGCCTGACGAACCGGAGAGTCCAACGATCAGAATGAGCATCCCTGCCCTGATGACACTGGCCCGTGCGATTTTCACACCAAGCGCCGAACTCCGCGAGCGAAACGAAGCACTCATGTTGCGTCTCTCTGCCGGGCCGGACGCTGCGCCGGCATCACGGCGGCTTCGGCCGAGCAAACTTCTCAGCATCCCCGACAGATAATGAGCCTGCGATTGGCGCTTCGATCGGGCTCCGGCGCCGCGCCGGCCGGCGGCTTCTTCAGGACCTTGCTTTTGCCCTCTTCGATCAGCGTCGAAAATTTGGCTGACCCGTCATCAGAAATCTCGATGTGCGGCGTCGTACCTCGGATCCCCAACGTGGCAACGGGCGTATCGACCTTCATATCGCCGGTCTTCGCAACATTGCCCGCAACAAAAGTGAACGTTCCCTTGGCAAGACTGAACAGGGTCGCGTTGGACTTGCCGGCCGGCTCATACACATAGTGATCCAGCACCATACGGGCGTTGCTCGATAAATTGAACGAGCTGCCGTCGCTAAGATTTATTCCGACCCGGCCGTCGTCTCCGGTCAGCACCACGTCACCAAGATATACGGGATCACCCCTCTTGGCCTGGCCGGGCTCACTTGAGACATTCGCTTGAACGATCACTGCGCCCGCATGTTCGATCGTGACGGAGCCTGTGGCCGTCGCCACCTTCCCGATCGGTTTGGAAGACGAGCTGGCGACGGCGGGCCCGGTGGAATCGACTTGCGCTTGAGCCGCACTCGGCGAGAAATTGGCTAGCGCCAAGACCAAGCCGGTCGCCAAAGCGGCTGTCGTAGGTCTGCACATGATCCGCCCTTTCCGAGAAGATCCTATCGACTAGCGGCGGCTCATTTCTTGAACCGCTCTTGAACCGCGAAGCGCGGTCGCAATAAATAAACTTCTTGTTTAATAATTTTAATCGTCCTAATTTACCGTAACGCTACGGAAGCGCCACAAATTAAATAAGCTCTCGTTTGTCAATTTAATCACTTTAGCGGGAGGGATACGCGCCGGGAATGGCATTACGCGCCGCCGTCCCCGCGCCATGCGTCTCTCTGGACCAGACTTGATGATTTCGGCGGGCAAGCCTTCGGCTGCCGGCGCCCAGGACATTTGTCCCTTGGCGAGGGCCGCCCCGAAAGACCATGGCAGCACGCCGAGCCTGAATTGATCACCCAGGCGAGGTCGAGCCATGTTGGTTGCATCCGATGTCCCGGTTGGCAATAGGGCCGCCGCGGCCCTGCCAGTCCAAATCATTGGCCATATTCATACAGCGATCGGCCGCGGTACGCTCACGCGAGCCAGTGGCGTCGCCACACAGGCCGTAGCCGGCGCGCCTGTCTACCGGGCTGACGTGATAGAGACTGACGCCGACGGACAGATCACGATTCGCTTTATCGACGGTACTTTCTTCAACATCTCCTGCGACACTCGCCTCGCGCTGAGCGAATTCGTCTTCGACGTCGAAGGCACGCCACCTACAGCCCTGTTCGACGTGACCCGAGGCAGCTTCAGTTTCGTACCAGGTCGGCTGGCAGAAACCGGGTCTCTCCAGCTGAATACGCCAATTGCAGGCATTCGCGCCCGAAGTCACGCGGGCGGTTTCGGAATGCTGACGCTTGCAGCATTGACTTTCTCGGTTGCGGAAAATGCCGAGGCCGCGGACCCGGACGTCACATTCCTGGATGACGACTCCATCACTTACAAGGACCTTGCGCACGGCGCATTTGAGCTCGTGACCAAGGAGCCAATCCCACGGCACATCATCGTCGATGATCCCGGCGAAACGATCATCGTCAAGAAAGTGGGATCCACCATCAGTGTCAATCAGGTCGCGAACTCGGCCGCTCGCATGGACGAGTTGCGCGCCGCACAGCAGGACGTGCTCGCCAATCTGGACGGACAGGGGCCGCATGGCTCGAGCACGCCTCCCTTCGTCAAAACCCAATCGCTGCAGCCGATCAATTTCATTCAGCCCGACGCGCCCTCGCTGCAGAATTTGCTGGCGCCTGTGTCGCCATTCGCCATTCCCGTTTTCGACCCCATACCGCCGACACTCAGCACCGGAGCGGGGCCGACCGAGCTCGATACGGTGGTGTTTGATACGTTCACTGCGACGAGCGGAATCTTCGCTGCCAGCAGCACCAGCGGCAGCGCCAAGCTGACCTTTGGCGTCATAGGGGCGACCGCCGGCGAGACGGTCCTCGGCGGAGTGACATACGACCTGTCAAAGCCCGGTCCGTACGGAACGCTCTACGTCAACAGTACGAGCGGCGCCTACACGTTCGTGCCTGACAGCATCGCGATCAACGCGCTGAAGGCGCCCACGACCGACAGTTTCGTCATCACGGTTTCCGACGGCCTCAGTTCTGCGAGTCAGACGTTCACAGTCACCATCAACGGTGTCGACGACGCTGCAATCATCTCCGGCACCACGACTGGCTCGATCGTCGAGGCTGGCGGCATTGCCAATGGAACGCCCGGCACGCCGATTGCGACCGGCACGCTTTCCGATACCGACGTCGACGACCCACCAAATACGTTCACGGCCGTGAGTTCGCCAACGACGAGCACCGGCGGCTATGGCACCTTCACGATGACGGCTGCCGGCGTGTGGACCTACACCGTGGACAATTCGAACCTCGCAGTGCAGAGGCTCAATGCCGGCCAAACGCTAACCGACAGCTTCACGGTGACCACGATCGGAGGCACGCCCCAGGTGGTGACGATCACCATCCAGGGAGCCAGTGATGCAGCGGTCATCTCCGGCGACACGACCGGCGCCGTCATCGAGGCTGGCGGCGTCGCCAGTGCTAACCCCGGCACGCCCATCGCGACCGGCACCCTCACCGATACCGACGTGGACACGATCGCAAATGCATTCACGGCCGTCGGCTCGCCGACGCAGAGCGCCGCCGGCTACGGCACCTTCACCATGACGGCTGCCGGCGTGTGGACCTACACGCTCGACAACGCCAACGCTGCGGTGCAGGCGCTCAATACCGGCGAAACGCTGACCGACACGTTCACGGTGACCACTCTGGATGGAACCGCCCAAGTGGTGACGGTCACCATCCATGGCACCAACGATGCCGCCATCGTTTCCGGCACCACGACCGGTGCGGTGACCGAGGCCGGCGGCGTTGCCAATGCGACACCGGGCAGCCCGAGCGCAACCGGCACGCTGTTTGCCGCCGACGTCGACAATGCGTCCAATACCTTCACTGCGGTGAGTTCGCCCAAGGCAAGCACGAATGGTTATGGCACCTTTACGCTAACCGCCGCCGGCGCGTGGACCTACATGCTCGACAATGCGAGCGGCGCGGTGCAGGCGCTGAATGTCGGGGACACACTCACCGACAGTTTTACTGTCACGACCCTCGACGGCACGCTACAAGTGGTGACGATCACCATTCACGGCAGCAACGACGCGGCCCTCATTTCCGGCACCACGACCGGCTCAGTGACCGAGGCAGGAACCTTCTCGCCCGGCGCTCCCATCGCGACTGGCACGCTGACCGATACCGACGTCGACAACGCGCCGAATACGTTCACCGCGATCTCTTCACCGACCGCGAGCGACGACGGATACGGCACCTTCACGATGACCGCAGCCGGCGCATGGACGTACACCCTCGACAACAACAACAGCGTGGTTGAGGCTCTCGATTCCGGCGACACCCTGACCGACACATTCACGGTGACCGCGATCGACGGTACCACGCAGACGGTGACCGTCGCCATTCATGGCGCCAGCGATGCCGACCCCAACGATTTTGACAACCTGGCCACCGGATCCGTCGTGATCTCCGATCCTCCGAACGTGTACGGAACGCCGGGGAGCGAAACCATCGCCGGCGGCGGCGACACAGGTCAGCTCATCTATGCGGGAGCCGGCAGTGATACGGTCAATGGGACCGGCAAGACGGACGTTCTCTATGGCGGCTCAGGCAATGACACGATCAAGGGCAACGATGGCAATGATGCCATCTACGGCGGCTCGGGAAACGATACGGTAAACGGCAACAACGGCGCCGATACCATAACCGGCGGATTTGGTGCGGACCAACTCACCGGCAGCAATGGCAACGATCGTTTCGCATATTTGTTCGTTGCCGATTCCCGTGCCGGTCAGTTCGACACCATCACCGACTTCGCATCGGGAGCGGACAGGATCGACCTGACCGCCTTTGGCGCGCTCGGGTTTGCCATCCTGGCGTTGAGCTCAACCAACACGACGGTGCCGCCACATACGATCGCCTGGATCTATGACAGCGCGTCGAACGAAACCATCGTGTACGTCAACTCAACGGACCAGACCCTGCACATCGGCGATTCCAGTCTGCTCGAAATCCATTTGCAGGGGATTGCAACCGTCGATGCCTCGGACTTCATCCTGGCGCCAGCGGCGCCTGTAGTGGCGGTCGCCAGCGAGCTGACCGACCTCACCGCAACCCTGCAGAGTGATGCGGCCGGGCTAATGACGATCACTTCCGAAATCTCGTCCGACTCCGGAAGCGGCGACGGCACGCTCCTCGCAGAGAGTCCGGACATCCAGTCAAGCGAGCCGCTCCACAACCTGGATACGCCTTCGGACCAGATCGAACAAACTGAATATTCGAGCATCTCCAGTTCGGACCCGATGCAAACGCCCTCGACCGAAACACTCGCTATTGTTGCGGTAGCTCCTTCGGGCAGCGGACCGTCTACGATGTCGCAATACGTCGCCGCACCGACGGAGGCCAGTTTTGTCTTCGACCACCTGGCCGGTCCCGACACAGCATTGCTGGCCAAAAGTGGCGCGATTGCTGGAAGCGGCCACATGCCTGACATTGCCATCGCCGCGCTGAATTTTGACCAGAATGCCGCCGAACAGCACGCCGGGCGCGGGCTTGCACCGGGGAACAATGCCGGGAATCACGGCGCCTCGCCTCAAGGAAACGCCGACGAGGCGGCGCATGCCCACGGTCGTGCCAACGATGGAATGGCAGAGGCGACGCTCAATCCGAGCCTTCTGAAGTCGTCGAGCGGAGGCGCCAACCATTCGCTTGCAAGCGAGACGCAGCAGCTCGGCGAGTCGTTCAAGTTCAAGGATAACGCTTCGCAGGGCTCACAGCACAGCGTGGTGCCGGATCATCTAGACCTCGCCGGTCATCCCGGCCACGCTGGAGGATTCCACGGGCTCGAACTGGCGTTCACGCCTGAACCATCTCCGCCCGATGTTGATCCGCCTCATGGCCCAAGTCCGGCTCACGGCCACGGCTTGCACGATCTGATCTTGTGACGCCCCGAGCCAATGGGCTCTTCAGTGTTGCGTCCCGGCGCCATCGGGCGCCGAGGAGCTCTCTTCGCCAAGAGAAGATTGATCATCGTTGCCGGCCTCGCCATCCGGCGGCGCGGCATGCTGATGGCTTAGCGCGGATGTCCATGCGGATGTCATCGCCGCTATGAGCATCCGGTTGACGGCCTCGATGACGCGTTCTGCTGCGGACGAGTAGTTCATGGCCTCCTCCTGCGCTGCCGACTGCGAATGACCGAAGCGTAGGACGGCGCCTTGAGCACCACTGTACGCCACTTCACACCTGCGCGCGTCAAGTCATCGCAGTCCCGGAGGATGCCGCCTGCCCCGGCTGCATCCGCCACGGGATTCTGATTTCCACCTTGACGGGTTGCTGAGCGCGCGCACTCACAACCTTCGGCTCGTTGCGGTTCGCGCGCGACTCTGAATCAGATGTGAATCTCGGCGATGCAAATCGCATTGGTTAGCTCTGGGGGTAATCAATGAGCGGAGAAGCCGGTTGCATTGTGTGTAGCAGAGCAAGAGCGGTCGTCGCGATCGTCCCGATTGCAAGAGGATATGCCCTGAAGACATATGAATGTGCCTGTTGCCACAGCACCCTGCAGCTCGTGACCCGCGTCTCAAAGGCGGCGCTGATCAAGCAGCAGGTCAATATCCTCGCCCAGATGGAGCAGCAGTTGCGCCCGCCTGTTCGCAGGGTGCAACAGGCCTTCGCGAATTAGGCGCACGAGGCATTTCTCTGGGCTTCAGTCGACAGCGCGCGGATTGAAAGCGCGCTTCTCCTCGAGCCCTCAATTCGGCTTTTGCGTCGGCTTGCCGTCGATCTTGGGCAATTCGCCGGCCGAGGCGGACTGATCGCCGCCGCCATTGGCGCGGCGGGCCATCTCGACGGTCAGCCGCTCGGCGGCTTCCGATGACATCAGGCCCAGGATGTCCGACATCTTGCGCGGCGCGATCGCCGAGGCGATCTCGATCAGCACGCCCATTTCGAGCCGGTCGAACACCCGCGCGGCATCCTTGGGCTTCATGCCCTCGTACATGGTCACGAGGCCCTTCATGCGCTGGGCTTCGGCGGCCTTTTGCTCGGCCTGGGTCGCGGAGATGCGGGTTTCCACCGCCTTCATCTCCTCGACCTTGGTCTCGATGCGCTTCTCGGCCGACTTGAGCAGGCTTTCGCGGATGTCGATCTCGCGCTGGCGCGCCTCGATCTCCTGACGCCGCGCCTGCAACCGTTCCAGGATCGCGCGCTCCGCGGCCGAGACCTGCGGCTGCCCCTCGTCGATCTTGACGACGGTGCCACCCTCCATCTTGGTCTCGGGCGCTGCCGGCTTAGGTGCTTCCTTCGGCGCAGGGGTCGAGCCGGTGATGTCGGGATCCTCGCGGCCGGTCGGGAAATTCAGGTTCTCTTCCGCCCAGGATTTCTTGCCCTGGTTCGGCTTGTAGTCGAAGACATAGCCGCCGTTGATCGCAAGGCCCGCCACCTTCAGCGTGGCGAGGCCGGCGACGGCGACCAGGACGACGGGAATGACGCGGATGTTACGAAAGGACTTCATACCCAGGCTTCATGCGGCAAGGCCGTTGGATCGTCGGCGCTCGGAGAAGGCTTCGGCGGCCGCCGCCACTGCCTTCGCGGACGACGGCTTGGCCGCGGGCGCGGCGACCGTCTCCGGATTGGTGACGGGACGCGCGGCGATCGCGATCTTGGACAGGCGCCGCACCACGTTGTCGGCCTCGCCGAGCTGCTTGTAGAGCTGATCCGACATCTGCGTCGCGGCGGCGAGCTGGCTGCCGAGGTTCTCGTTGACGTCGCGCACGGCGAGCTTCAGCCCACCGATCGCGCGCTCGGCAATCTCGGTCGCGGTGATCAGCTCGGCGATGACGGCCTTCAGCGAATGCTCGTCCGCCTTCAGCCGCCTCAAGCGCTTGTTGAGCGTGACGCAGTAGACGATCGTCAGCATCAGCAGGATAGCCACCAGCGTCTCGATCGCCATTCCCAGGGAGTGGTTCATGGGGCCTCCATCATCTTGTTCTGCTCGTCCACCTTCTCGAACATCGCAAGTGTCGTACTTGGCTTGCGCAAGGGTTTCGTCACACGGATCGCGACGCGGTCGCCGACCCGGCCCATCCGCCCCTCGGTCAGCGTGACGTCGCCGCAACGCACGGTGACGTTGGCGTCGGCGCGCATGTCGAGCGGCAGCGTGTCGCCCACCTTGAGCCGCATCAGCTGCTTGAGCGGAATGTCGGCCTCGTAGAGCACGGCGTCGACGGCGATCTCGGCCTGCACGATCTCGGTGGCGAAGTGGCCCTCCCAGACCGGGTCGCGGCCGAACTTTTCGCCCATGAACATCTGGAGCAGGACGCCCCGGATCGGCTCGATGGTCGCGTAAGGCAGCAGCAGCTCGATGTTGCCGCCGCGGTCTTCCATGTCGATGCGCAGGCGCACCAGGATCGCGGCGTTGGCGGGACGGCTGATCGCGGCGAAACGCGGATTGGTCTCGAGCCGGTCGATCGAGAAGGTCACCGGCGACAGCGGCCGGAACGCCTGCTCGGCGTCGGCCAGCACCACCTCGACCAGCCGCTTGACCAGCTCGGTCTCGATCGTGGTGTAGGGCCGGCCCTCGATGCGCAGCTGGCTGGTGCCGCGGCGGCCGCCGAGCAGCACGTCGATCATCGAATAGATCAGGTTGGAATCGACCGTCGCCATGCCGAAGTTTTCCCACTCCTCGGCCTTGAAGACGGTGAGGACGGCGGGCAGCGGGATCGAGTTCATGTAATCGCCGAAGCGCACCGAGGTGATCCGGTCGAGCGAGACTTCGACGTTGTCAGAGGTGAAATTGCGCAAGGAGGTCGTCATCAACCGCACCAGGCGGTCGAAGACGATTTCGAGCATCGGCAGGCGCTCGTAGGAGACCATCGCCGAATCGATGATCGCGCGAATGCCGGAATGGTCGTCGAGCGTGACGTCACCGACGGTGAAGCCGAGGAGATTGTCGATCTCCTCCTGGGACAACACCCGCTCGCCGGAATTCTTGCCGGTGCCGAGATCGCGGCTGCCGTCCTCGACCATGGCGGCCCATTGCAGGGCCATCGTCTCCGATAGCTCGTTCTCGGCGGCAGCCTTTGCCGCCTCGGCGGGATCCTCGCTATCGAGCGAGGCCTCCCACTGGGCGGCAATTGCATCCTGGTCGACTTGGTCGTTGCCCGCCATGATCCCTAGTCCGTCATGCTCACTGGACCACGACTTCCTTGAACAGCACGGCGCTGACCTGGATCGGGGCGACCGCCGCGTTGACGCGCTTGGTCAGCTCCTCCTTGAGGCGGAAGATGCCGGCCGAACCGTTGAGGTCGGACGGGCGCAGCTCGCGCACATAGGTCTGGAAGATGTCGGTGACGCGCGGCATCGTCGGCTTGATCGCCTCGATCTGCTTCTCTTCCTTCAGCTCCAGCACGATCTTCAACCGCAGATATTGCACGCGCTCGCCGGGCGAACCGGCGAGGTTGACCATCAGGTCGGGAACGTCGACGAAGGCCGGCGGCTTCGGCGGCGGCGCGGCCTCGGCATGATGCTCATCGCCGCTATGACGGAAGAAGAAGAACCAGGTCGCAGCACCGCCGCCGAGCACGGCGAGCACGCCGACGACCATGATGATGAGCTTGAGCTTGTTCTTCGGCGGAGCGGCTTCCGCGCCCTCGGCGGCTGCGCCGCCTTCCTCGTTCTCTGCCATGGTTGCCGCGCCCGTTCATCTCTCAAAGGGGTCGAAAGAGCGAAGCCTCCTGGCAGACAATGACGCGATACGAATGCCCCAGCGCAATGCGCTCCTCTGATGCGCAAACGCTACGGTAATAATGGTTAACGGAATCTTTCGATTGGGCCGCCGCTAGGAAAAATCTGCCGGGCAAACATGGCTAACAGAACCTTTCTGCCGCCTGCTCGCGCCCCTCGAAAGTCGCCAACACATTGAAGTTACGTGATTTTCCTGATTGGCACGGCTTTCGCTGAGACAGGCCCGAGACCGCACGGCTTGGGAGAGCCCGACGGTCTCGGTCACGGGGTCCGCCAAAGGCGCTTGGGAGAGCGAAATGGCAGATCCGCTCAGGGGAGATTTCCGATGCAGAACGCGCGTCTGATCGGCTTGTCACGGCAGATGACGTTGGAACGGCAGATGGATGTCATCGCCAACAACGTCGCCAATGCCAACACCAACGGCTTCAAGTCCGACCATTCGCTGTTCGAGGAATATCTGAACTCGAACGCGCGCGAGGACAATTTCATCGGCCGCGACCGCCGGGTCTCCTATGTCCAGGACCGCGGCACCTTCCGCAACATCAGCCAGGGGCCGCTGGAGCCGACCAACAATCCGCTCGACATGGCGATCAACGGCGGCGCCTATTTCGCAGTGCAGGCCAATGGCGGCGAGTTCTATACCCGCGACGGCAAGTTCTCGCTCAACAGCACCGGCCAGCTCGTCACCGCCGACGGCAATCTCGTGCTTGGCAATGCCGGCCCGATCACCTTTCAGCCGACCGACCACGACATCAACGTCGCGCCCGACGGCACCGTCACGGTGCTCGAGGGCACGGCGCGGACCGACTCGATCCGCGGCAAGATCCGCATGGTCTCGTTCGACGATCCGGCCAAGCTGACCAAGCTCGGCGCCAATCTCTATGCCGCCGGCTCGGCGAACCAGCAGCCCGACACCAAGTCCACCCTGCAGCAGGGCTATGTCGAGAAGTCGAACGTGAATGCGGTCGGCGAGATGACCCGCATGGTCGAGGTGATGCGCAGCTACGCCGCGGTCGCCAACCTGCTGCAGCAGCAGAGCGACCTCCATAAATCGGCGATCGAGAAGCTCGCCGACGTTCCGGCCTGATTGAAGGAGAACTGAGATGCAGGCGCTTCACACCGCAGCGACCGGAATGGCGGCACAGGAACTCAACGTTCAGGTGATCTCCAACAACATCGCCAACCTCCGCACCACCGGCTTCAAGAAGCAGACGGCGGCGTTCCAGGATCTTATCTACGAGCACGTCCGCCGCGTCGGCGCCCAGTCGTCGGACCAGGGCACCATCCTGCCGGTCGGCGTCGACATCGGCGGCGGCGTCAAGACCGTCGGCACGCCGCGCAGCATGACGCAAGGCACGCTGTCGCAGACCGGCAACGACCTCGATCTCGCCATCTCGGGCGAGGGCTTCTTCAAGATCCTGATGCCCGACGGCACCTTCCAGTACACCCGCGACGGCACCTTCCAGATGGACAATCAGGGCCGCGTCGTCACCGCGCAAGGCAATCCGGTGCAGCCCACCATCACCATTCCCAACAACGCCTCGGGCATCTCCGTGAGCGAGCAGGGCCAGGTCTCGGTGACGTTGCCGGGCTCAACCACCTCCTCGATCGTCGGCCAGATCGGCGTCACGCGCTTCATCAACAAGGCGGGCCTGCAGCCGGTCGGCAACAACCAGTTCACCGAGACGCCCTCGTCCGGTGCGCCGCAGGACGGCACCGCGAACACCGAAGGTTACGGCAAGCTCACGCAAGGCAGCCTGGAGCAGGCCAATGTCGACGTCGTCTCGGAGATGAGCGACCTGATCGCCGCCCAGCGCGCCTACGAGATGAACGCCAAGGTGATCAGCGCCGCCGACCAGATGATGCAATCGACCACGGCGCTGTTCCGCTGAGGTGATGACGATGATCCGCGCCACCCTCGCCGCCATCTCCACTCTTGTCGCGCTGGCTTTCCCGGCAGCGGCCGCCAACGATTTCATCGCCGCGCCGACGCTGCGCGCAAGCGTCACGGTGACCTCGGACGTGGTGCGGATCGGCGATCTCATCGACAACGCCGGATCGGCCGCGCTGATCCCGGTCTACCGCTCGCCCGATCTCGGCACCACCGGCACGCTGACGGTCGGCCAGGTCCTGTCGGTGCTGCGGGCCAAACAGGTGATCGGCGTCATGACCGGGGACATCAAGGAGGTCCAGGTCACCCGCCTCGCCCGCACGCTCGCGAGCAAGGATATCGAGAACGCCGTCGCCGCGGCGCTCGAGCGCCGCTTCGGCCTCGGAGACGCCGCCAACATCACCATCACGTTCGACCGCAGCGTCGCCGAGATGCGGCTGGACGCCTCCAACAGCGGCGCGCTGCAGCCGGTCGCAACCCGCTATGATGCCCGCAGCGGCCGTTTCGACATCGCCTTCGAGATCGCCAACGACGGCAATGCCGCGCCGACCAAGCTGCGCTTCACCGGCACCGCGATCGAGACGGTTGAGGTGGCCGTGCTGACCCGCGACATCGACCGCGCCGATCTGCTGAAATCCTCCGACCTGTCGTTGGAGCGCCGGCCGAAGGCCGAGGTCGCCGGCGAGCCTGCCTCGCGCGATCGCAGCATCGGCATGCAGCTGCGCCGAGGAATGCGCGCGGGCACGCCGATCCGCGCTGCCGACCTCGTCAGGCCCGACTTCGTGGTGCGCGACCAGGCGGTCACCATCATCTACCAGGTGCCCGGCCTTTATCTCACCACGCGCGGCAAGGCGATCGAGAGCGGCGCCGAGGGCGACACCGTCAGCGTGCTCAATCTGCACTCCAAGCGCACGCTGACTGGCATCGTCACCGGCCGTGGCCAGGTCACGGTGCAGGGCGCCAGCCAGTCCGCGCCGATGGCGCCGGCGGTCGAGCAGACCTCGTCGATCAAGCGTGACGAGGTGCCCGCCGCCGCAGCCCTCGCACAGAACCTGATCCAGCCGGCAAACCCGGCCCAGATCGCCCAAGCCCAGCTTTCGCAAGCCCGCCTCTCGCAAGCTCCAGCCAAGTCAGAGTAAATTCATGTCCACGTTTAGTTCGGCCTCCCGCCTTCGTCGCATCGCGATCTCTGCCCTGTTGCTGGCGACTTGCACCTTGGCGAGCGGCTGCTCCTCGATCGACCGCCTGTCGCAGATCGGCGAGCAGCCGAAGCTGTCGGCGATCGACAATCCGACGACGCAGCCCGGCTACAAGCCGGTGCAGATGCCGATGCCCAAGCCCGAGGTCGCCTCCTACAATCCGAACTCACTGTGGCGCAACGGCAGCCGCGCCTTCTTCAAGGACCAGCGCGCCCGCCAGGTCGGCGATCTCCTGACCGTAGCCGTGAACATCACCGACAAGGCCAACATCGAGAACGACACCTCGCGCAGCCGCAGCAACAAGGAAGATTCGGGAATCACCAACTTCATTGGCGCCCAAACCATCACCCAGGCCAACAAGATCCTGCCGGGCCGCGTCCTGACCGCCGACTCGACCTCCTCGAGCGAGGGCAAGGGCAGCGTCGACCGCAAGGAAGCCCTGCAGACCAACGTCGCCGCGGTGGTGACCCAGGTGCTGCCGAACGGCAATTTGGTGGTCGAAGGCAAGCAGGAGATCCGCGTCAACTTCGAAATTCGCGAGCTGATCGTCGCCGGCATCGTCCGCCCCGAAGACATCCAGAGCGACAACACCATCGACTCCACCAAGATCGCCCAGGCCCGCATCGCCTATGGCGGCCGCGGCCAGATCACCGACGTGCAGCAGCCGCGCTACGGCCAGCAGGTCATGGACGTGCTGCTGCCCTTCTAAGCGCCTTCAAGAGCTCCCACATCGTGCTCGCGAACTAAAGGCGCGAACGACGATGTACTACGCGGCCCTCGCTAGCTCCCCTGGCGAGGGCCGCATGTATTTTGCCTGCGCCGCCGAAGCGGCGCAGGCTTCTCTCACAGCAGCATGATCCCGCGTGCTTGCGCCCATCGCTGGAGGATCTTGCACTCCTCGGCAAACGGCGGACGGTTCGCAAACCCGCGAACCTGAACCGCCCTGGAACGGGTATCAAGCTCGATGGTCAGTAGCCGCTGGACGTCACCCGAGGCACGGCGACGGAGCGACCAGATCGAGGCATGCCCGGCAATGCACTTTGTCGCGTAAGTGGCGACGCAGTGACGCATGCCCCGCGTCTCAGCCACGAGATCGGCTGCGGTCCGCAACTGGACCACGACATATTCTTCGCGCTTGGCGCGGTCCTTGGACGACTTGGTCCATGACCAGTCCGCGATCGCTGCACCGGGCCAACGGTCCTCGCTCTGCTCGGGGCCTGCTGCCAGCCCCCCCGCACGGTTTCGCGCCGCCTCGGCGCGACGGCGTGCGGCCTCGATACGAGCAATCGCATCGAGATCGCGATGCCATTCGCGCATCTGCCGCCCAAGCGAGACCAGTGAACGCCCCTTGAGGGTGTACTCTGGATCACGCCGGTGGCAATCGGCGAGGTAGTCATGGAAGTCATCCATGTCCTCGACCGTGGTGGGTTGCGCGCAGAAGAAGCGCACCACCTCGCGCCAGAAGCGATGCTGAGCGCGCTGCGTCTGCGTGATCCTGGTGCGCGCGATCCGCATCGCAACAGCGGGATCGGTCGCATAGGAACGCGCAATCGCCTGCCAGATCGCAGCCTCGAAGCCGACCTTCCCCAACGGATTGAGGAAGGCATGGACCTCCTTGCGAGACAGCCATTCGGCCGCACCGGCGGCGTAGAGCGAACCGCCGCCGGCAGCCACGACATACCATCGCTTGCGCAACATGATCTCGTCGCGGCTCAGTCCCGCGCTGTCGATCCAGATCTGCTCCAGATGCTCAGCGACAGGATAGCGCGCAAAGAGATAGCGGGCGGCGCCAAGACGAAGACGCGCCGCGTCGCGAGTTTTCAGCTGCGGCTTCCATGCCGAAGCATCGCGAAGGACGTTCGCCTCGAAGCCACGCCTGGCCTCTTTGATCGCGTTCTCGAAATCCGGTGGAGGACGCGTCCGCTGCGACACGTGCCGCAGCGACAGCTCGTAGGCTTCAACCCGCGTGCGCTCGGCCTCCCGCCGGCGCTGAGTCAATGACTGTGCCATTGTCGTTCAACATGATTGGATGACTGTCAGCCGGACGCACTGAGAGCGTCGGCACGGAATGTGTCGATCGCCACAAAGTACTCACGGCTGGTCTCCTCAATTTTGAACGCGCAGGTTGAATGGGACGGGGCTCATAGACCCGATTGCCGGCGGGCGCAAGATGCGTCCCATCTAAAATTCAGAAACTGCGCACAGCGAGAGAGCTCGCGACATTTTAGCAACGCTGTTGCCCCAAACTCAGTCATTGCGAGCGCAGCGAAGCAATCCAGTCTGTCTCCTCAACAGGATTCTGGATTGCTTCGTCGCAGGAGCTCCTCGCAATGACGGAGAGTGCCGATGTGCCCCCTGCCCCCTCACGTAAACTCCGCCTCCACCACGCCGAGCCCGTCCAGCTCCATCCGCACCTTGTCGCCGGCCTTCAGCCACAGCGTCTTCACCAGGCTGCCGGTGAGCACGAGCTGCCCGGCGTGCAGCCCCTTGCCTTCGGCGGCGAGATGGTTGGCGAGCCAGGCGAGCGCGTTGTGGGGATGGCCGAGCACGTCGGCGCCGGTGCCGTGGCTGACCTCCTCGCCGTTGACGATGGCGCGGCCCTTGACCGCCTTGAGGTCCGGCACCGACGAGCGCGGGACCGATGGGCCCAGCACGCAGCCGGCGGCAAAGAAATCGTCGGCGATCAAGGTCGGCGCGCCCATCGTCTCCCATTTCACGTAGCGATCGTCGACGATCTCGATCGCGGGGTGATAGGACTCGACCGCCTCGCCGACCCATTCGGCCGTGAAGGGCGCTTCGCCGGCGGCAAGGTCCCGCTTCAGCCGCGCCGCGATCTCGCATTCGACGCCGACGCGGACATAATTGGAGGCGGCGAGCTTGGCGCCGCTGTCATGGACGCCCTTCTGGAACACGCCGCCGCCGCAAGGGTGCGGGATACCGATATAGTCCTGCATCACCTGGCTGGTGCAGCCGATCTTGTAGCCGACGAGCGGACCGACATGCGGCAGCAGCAGATCGTGCAGGGTGCCCTGGATCTGATAGCCCTCGGCTTCGTCCGCAGGGGGCCGCTCCAGCGCCGCGAGCGGGGCGTGGTTGCGGCGCGCCAGCGCGATCGCCTTTGCGGCTTCGAGAATCTTGTCCATCGGCGCCGCCTCCCACGCTACGCAGTCCAAGGCGGCACTTCAGCATCCCCGCCCCGGCCTGACAAGCGCGGCTGGCGTGCCCTCACCCCTTCACGAGGCCGAGCCGGATCAGGCTCTCGGCGGTCGCAAGGATCGCCTCCTCATTGGAGCGCGCCTGCCAGCCGAGCAGCGACTTGGCCTTGGCGCTGGTGGAATGCCTGATCATTCCGAGCATCGGCACGACCGCACGCAGCAGCGGAATCCGGCGGGCGGCCAGCCGCACCAGCCAGTCCGGCGCCTGGAGCCGCGGAACCCGGCGCGCCCGGGGCCCGAGTTCCCGCCGCAGCACGCGGGCGATGTCGAGGATCGACATCGTCTCGCCGGAGACCGCGATGAAACGCTCGCCCTTCGCCTCCGGAGCAATCATCGCCCGCAGATGCAGCTCGGCGACGTCGCGGACGTCGACCACGCCGAAATAGACCCGCGGCACCGCCGGCATGGCACCGTCGAGCAGAGATCTGACGATCTCGATCGAGCCGGAAAAGTCCGGCCCCAGCACCGGCCCGAAAATACCGGCAGGGTTGATCACCGACAGCTCCAGCCCATTCCCCTGGCCCGCGACGAAATCCCAAGCCGCCCGCTCGGCCAGCGTCTTGGACTTGACGTAGGGTTGGCCGTCGACACCGGCGAGATTGGTCCATTCGGTCTCATCGAACGGCTTGTCGCGCGGCGGATGGCCATAGCCGATCGCGCCCAGCGACGAGGTGATGACGACTCTCTTGACACCGGCCGCGCGCGCGGCCCGGAGCACCCGGATCGTTCCGTCGCGGGCGGGGATGATCATCTCGTTCTCGTCCGTCGGGACGGTGGTCGAGAGCGGGGACGCCACGTGGAGAACGTAGTCGCAGCCCGCGACCGCCGCCTCCCAGCCGTCGTCCCGGGTCAGATCGGCGGTGACGAAGGCCACGCTCTCGGGCGTCGCCGCCCCGCCCTCGCGCAGCATGGCGAGCACATCGGCTTGGCGCTCCGGCCGTCGCACCGTCGTCCGCACGGCATGGCCGGCGGCCAGAAGTTGCAGGACGACATGGATGCCGACGAAGCCCGACCCGCCGGTGACCAGAACAGTGCTCATGACCCGCATTCCCCTCAAACTGGAGATCCTGTTTGCGCTGATGAACGGCGCGGTTCGTTTCGGCGCCTTGCGTCGATCGGCGGCATCACCCAGCACATGCTGACCACGCAGCTGCGCGAGCTCGAGCAGGACGGCCTCGTGTCGCGCACTGTCTTCGCGGAAAAGCCGTTGAGGGTCGAGTACGAGCTGACCGATGCGGCCCACGGCCTGTTGTTGGCGTTTAAGGAAATATTGAGCTGGTCCAGGCTTTATGGGAATGCCCGTCTCGAGACGTCGCAGCAGGCCTGATTGCAGCGATGCTTGATGCAGCTGGATCAGCGTCTCAACTTCAGAGTCGATCTCGTTGATGCGACTCGCAAAATCTCCCGCACCTGAAGTGAAGGCTGTTTCTCATCCGAACTCACGTGAGCTCGGAGCAATCCGGTCTAGCCCGTTGATCGCGATTCACTTTTCGCGATCGCGCTGTCGCCATGGTGGGCGCGACCGGCAAGCTATGGGCAATATGCGGAGCATGGCGCGAAATGGCGCCCTGCGTCCAAAAACAAAGAGCCGCATCTCTGCGGCTCGGACCTTATTCGTCGCGATAGACCTTCTCGCGTTTCTCGTGGCGCTCCTGCGCTTCCACCGAGAGCGTCGCGATGGGCCGGGCCTCGAGCCGCTTCAACGAGATCGGCTCGCCGGTTTCCTCGCAATAGCCGTAGGTGTTGTCCTCGATACGCTGGAGCGCGGCATCGATCTTGGCGATCAATTTGCGCTGGCGGTCGCGGGCGCGGAGTTCGATGGCACGGTCGGTTTCGGACGAGGCCCGATCAGCGAGATCGGGGTGGTTCACGTTCTCCTCCTGCAGAGCCTGCAGGGTGAGCTTGGATTCTTTGAGGATCTCATCCTTCCAGGCGAGGAGCTTCAAACGGAAGTACTCCTTCTGCCGGTCGTTCATGAAAGGCTCTTTGTCGGTCGGTCGGTAGTTTTTCAACTTTTCCAAGGGAGGCCTATCTTCTTAAGCAACGACTCGCGGACGGACCGGGGTCCGTTGAGCCGGGCCTTATATAGTGGCCTCCCGTGACAGACAATATTTCCCTCACCGCCCGGTCCGCGCCCCCAAGCCCTTGCACAGGAAGGTTTATCCTTGAGGGCTTGGAGGCGGCTGGCCGCCCTTAATAGCCGACCGTGAAGCGCTGCTTCAGGTGGGCCGGCTTTTCGATCTCGTCGGCGAGCGCAATGGCGTAGTCGGCGAAGGTGATCCAGCTCTTGCCGTTCGCATCTGCGAGAAGCTGGTCGGTCCCGAGCCGGAACTTGCCGGTGCGCTCCCCCTCCTCGAACAGCGCCGAGGGCGAGATGAAGGTCCAGTTCAGGTCCTTTTCCTGCCGCAGCAGGTCCAGGAAGGCCGAGCCCGCCTCCGCTTCGGCCTTGTATTGGGCCGGAAAATTGGGAGTCGTGACCAGCTTCACGCCCGGGGCAACCTCGAGGCTCCCGGCGCCGCCCACCACGAGGTAGCGACCGACCTTGGAGTCCTTCGCCGCACCGATCAGCTTGAGCGGATCACTGGCCAGGAAGTGCACGGAACTCACGGCGACGTCGTGACCGGCCCACAGCTTGGCGAGGCCCGCCTGGTCGAGCACATCCCCCTTGGTTGGCGTGACGTTCGGCAGGGCCGCAATCTTTTCCGGGTTCCGGGCGATGGCCGTGACCGTGTGGCCGCGGCGGGACAGTTCCCTGGTGATCTCCGACCCAGCCCGGCCCGAGGCACCGGCGACTGCGATTTTCATGGAAGGCTCCTTTGCTTCTATGGTAACTGACAGAGACTAGATATCGCAAAGAATGCTGGTGTTAAGAGAGCACTTTGTGCTTACCTGATTACGCTGAGGTAACTGATCGCGTACAACCGGCACGCGGATGCCAAGCAACGGTATGGATTTCCGAGAACCGACGATGAAACCCGACGTCTACGCAGCGAACTGCCCCACCCGCCAAATCCTCGATCGCGTCGGCGACAAATGGGCGGTGCTGATCCTCTTGCTCTTGCGCGAGGAGCCGATGCGCTTCAATCAATTGCGCCGCACGATTGAAGGCATCTCGCAGAAGATGCTGAGCCAGGTGCTCAAGTCGCTCGAACGCGACGGCCTGATCAGGCGCCGCGCCATCGCGACCGTGCCAGTGACGGTGGAATATTCGATCACCCAGCTCGGCCTGACACTGGCGGCGGCTGTGGATCCCTTACGCGATTGGGCCGAGCAAAATCTGAAAGACGTGCTCGCCGCCCAGCGCCGCTATGATGCGCAGTTGAAGGAGGAAGCGGCGTAAGAGCCTCCGTGACTACGCCTGCCCGGCCTTCGCCAGTTCGACCTCGACCCGCAGCTCGATCTCGGAGAGCACCGCATCGAGACCGGCATCGCCTGAGGACGATTTCAGGTGGGCCGCCGCATCACGCAGCCGCATCACGGTCGAGGCGTCGAGATTGCCGGACAACAGGCCCATCTTGAGATCGTCGAGCACGTCGAGCGCAGTCCTGCCGCGGGCGACCGAGCGCTTGCGGCGCTCGACCGGATCCTCCTCGACACCCTGCAACGCTAGCAGCGCATCGATGTTGGCGGCCGCCTTCGGTGCGGCAGCGCTCCGCGTCTCCTGCGCAGATGAGGTGTCGGGCAGCACGAAACTGCCGCAGCCCGTCCGCTTGGCCTGGCTGGCCGGCGTGCCAAGCGTCGTACCGTTCGGTCCGTAGATGCGCATCGGAAAGAATCCGGGTGATCGATGCCTCACCTTCGCTGTCTTATGGTTAACGGTGCGTAAACGGCCCGGCAAAATCTGCCGACAGGCGGCAGTTTCGCTCCCCAGGGCGAACGAGTGCTGACAGCGGACGCAACAGATTTATTCAAGCTATTCAGCCACCTAGCTCGCCACCAGGCGTTGGCACAGCGCTCGCAAGGAAAGCGCCGGACCAGCTCGTCATGGGAGTGTCGTGCAAGTCCTGTCCGATTTGAGGAGCCTTTTCTAGGGGCCTTGGGGAGCAGAGATGCCAGGCGTTCGTTGGGTGAGGATTGTTGGGTTGGCCTGCGCCGCGCTGTCGGCGCTGGCGCTGTCGGTCACCTCGGCGGCGGCGACCTCGCGCATCAAGGACCTCGCCAATATCGAGGGCGTGCGGCAGAACCAGCTCATCGGTTATGGCCTCGTCGTCGGCCTCAACGGCACCGGCGACACGCTCAACAACATCCCCTTCACCAAGCAGTCGCTGCAGGCGATGCTCGAGCGCATGGGCGTCAATATCCGCGGCGCCACCATCCGCACCGGCAACGTCGCCGCCGTCATGGTCACGGGCAACCTGCCGGCCTTCGCCACTCAGGGCACGCGCATGGACGTCACGGTGTCCGCGCTCGGCGACGCCAAGAACCTCCAGGGCGGCACCCTGCTGGTCACCCCCCTGCTCGGCGCCGACGGCAACGTCTATGCGGTGGCGCAGGGCTCGCTCGCGATCTCCGGCTTCCAGGCCGAGGGCGAGGCCGCCAAGATCGTACGCGGCGTGCCGACGGTGGGACGCATCGCCAACGGCGCCATCATCGAGCGCGAGATCGAGTTCGCGCTCAACCGGCTGCCGAACGTCCGCCTGGCGCTGCGCAACCCCGACTTCACCACCGCCAAGCGCATCGCGGCCGCAATCAACGACTATCTCGGCGTCAAGACCGCCGAGCCGATCGATCCCTCGACGGTGCAGCTGTCGATCCCGCCCGAGTTCAAGGGCAACGTCGTCGCTTTCCTCACCGAGATCGAGCAGCTCCAGGTCGACCCTGATCTCGCCGCCAAGATCGTCATCGACGAACGCAGCGGCATCATCGTGATGGGCCGCGACGTCCGCGTCGCCACCGTCGCGGTGGCGCAGGGCAACCTCACGGTCACCATCTCCGAGAGCCCGCAAGTGAGCCAGCCCAATCCGCTGTCACGCGGCCGCACCGTGGTCGCGCCGCGCAGCAGCGTCACCGTCACCGAGGACGGCAAGAAGCTGGCGCTCGTCAAGGACGGCGTCTCGCTCCAGCAGCTCGTCGACGGCCTCAACGGCCTCGGCATCGGCCCCCGCGACATGATCAGCATCCTCCAGGCGATCAAGGCCGCCGGCGCCATCGAAGCCGACATCGAGGTGATGTGATGCAGACCAGCGCGATCAACACCCCTCGCCTCGCCACCAATTCGGCCTTCTCGGTCGAGAGCCGGAACGGCCGGCCGGACTTCGAGCTCGCCGCCGCGCTGCAAAAGGTCTCGCCGCAGCAACAGGCCAAGGCGCAGAAGACTGCCACCGACTTCGAGGCAATGTTCCTCAACAGCATGTTCGCGCAGATGACCTCGGGCCTGAAAGGCGAAGGCCCGTTCGGCGACACGCCCGGCACCGGCGTATGGCGCTCGATGCTGACCGAGCAATATTCCAAGAACTTCGCCCAGGCCGGCGGCGTCGGCATCGCCAGCGACGTCTACCGTACCCTCATCCTGCAGCAGGCGAAAACGATCCGCACGGCATAAGGTCAAACGAGATGAACCATTTCAACGCCTCACGTCAGCCGATGCAGGCCCAGCGCCCGGGCAGCGCGCCCGTCAGCAGCGAGGCGCGCAAGCTCGCCGAAGGCCTAATGGACGCGATGAGCGCCCTGCTCGGATTGATCGAGCGCGAGACAGAGCTCGTCCGCGCCGGCAAGGTCCGCGAGGCGATGACGCTCGAGGGCAAGAAGCAGGAATTGTCGCGCAGCTACGTCAGCGCAGTCGGCCAGCTGAAGGCAAACCAGGACCAGCTCGCGAAGTCCGCGCCGGAGCTGCTCTCGACGCTGCATCGCCATCACGATGCGTTCCGCGCGATGCTCCAGGTCAATCTCACCGTGCTCGCGACCGCGCACGCGGTTTCCGAAAGCGTCGTGCGCGGCGTCAACGCCGAGATCCAGAAGCGCAACGTGCCGAACACCTATACGGCCGCCGGGCGCAGCGCAGCGCCAGGTCCGCGCCATATCACGCCGCTTGCGGTCAGCCGCTCGCTCTGAGCAGCACGAGAACAACCGACAATTTTAAGAAAAACCGCGCGGCGATGGCGTCGCGCGGTTAGGCACGTTTCCTTACCGGGTGTTCAGTCCTGGTGTTCCATGCTTGCGTGATTAGAGGGGTTGGGATTTGACTCACGTAAGGCAACCAGGAGGCTGCCATGAGTACAGATTTCAGCATCAGGCCGGTGGGGATCCCGGCCCCCGTGCAGATCGTACCGACGTCGAATTCGGCGGCGAACGATGCTGTGCAAACTGATCTTCCGGTGAGGCAAACGGTCGCCGCGAGCGATACGAGCGCGCCGGTGCGCAATGATTTGCCGAACCACGAGAACATCTCGCGCCAGGTCGTGTTCGACCAGGCGGCCGCGTCCTTCGTCTTTCAGGTCGTCAACGACAAGACCGACACGGTGGTGAACCAGTTCCCTGACGAGGCGATGCTCCGCCGGCGTGCCTATTTCCACGCACTGGACATGAAGTCCGAGCCCTCGCGTCCGCTCAGCACGGATCTCAGCGCCTAACGATCACGCGATCGATGCCGATGTTTCTGCTCTGCGTCTGGCCGTCATCGGTCAGCGCGGAGTTCGCGTGCCGAGGCAAGACCACTGGCCGCGATCAGCTCCTGCCTAAATTGCGAGTTTCGCCGATGTGCTCGTGATGCGACCATCACGAATTCCGTCACGGCCGTCCGGACAGCCCTGCCGCGATATTGCGGTTGATCTCGATCAGCGGACGGAAGTGATCGAACTGCGGGCTCATCTGCAGCGCTGCGGTCTGGCTCAACACGAACACGCTGATGTTGGCGATCTTCTGCCGGACGTCGATCGGCTGCGGATTGCTGTCGCGCATCGCCTCGCTCAGGAAGATGGTCCAGAGCTTGCGGTTGAACATCAGGGCCTGCATGGTCTGCTCGCTGAGCGGATCGGCGTTGTTCACCGCGTCCTGGAGCTTGTTGGCGGCCTTGAGCAGAGTCTGCGCCTCGATGTCGCGAGGAGATGCGGTGGTGGTTGCAACACGCGCATAAGCCGAGGCAGCGGAATTCGACATCAATCACACCCTGGAGGTTACCTAGCGCGTTGTACGCGCTTAAGGATTTCTTTCCCAACCCTAGGCAGCACCGCTTAAGATTTGCTTACGTATCGTGCTTGGAAGTACTCCGCAGAATTACGGGGCACGGAGTCCTTCGTCAGCGCAACGCTAGATCTACGCACGCACGATGTAAACTCGCCTGGCGTGATCCGCGTCGATCTCGGCTAATCTCGACTTAGCGATCTTCCTCAAAAGAACGGCGGAGCATCAGCTCCGCCGCGTCATCTCGAATAGCGAAGTTGCGCTGCGGAATTAGCGGAGCAGCTGCAGCACGCTCTGTTGCGACTGGTTGGCCAGCGACAGCGCGGAGACCGCGATCGACTGGCGCGTCGACAGCGCCTGGCTGTTCGCCGCTTCCTCATTGGTGTCGGCAAGCGTCAGGTTGGCTGAGCCGGTCTGCAGCACGTTGATCAGGTTCTTGGAGAAGTCCTGACGCACCTGCACGATCGACAGGTTCGAACCGAGCGTGGAGCCTTGCGAACGCAACGTGCTCGAGGCCGCGTTCAGGCTGGCCAGCACCCTGTTGGTGGCACCGTTGTCGATGAAATCGACGCCGTTGACGAGATTGCTGAGACCGAGGCCCGCCGCATTGAACACCACGCCGTTGATGCTCAGCGTGGAGCTGCCGGTCTCGTTGAAGACCAGCTTCAGCGTGTCGCCATTGAGCAGGTTGACGCCGTTGAAGGAGGAGTCCTGCGAGGTCGTGTCGATCTGGGCCAGAATGTTGTTGAACTGGTTGACCAGGTTGGAGCGCGCGGTCTGCGCCACGGGATCCTGGACCGGCGGCTGCGCGGTGGTGAAGGCGAGAACGCCGGTGATCGTGCCGCCGACCGCGCCGCCCGCGATCGTCGAGCCGAGCGTCGAAGAGGCGTATTCATTGACGGTGGTCACCGTGAGCACGCCGTTGGCATCGATCGTGGCCGTCAGGTGATTGGCCTGAAGCTGCGCGTTGAGTTGGTCAAGCGTCTTGACGGTGCCGTTGGTGCCGTCGCCGAAGGTGACGTTGACAGGCGTGCCGCCGTTGAAGGAGGTGAAGGTCAGGGTCTTGCCGCTGATGCCGCCGACGCCCGAAGTGCGCGCCGCGGTAAAGGCCGTCGCCGTTCCCGTGTTGCCGCTGAGGCCGAAGGCGCTGAGCGCATTGCCGGTGCCGGTGATCGACAGGTCGGCATTGATGCCGGTCGAGAGCGCAAGCTGACCGCTGCTGTTGACCGACGACGGGATCTGGCCCGCGGTGGTCGAGATGGTTGCCGCGCCGTTGAAGATGCTGGCGGTCTTGACGCCGGTGGCGAGGTCGACCGCGTTAAGCAGATCGGTCAGCGTCGCGCTCTGGATGTAGACCGTCGAGTTACCGTTGCCGTCTGTGACGACGTTGCCGCTGACGCCATAGCCGGTGGCCACGCTCGCTGTCGATTGCGGCGTCTGCGCGTTCTTGAAGGTGATGGTCTTGCCGCCGATGTTCAGCGTCGAGCCGTCCTGGACCAGGGTGCCGAGCGAACCCGCGGTCGTCGAGCGGTTCGCGGTCACGTTCGCGTTGCCCGCGCCGGTCGCGGACGTCAGGCCGAGTGCTTGGAGGAAGTCGGCCTTGCCCGTCACGCTCAGATCGGCGCCGGTCGAACTCTTCAGCGTCACCGCGCCGCCGCCCGAGATGGACGATGCTACCTGAAGCGTGCCGACAGGGCCGGCCGAGCCGCTGACCGCGAATGTCGCCGCGCCTGCGCTGATGGTTGCGGTCTTGACGCCGCTGGCGAGGTCGATGGCGGTGAGGACGTCGTTGACGGTCGCTAGGGGCGCCGCCGCCGTTCCCTGATAAATGATCGAATTGCCGTTGCCATCGGTGGCGATGTGCCCGCTGGCGTCGAGGCCCCAGCCGGTCGGCTGGGCGCTCGGAGCAACGCCGGTGCGGAAGGTGATGGTCTTGCCGTTCACCGTGATGGTGTCGCCGTCCGCGGGCGGCGTGCCGAAGGTGGTCGATGCCGTGGTGCCGACCAGCGTCGCCGTGCCGGACAGCGCGGTGGTGCCGTCGGCCGCGAGCGCGGCCGTACCTGTGAAGGTGCCGGCGCTCGAACCGAGCGAGGCGCCGAGTGCGGCAGTTCCCGTGACCGGGGTCACGCCGCCGGCCGCGCCGGTATAGAGCACGTTGCTCTTCGCGGTCGCACTCGCATAGGAGGTCGTGCCGCGCAGGTCGGCCGGGGTCGCGCCGGGAATCGTGGTGGAGACGTTCGACTTGGTTGAATAGCCGACCGTGGTCTGCAGCGCCTGGTTGGCGATCGACTTGGCGCTGTCGATCAGTTTCTGCAGCGAGGTGATGCCTGTGTTGGCGGCCTGCAACACCTGGACGCCGTTATTGATGCCGTCGAGCAGGTTGCTGATGTCGCTCGCCCGGTTGTCCAGCCCCTGGGCCGTGAAGAAGTTGGTGGGATTGTCGAGCGCCGTGTTGACCTTCTTGCCGGTCGACAGCCGCTCCTGCGTCGTGGCCAGCAAGTCGGCCGTCGACTGCAGCGACAACAGGTTCTGGCGAACTGACGCCGAGAGAACGATGTTGGACATTGGCGAGTCTTCCTCTTGAACCGGATACGAATCGGCCGCGCGGACTGGAAAGCCGGCCTTTTGTCCAGTTTTAGGAGGTGTCCTTTAAAGTATGGTTAACGGCGGTTTAAGGGATAGGGTTAACCGCCGATGAACGCCCCTGCCCGCCCCCGGACGCAAAGAAAAAGCGGCGGAGCCAAGGCCCCGCCGCTCGATTTTAGTCAGTGATTTCAGCCGCTTGTTAGCGGAGCAGCTGCAGCACGCTCTGCTGCGACGTGTTGGCCAGCGACAGCGCCGAGACCGCGATCGACTGCCGGGTCGACAGTGCCTGGCTGTTGGCCGCCTCGACGTTGGTGTCGGCCAGGGTGAGGTTGGACGAGCCGGTCTGCAGCACGTTGATCAGGTTCTTGTTGAAGTCCTGACGGATCTGCACCACCGAGAGGTTCGAGCCGAGGCTCGAGGCCTGCGAGCGGAGCGTGCTCGAGGCGGCGTTGAGGTTGGTCAGCACCCGGTTGGCGGCGGCGTTGTCGATGAAGTCGACGCCGACCGTCAGCGAGGCGAGGCCGAGACCCTTGGAATTGTAGGTCACGCCCGTGATGTTCAGGCTCGACTTGGCGGTCTCGTCGAACACCAGCTTGAGCTGGTCGCCGTTCAAGAGGTTGACGCCGTTGAACGAGGAGTCCTGCGCGGTGGTGTCGATCTGGTTGAGGATATTGTTGAACTGAGTCACCAGATTGGCACGCGCCGTCTGGGCAACGCCATCCTGGACAGGCGTGGAAGCGGTCGAGAAGGTCAGGGCCGAGGTGAGCGTGCCGCCGATCGCACCGCCGGCAGCCGTCGAGCCGAGCGTCGAGGACGCATAGTCGTTGGAGGCGGTGATGGTCAGCAGGCCGTTGGCGTCGATCGTTGCGGACAGGTTGTTGGCCTGCAGCTTGGTGTTGAGTTGATCGAGCGTCTTGATCGTGCCGTTGGTGCCGTCGCCGAAGGTGACGTTGACCGCCGTGCCGCCGTTGAAGGAGGTGAAGGTCAGGGTCTTGCCGGCGATGCCGCCGATACCGGAGGTGCGTGCCGCGGTGAACGCGGTCGCATTACCGGTGTTGCCGGCGAGGCCGAACACGTTCAGCGCATTGCCGGTGCCGGTGATCGACAGATCAGCGTTGACGCCGGTCGAGATCTTGAGCTGACCGGACGTATTGATCGTCGAGTTGGACTGGCCGGTGGCCGTCGCAAGCGTGGCAACGCCGGCGGCGCTGATGGTCGCGGTCTGCACGCCGGTGGCGAGGTCGATCGCCTTCAGCACGTCGTTGACCGTACCGGCCTGCAGATAGACGGTCGAGTTGCCGTTGCCGTCGGTGACGACGTTGCCGTTGACACCGAAGCCGCTCGGAACGCTGGGAGCACCGGTCGAGCCCGGAACCGGCGCGTTCTTGAAGGTGATGACGTGACCGTTGACGTTCAGCGTCGAACCGTCGGTGATCGTCGCACCCAGCGAGGCCGCGCTCGTGGTCCGGTTGACGTTGACAGTGGCGTTGCCTGCACCTGTCGACGTCGTCAGGGCGAGAGCCTTGAGCAGGTCGGCCTTGCCGGTGACGCTCAGATCCGCGCCTGTCGAGCTCCTCAGCGTGACGGCGCCCGCAGCGACGGTCGAAGCGGTCTGGCCGTTGCTCGTGGCGATCGTCGCCGCACCCGAGCTGATCGAGACCGTCTTGACGCCGCTGGCGAGATCGATCGCGCTCAACAGGTCGTTGACGGTCGCGGCCGGAGTGCCGGCGGTGCCGAGATAGACGGTGCTGTTGCCGTTGCCGTCGGTGACGATGTTGCCGCTGACGCCCGAGCCGGCCGGAACGGAGGACGCGCCCGGAGCCGAGCCGCTGCGGAAGGTGATGGTCTTGCCGTTCACGGTCAGCGTGTCACCGTCGGCAGGCTGGGCGTTGCCGGCGAGGCCGGTCGCGGTCGTGCCGTTGGTGGCGATCAGGGTCATGGTGCCGCCCAGCGCCGTGGTGCCGTCACCGGCCGTTGCGCCCGTGCTGGCGAAGACGCCGATGGTGGCGCCGAGCGTGCTGGTGCCGTTCGCCGCCGTGGTGCCGCCGGCGGTGCCGTTATACAGCACGTTGCTGCTCGCCGTCGCGCTGGCGAACGAAGTCGTGCCGCGCAGGTCCGCCGCCGTCGCACCGGCGATCGTGGTCGAAACGTTCGACTTGGTGGAATAGCCGACCGTGGTCTGCAGCGCCTGGTTGGCGATCGACTTGGCGCTGTCGATCAGCTTCTGCAGCGAGGTCAGGCCGGTGTTGGCAGCCTGCAGCACCTGCACGCCGTTGGCGATGCCGTCGAGCAGGTTGTTGATGTCGCTGGCGCGGTTGTCGAGCGACTGGGCCGTGAAGAAGTTGGTGGGATTGTCCAGGGCCGAGTTGACGCTCTTGCCGGTCGACAGACGGTTCTGTGTGGTGGCGAGAAGATCGGCGGTGGACTGGAGAGACAGGAGGTTCTGACGAACCGACGCAGAGAGAACAATACCGGACATGACTCTTACCCTTCTGGCTTACGCGTCTTCGTTCGATCGCTTCCGGATCGAGTGACGGGGCCAGCGTGCCGTGACATGGCTAACAAAGGGTGAAACGCATGAAGCCCGCATAAGCGCCGGTTCACCATAAGCGAGCGGACCGTGCGCGCACGGCGCGCAATCCATCTGAAATCATTGGCAATTCCTGGCGACTACGATCCATTAACCATAACCGCTGGTTACTTTTCGGAGCACCGCCTACCCTCTCGAAATCTCCGAGCCGTGCGCAAAAAGAAAGCGGCGGGACCGAAGCCCCGCCGCCATGATCGTCTTTGCGACGTCGTCCGCGCCTTAGCGGAGCAGCTGGAGCACGCTCTGCTGCGACTGGTTGGCCAGCGACAGCGCGGAGACCGCGATCGACTGGCGGGTCGACAGCGCCTGGCTGTTGGCCGCCTCGACGTTGGTGTCGGCCAGGGTCAGGTTGGACGAGCCGGTCTGCAGCACGTTGATCAGGTTCTTGTTGAAGTCCTGACGGACCTGCACAATCGTCAGGTTCGAGCCGAGGCTCGAGGCCTGCGAGCGGAGCGTGCTCGAGGCGGCGTTGAGGTTGGTCAGCACCTTGTTGGTGGCAGCGTTATCGATGAAGTCGACACCGCTGGTCAGCGAGGCGAGGCCCAGACCCTTGGAATTGTAGGTCACGCCGGTGATGC